>JBOGGE010000184.1:0-17665 GCA_050743865.1 Acidimicrobiales bacterium
GGGCACGGCGGCGGTGCCACTCGTGCCCGCCGGAGGGTCGCCGCCGGCCGTGGCCTTGGTCGCCGCCTCGCCGCCGGCACCGCACCTGGCAGTGGGGGGCATCGGCGGACCGGCGGTCCCGGGGGACCGGCCAGCGGGGGGCGGTTCCGCTTTATCGTCGCCGGGACGCCGACGGCTCCCCGCCCCGAGCCGGAAGACCATGGGTCCACCGTACCAAGCCGATCGGCGGCGCCCGCGGCGCCGGCTGCTCCGGGGACCCCACCAGTATGAGAGTCACACCCCCTCGGTACTGTTGCCCTGTCGCCGGTCGGAGACCGGCGGCGGCGGCGGGCATGGCGCCGCCGGGCCGAGTGCCGGCTGGCAGGCGGGGAGGAGCGTGATGGCGGTTGGATTGATCGTCGGCCTGGTGGCCGGGGCGGTCACCGGGCTCGTCTTCGGGCTCCTGGTGTCGGCGCATCGCCATGCCAGCACCGCGGCCGAGACGTTGGCGACCAAGGCCCGCCTGACCGACGCTCAGGCGGCGGTGGCCGATCTGGCGAACCAGCTCGACGCGTCCCGAGCCTCCCTGTCCGACGCCCGGGCCGAGCAGGCCCGGCAGGCGGCCGAGCTGGATCATGCCCGACAGGCGGCCGAGCAGCGGGCGGCGACGTGGGAAGAGGACCGCCGGCGCCTCGCCGGGTCGTTCGCCGAGCTGTCCGGGAAGGCGCTGGAGCAGAACTCCGAGCGTTTCCTGGCGCTGGCCGACCAGCGTCTCCGCCAGGCCCAGGAGACGGCAGCCGGCGACCTGGTCCAGCGCCAGCAGGCCATTGCCCAGCTCCTGGAGCCCTTCCGGGCCACGCTGACCAAGTACGAGGAGGGGCTCCAGCGGCTCGAGGTCGACCGGCAGGGCGCCTACCGGGAGCTCACGACGCGGGTGGCTCAGCTCGGCCAGTCCCAGGCGCAGCTCGAGCGCGAGACCCGGCACCTCGTGACGGCTCTCCGCTCGCCACAGACCCGCGGTCGGTGGGGAGAGATCCAGCTCCGTCGGGTGGTCGAGATGGCCGGGATGCTCCCGCACTGCGACTTCGACGAGCAGGTGCGCACCGGGGAGGACGGTCGGCTCCGGCCGGACATGGTGGTGCACGTGCCGGGCGGAGGCGAGATCGTGGTCGACGCCAAGGTGCCCCTGGAGGCATACCTCCGGGCGGTGGAGACCGACGACGACGACGAGCGCAAGGCCCACCTCGTGGCGCATGCCCGCCAGCTCCGTGACCACGTCGACCAGATGACCAAGCGCGAGTACTGGCGCCACGTCGGGGGCTCGGCCGAGCAGGTCGTCGTCTTCGTGCCGGGTGACTCCCTGCTGTCGGCGGCCTACGAGCACGACGCCACCCTCCAGGAGCACGCCATGGCCAACGGCGTGCTCCTCACCACGCCCACCATGCTGATCGCCCTGCTGCGGACCGTCGCCTACGGCTGGCGGCAGGAGCTCCTGGCCGACAACGCCCGCCAGGTGCAGAAGCTCGGGGCCGAGCTCTACGACCGGCTTCGGACCATGGGAGGTCATCTGACCAGGCTGCAGCGGAGCATCACGGGGACCGTCGAGGCCTTCAACCAGACGGTGGGGTCGCTGGAGGCGAGGGTGCTGGTGACGGCCCGTAAGTTCCCCGAGATGGGGGCTGGCCTCGATGCCGAGGAGCTGGCGGCAGTCGGCCCGGTGGAGGCCTCACCCCGCCTGCTCCAGGCGGCCGAGCTGACCTCGCCCCACGCCGACGACGCCATGGTGCTGTCTCCGGCGAGGCCGACCGCCGTGCCCCGCACGCTGGGCCTCGCCGGTGGCGCCGATCCCGACGACGACGTGGCCGACGCCCGGCCAGGATCGCCGGAGCGAGCTGACGATCGGCCTGGCGGGGCGGGCGCCACCGCCTCGTGAGCCTCGACGTCGTCCGGGTTGCCTACGGCGACCCGGCGTTCGAGGCCCTGTCCGCTGCGATACGTGCCGCCAAGGAGGACGACCCGTTCCGCCTGGTCACCGTCGTGGTGCCCAGGGGAGCGGTGGGCCTGGCCACGAGGCGACGGCTGGCGTCGGCGCCGCCGGGCGTCCTGAACGTGCGCCACCTGGTCCTGGCCCGCCTGGCCGGTGAGCTCGCAGTCGCGTGGCTGGCTGGCGCGGGCAGACGGCCGATCGCCACCTCGCTCGTGTACGAGGCCGTGCGGGCGGCGCTGGCCGGGTGCGGCGACGGGGTGCTGCCGGCGACCGGCGACCAACCGTCGACTGTCCGAGCCATGGTGCGTACCTACCGGGAGATGGCGGCGGCGTCGACACGGACGCTCGATCTCCTGGCCGGCCAGAGCCCCCGGGCGCGCCAGGTGGTCGGGGTGATCCGGGCCGTGCGGCAGCAACTGGCAGGGAGGTACGACGAGGTCGACCTCCTGCGGGCGGCGCAGCACGCGGTCCTTCGGGCCCCCGAGAGGTTGGCCGAGCTGACCGGACCGGTCGTCGTCCATCTTCCGACCCGTCTCGGTCCGGCCGAGGCCGATCTGCTGGAAGCGCTGGCGGCGGCGGTCGACGTGACCGTCGTCGTCGGGCTCACGGGTGACGAGGGCGCTGACGAACCGGCCGCTGCCATCGTGAGACGGTTGGTCGGCCCTCCGTCGGAGGGGGATGCCGACCCGACCATCGCCGGGGTCGGGCGAGCGATCGAGCCGGTGATGGCGCCGACCCGTCCAACCGCCGGGTCGCTGATGCCGGTGAGCGTCCCGGTCGCTGCCACCGAGGTGTGGACGGCCCCCAGCGCCGACGCCGAGGTCCTCATGGCGGTCCGCCGGCTCATGACCCTGCACGAGCGAGGGACCCCGCTGGAGCGGATGGCTCTGCTGCACGGGGGGAACGACCCGCACCCGCGGCTGGTGCACGACGTCCTGGCCGCCGCCGGCCTGCCCTTCAACGGGGGAGGGATCCGGCCGCTGTCGGCGACTGTTCCCGGGCGGGCCTTGGTGGGCTGCCTCGAGCTGGGCGATGGCGGGTGGCGCCGGGAGGACGTCATCGACTGGATTGCCGGGGCTCCCCTCCGTCACGGCGGGCAGCCGGTCCCCGACGCCACCTGGGACCTGCTCTCGTGCCAGGCCGGCGTCATCGCCGGGCTGGGAGAATGGCGGGACCGCCTCGTCACCCACGCCGCCGACCTGCGCCGGCGGGCGGCCCGGGCGGAACGCCGGGAGCGGGAGGCTGACGACGCGGCAGGGACCACCACCGGGCCGTTGCCGGATGCACTGCGGAGGGACGCGGCGCAATGCGCCGACCTCCTGTCGTTCGTCGAGGACGTGGCGGCGCGCTTGACCGAGCCGGTCGATACGTGGGCCGGATGGGCGGAATGGGGGCGCCGGCTGCTCCGCGACCTCCTGGGCGACGCCGCCCGGCGCGACCGCTGGCCTATCCACGAAGCTGCCGCCTTCGAGGCCGTCTCCGAGGTCCTGGCCAACCTGGCCGCACTTGACGAGCTGGGGGGACGTCCGGGGCTGAGCCGGTTGCGGATGGCGCTCCAGGCCGAGCTGGAGGTGCCCGCCCCCCAGACGGCGAGGTCGGGACGGGGCATCCTGACCGGCCCGGTGGCCGCCGCCGTCGGCCTCGACCTCGACGTGGTGTGGGTACTCGGTATGACCGACGGCTCCTTCCCGGCGCCGGCCACCGACGACGTTCTCATCCCCGATCGGGAGCGCGAGCGGGTCGACGCCGAGCACGAGGTGCCGCGGCGCCAGGCCCGCCGCGCCGAGTCCCACCGAGATCTGCTCGCCGCCCTCGCCGGCGCCTCGGTGCGGGTGCTCTCCTACCCGGTGGGGGACCAGCGGACGGGGCGGGAGCTACGCCCGGCCCGCCCCGTCCTCGACGCCCTCGGGAACCTGGCCGGGGCCGGGCGCATCTATGCCAAGGATCTCCCCCTCACCGGGGCGGCGCTCCGGGCGGCCGCGGGCACGGTCAGGGCGGTCCCGTCGCTGGCCGCCGCCGTCACCAGCGGATGGACGCCCGTCGACCTTGGCGACTGGGACCTGCGGGCGCTCACCCGGTGGGTGGAATCGGGCGTGGGGGTGGACCGGCACTTCCTGGCCCACGACGACGCCGTCGTGGCCGGGGGCCTGGCCATGCGGAGAGGACGCCGCCGCTCGACCTTCACCCGCTACGACGGGGGGATCGGCGGCATCCCGGCCCCCTCCCCGGCCGGCGGCGCCGCCCGATCGGCCACCCGGCTGGAGGAGTACGCACGTTGTCCCCGGCGGTACCTGTTCGGCACCGTGCTCGAGCTGTCGGCGCGGGACCGGCCCGAGGAGCTGCTCCGTATAAGCCCGCTCGATCGCGGCGTCGCCGTGCACCGGATCTTGGAGGAGTTCCTCTCCGGGCAGATCCTGCGGTCGGTACCGGAACCCATCTCGCCCGAGCGTTCGTGGGGTCCCGACGACGAGGAGGAGCTCCTCCGCATCGCCGACGAGATCTTCGCCGACCTGGAAGCAGGCCGGCGCGCCGGCCGGCCTGCGATGTGGGAGGTCGACCGGGTGGCCACCCTCGCCAGCCTGCGCCGCTTCCTCCGCCAGGACGAGCGCCATCGCCGGGAACGTCAGGCGGTGCCGGTGGCGGTCGAGGAGACCTTCGGCATGGCGACGGGCGGGGATCCGGTCCTCGTCGGGATCGGGGGCGGCCGCACGGTGCCGTTCAAGGGCCGCATCGACCGTATGGACCGCACGTCGGACGACGGCGTGGCCGTGGTGGACTACAAGTCGGGCAGGGCGGGCGCGCCGGACGGACCGGACGGCGACCCCCTGGCCGGCGGCACCAGCCTCCAGCTCGCCGTCTACGGCCTGGCTGCCCGGCAGCGGTTGCGGCCGGCGGGCGCCGTCGTCGCCGGCTACTGGCGTCTCGGCGCAGAGGACGGTCCGGCATGGATCGACCTCTCCCCTGAGATCGAGGAGCGCCTCACCGTCGTCGTCGGGGCCATCGTGGACGCCATCGAGAGCGGCGTCTTCCCGGCACGGCCGGGCCCCGCTCGTCATGGCTCTGCGGGGGCGAACTGCGCCGTCTGCCTCTTCGACGCCATGTGCCCGACCGATCGACGACGGCAGTGGGAGCGCAAGCGCAGCGATCGCCGGCTGGCCGATTACCTGGCGTTGGCCGAGCCGGCGCCTGGCGGGGAGCCGGCGCCGCATTCGATGGCGGGCCCCGAGCCCGGGCCCCTTCCCGACGCCGGGTCGGTGACATGACCGGGGAGTCGTCGGCCCCCGACACCGTGCCCAACGACCAGGCGGCGCGGGACGCCATCGCCACCGATCTCGACACCACCATCTTCGTCGAGGCGGGGGCCGGCAGCGGCAAGACCAGCTGCCTGGTGGACCGGGTCGTCACCTTGCTGCTCACCGGCAGGGCGCGCATCGACCAGGTGGCGGTCATCACCTTCACCGAAGCGGCGGCGGCCGAGCTGCGGGACCGCATCGCCGCCACGCTGGAAGGAGCGGCTACCGGAGCCGTGGGTCGGGAGGCGTCGACCACGGCGTCCGACGCGTTGGCCGGTCTCGAGATGGCCGCCATCACCACGCTGCACGGGTTCTCCCGGCGCATCCTGGCGGAGCACCCATTCGAAGCCGGCCTTCCGCCGGTCTTCGAGGTCTACGACCAGGCCCGCTCGGCGGTCGCCTTCGAGGCCCGGTGGGCCGTGATGCTCGACGCCATCTGCGGGGAGCCGGCGGCGGCGCGGGCGCTGCAGCGGTTGCTCGTGTGCGGCGGCACCCTCGACGGCCTCCGGACGGTCGCCCGCCGGCTCTCGGCCAACTGGGACCTGTTGCCGGCCGCCGGCCCACCGACCCCCCTGCCCGAGGTGGACGCGTCCGGTGTCGTGGCCGGTCTGGAGGCGGCGTTGGCATTGGCCGGCAGATGCACGGACCGGAGCGACCGTCTGCGGGCTCACCTAGTGGGGCTGGAGCCCTTCACCCGGCGGCTGAAGGACGCCGTCGCCGCCGGGGAGGAGCTGTCGGTGCTCGACGTGGTCGCCGGGCGGACCGCCAAGCTGACCGCCGCTCACCTGGGACGGACCTCTTCGTGGGGCGACGCCAAGGCTCAAGTGGCCCAGCACCTCGATGCCGCCGAAGAGGCCCGGCAGGAGGTGGTCGGCGGCACCGTCCACGTCGCGCTCAGGTGCCTCGGCTCGGTGCTGGCCGGGCAGACGCTCGTGGCCGCCGGGGAACGCCGCCGGGACGGTCATCTCGAGTTCCACGATCTCCTGGTGATGGCCCGCGACCTTGTCCGTGACGACGCCGAGGTCCGTTCCGCGCTGCACGAGCAGTACCGCTACGTGCTCGTCGACGAGTACCAGGACACCGATCCGATCCAGGCCGAGCTGGCTCTCTCCATCGCCGCCGGCCCGGCCGCCGGTGGGGGCGGAGCCGGCCCGTGGGGGGCCCTGCCGGTGGAACCGGGCAGGCTCTTCTTCGTCGGGGACCCGGTCCAGTCGATCTACGGCTTTCGCCGGGCCGACCTCGCGCTGTTCCGCCGGACCCGGGACGAGGTGCCCGATCGCCTCGAGCCGCTCACCACGAACTTCCGCTCGGTGCCCGGCGTGGTGTCGTGGAACGACGCCGTCTTCGGTCGCCTCCTGGGCGACGCGGGGACCTCGGACGAGGGTGCGCCGCCGAGCCGACCGGCGTACACGCCGTCGAATCCGGCGCGGCCGGCAGCGACGTGGCCGGCCGGGAAGACCCGCCCGCCGGTGACGGTGCTCGGCGCCGGGACCCCGGCGACGGGCGCGGCCGAGGAGGCACTGCGCCGCGAGGCCCGGGAGGTAGCCGCCATCGCCCTCGATGCCTGGCGTCAGGGTTGGCCGGTTGGCGTCACGGGGCGCCCGGCCGGACTGGCCGACGTGACCGTGCTGATCCCCACTCGGGGCCCGCTCCCCGCGCTCCAGGAGGCGTTCGACGCAGCCGGGGTGCCCTACCGCCTGGAGTCGAGCTCGCTGGTGTTCGCCTCGGCCGAGGTCCGCGACCTGATCACCGTCCTGCGTGCCATCGACGACCCGACCGACGAGCTCTCGGTGGTGGCAGCCCTCCGCTCGCCGGGGTTCGGCTGCGGCGACGACGACCTGGTGCGCCACCGCCTGGCCAGGGGGGGATGGGACTACCGGCTCGACCCACCGCCGGAGACGGCCGGCGGGCCGGTGGCGTCCGGCCTTGGTTGGCTCCGGCAGGTGCACGAGAAGCGGGCCTGGCTGGAGGTGAGCGAGCTGGTGCGGCTCGTCATCGACGACCGGCGCCTCATGCTGCTGGCTCTCGACGACCGGCGCTGGCGGGAGGGGTGGCGGAGGCTGCGCTTCGTCGCCGATCTGGCTCGGCAGTTCACCGAGTCGTCTCCGGGCGACCACCGGCGCTTTCTGGCGTGGCTCGACGTACAGGCCGGCGACAACGCCGGCGTCACCGAGGTGGTCCTGCCCGAGCCGGACCTCGAGGCCGTCCGGGTCATGACGATCCATGCCGCCAAGGGCCTCGAGTTCCCGGTCGTGGTCGTGGCCGGGCTTGGGGGCGGCCGACGGCCGAACGGCCGGGAGGTCCTGTTCGGGGAGAGAGGACCCGAGATCGGTCTGCGCAAGGACCTCTGCACCGACGGGCACCCCGAGCTCTCCGAGCAGCGTGCGGCGATCGAAGAAGAGGAGCGGCTCCGGCTCCTCTACGTGGCCGCCACCAGGGCGCAGGACCACCTTGTGGTGAGCGTCCACCGGGGCCAGCGGGCGGGCGAGTCCCTTGCCGGCCGGCTGGCGGCGGCGCTGGAGCAGGTGGACGAGGCCCTGTGGGTGGCCGCCGAGCCCGGGGGATCGGTCCCGGCGGGATCGGTCCCCGGGGGGACTCTGGCGCCCCGGGGCTCCCCGCCGTCGCACGAGGCGGAGTGGTCTGGAGCCGCACCGGTCGAGGGTCCCGACGAGCGCGCCGCGTGGGACGAGGCCCGCCGGCTGCTGCTGGCAGAGCCGCCGAGGGTGGTGGCAGCGACCGGGGTGGCCCGCCTGGTGCCGGACCGAACGGGGCCCGGGCACCATGGCGATACCGGTTGCGACGACGTCGACGGCATCACGGGAGCCGGCGATCCAGCCGGCGACGATCCAGGAGCCGGCGATCCAGCTGGCGACGACATCCGGCCGCCCTGGCGGCGGGGGCGGGCGGGCACCGCCGTCGGCCGGGCTGTCCACGCAGTCCTGCAGGCGGTCGACCTCGTTGGTGGTGCCGATCTCGAGGCGCTGGCGTCGGCCCACGCCGATGCCGAGGCCATCCCCGCTCGAGTGGCGGAGGTGGCGGCGCTGGCCCGGGCGGGGCTCCGGTCGGAGACGGTAAGGGCGGCCGTCGGTTCGAGGCGCTACTGGCGCGAGCTCTACGTCGGCGTCCCGCTCGGGTCGCGGGTGCTGGAAGGCTTCGTCGACCTCCTCTACGAGGGGGCCGACGGCCTCGAGGTGGTCGACTACAAGACCGACCAGGTGGCCGGCGACGCCGACCTCGACGGCGCCGTGCGCCGCTACCGGTTGCAGGGGGCGGCGTACGCCCTGGCGGTGGAGGAGGCGGTCGGGGCGCCGGTCGAGCGCTGCACGTTCCTCTTCCTGCGTCCGGATGGCGCGGTGGCCCGCACCGTCGGCGATCTGGCGGCGGCCAAGCAGGAGGTCCGGGTCCTTGTCGAGGGCGCCGGCGGTGGCCCGCAGGCGCCGGAGACCCTCGACGACGGATGAGCCGGGGCCGCCGAGCGGCCGCCTCCCGAGCCGGGGACGCGCATCCTGACCGAGTCGTCGCCCGGTCGCCCGGGACCGTGATCAACGGCGTGGACGTTGCCAGCCAAGACGCCGTCCCCTGCGCCTGCACTGGGGACCGGTCATCCATCGATGAGCTGGTCGGGACCCGACAACCAGATCCGTCGTCACCCCATCCGCGTGGCAATCGCACCGGCGTGGTAGAGCCCGGATCTAGAGATCCGATGTGAGAGGAGGTGCCGGATGGCGAGGACGACGGGCTACGCGTCGCCGACCGACCCGCTTGAGCCTGGCGTCGTGCGGGTGACGGACGGCCGCGCTGGCGGGTGGCGCGGCTGGGTGGATCGTGCCTCGCAGGGCTGAGGGAGAACCGGTGAGCGACGTGGAGTTCAAAGGGCTTGACCTCAGGGGCCTCGGAGGTGGCCCGTTCGGCACGGTGCTGGCCGACCCACCGTGGCGGTTCAGCAACCGAACCGGGAAGGTTGCCCCGGAGCACAGGCGCCTCTCGCGCTACGACACCTTGACGTGGAAGGAGATCGCCTCCATGCCGGTCGCCGACGTGATGGACCAGCAGTCCCACTGCTATCTGTGGGCTCCGAACGCCCTGCTGGCCGAAGGGCTCGCCGTGCTGGGGGCGTGGGGCTTTGCCTACAAGACGATGCTCGTGTGGGCGAAACGCCGAAAGGACGGCGGTCCGGACGGCCGCGGCGTGGGGTTCTACTTTCGCAATGTGACCGAGCCCGTACTGTTCGGCGTCCGTGGCCACTTGCGGACCCTGGCCGCCGGGCGGCGCCAGGTCAACATGATCGAGACGCTGAAGCGTGAGCACAGCAGAAAGCCCGACGAGCTCTACCCGGTCGTCGAGGCGTGCTCGCCGGGTCCCCGCCTGGAGCTTTTTGCTCGTTACCCCCAGGCTGGCTGGGCGGTATGGGGCAACGAGGCCGATGGAGGCATGGTGCCCCGCGGACGTCAGTACCCGGCGTACGGCGGCCGCGTCGCACCGGGCCAGGCAGCGCATTGCTGAGCAGCGCGGGGGTGATGGCGACAGTGACGCCTTGCCGAGGCGGGCCTTGCCGAGGCGGGCCGGGGGTGGCCCGGAGGACAGCGATCCTGCTGCTGTCGGGCACAGACCCGGCGATATTCAGGGAATTCTCAGCATTCTCCAAGGTTGCTCAACTACGTTTCGGTTCGATTACTGACTCTGGCCGTCCCGGGCTCTTGCCCATGGTCCCGGGTGGCGAGGTCGTCGCGTGGGAAGGAGACGGATCGTGAGGATCCTCGTGCTCGGGGGGGACGGCTACCTGGGCTGGCCCACCGCGCTGCATCTGTCGCGTGCCGGACATGCCGTCGGGGTTGTCGACAACTTTGCCCGGCGCCGGTACGACTTCGAGATGGGCGTGGAGAGCCTGGTGCCAGTCAAGCACCTCCAGCACCGGGTCCGGGTCTGGCGGGAGGTCTCCGGGCACGTCGTCGAGACTTTCGTCGGCGACCTGACCGACGGCGCCTTCGTGAAGCGGACGCTCGAGGAGTTCCGGCCGGAGGCGATCGTCCATTTTGCCGAGCAACGTTCCGCTCCCTACTCGATGATCGACCAGAGCCACGCCGTCTACACCCAGGTCAACAACGTGGTCGGCACCCTCAACGTGCTGTATGCCATCGCCGACGTCGACCCGTCGATCCACCTCGTGAAGCTGGGCACCATGGGCGAGTACGGCACTCCCAACATCGATATCGAGGAAGGGTTCATCGAGATCACCCACCGGGGGCGCACCGACATGCTGCCGTACCCCAAGCAACCTGGGTCCTTCTACCACCTCTCCAAGGTGCATGACAGCCACAACATCATGTTCGCCTGCCGTATCTGGGGCCTGCGCTCGACGGATCTCAACCAGGGGATCGTCTACGGCCAGGAGACCCCCGAGACGGTGCTGCATCCCGACCTTGGCACCCGGTTCGACTACGACGGGGTGTTCGGGACCGTGCTCAACCGCTTCTGCGTCCAGGCCGTCGTCGGCCACCCGATCACCGTCTACGGCAAGGGAGGGCAGACCCGGGGGATGCTCGACATCCGAGACACCCTGGCCTGCGTCGAGCTGGCCTGCGCCAACCCCCCCAAGCCCGGCGAGTTCCGGGTGTTCAACCAGTTCACCGAGTCGTTCTCGGTGCTGCAGCTGGCCGAGATGGTGGCCGAGGCCTACCCGGGGCGGGCGGAGGTCGAGCACCTCGAGGACCCCCGCGTGGAGAAGCAGGAGCACTACTACCGTGCCGCCCACACGAAACTGCTCGACCTCGGCCTGGTACCGCACCTTCTCAATGCCACGACCCTCTCGTCGCTGCTGGCCGTCGCCGATCGCCACCGCGACCGGGTCGACCCGGCCGCCATCGAGCCGACCGTGCAATGGCGCCACACGGCCAGCGTGCTGCCGACGGCTGGATCCGCCGGCGACGACTGGCGGCGCCAGGAGGCACCGACCGACGCGTGACGGGGGCGCCGGCCGGGACGGTCGTGCGGAACCCCGGGCACTGCCGGCGCGGCGCCACTGACCACCGGCAGGTCCGGCGGTAGCGTCTGGCGCCGATGCCCTTCTCCAGCCGGCGACGGCACCGCGTCCACGCCTCGACCGTGCTGGTCGCCAGCCTGGTCGTGCTCGCCGTCCTGGTGCTGGTCGGCGGCCTCCTCCAGGTCGGCACGACCCCGCGGTCCTACTGGCGGTCGGTAGACCGGTCGTTCGCCGCCCAGGGCGCGATGCTGGTGGACCGTTCCAACCGCACGGGGGCCGGGGTCAGGGAGCTCTTGGGCGGTATCCCGCGACAGTCCCGCACCGGCCTCCAGTCCCAGCTGGACATGCTGGCCCGGACAAGCACCGAGACGGCGCGTGCCGCATCGGCCCTTGCCCCTCCCGCCCTCTGGGGCGGGCTGGAGGCGCCGTTCACCGCGGTCCTCTCCGATCGGGCGAGGGCCGTCGCCCGGCTTCGGGCTGCCGTGGACGGCTTGCTGGGGGCGTCATCGCCCCCGCAGGGCACCGGGCCGGGCACGCCGGCCACGGGATCCACCGCCCACACGGCCAGTGATCTCGGCGAGGTCGGTGCCCTCTTGGAGGGGGCGGACCGGTCCTACGGCCGGGTCCGCCAGGAGCTGGCCCGGGCACCCGGCGCGCCACACCTGCCCCCGTCGAGGTGGGTGACCAACCCGGCGGCTTGGGCGCCGGGCCCGGTCCTCACGGTGGTCGACCAGCTCGACAGCACGCCGGGCCTGGCCGCGGTGCACCAGGTGGTGCTGATCCCCGACGCCATCTCCCTGGCCCCTGCCCGGGTCCCCGGCGGGCCACCAGGGATCTCGGTCCTCCCGCCCACCGGATCGCTGGTGGTCACGGCCGTGGTGGCCGACCGGGGCAACGTGGCGGAGACCGGCATCGTGGTCGGCGCCACCGTCCAGCTGGCAGATGCCGGGAAAGCGTCCCGGCGCACCACGAGGCTGTCGCTGTCGCCAGGCGGCTCGGTGGCGGTGACCTTTGGGGCGATGGGGGTGGCGCCGGGCCGCACCTACCGGCTCACGGTGGCCGTCCGGCCCCCGCCCGGCGAGGTCGCCGGGAACGAGACCTCCCGATCGTTCACCGTGCAAGTGGCGCCCAGGGCACCGCCGCCCACCACGACCACGACCACGACCACGACCACCACCACGACCACCCGGCCCTCGGGCGTCGCTCATCACGGTGCGGCCGCGGGACCCGGGTCCGGGTAGCCGGTGGCCCCCGGGGGGGCGATCTCGACCGGCTCGCCGGCGCCGCCATAGGATCGCCTCAAGGGGACCGGAGCCAAGGCAGGGGCCTGGCACCGGCTCTGAGGGCGTTCGAACACCGGCGTCTCGATACGAAGGCGCGTTGACACCGAGGTGCCCGCCGGGCACAGGAGGACTCTCGTTCGTGACCGAAAGCATTACCATCACCGACAACCGGACCGGCGAGTCAATCGAGATCCCCATCGCCAACGGCGGCGTGGCCGCAGCCGACTGGTCCAAGGTGCTGCCCGGGGTCTGGTTCTACGACCCTGGGTTCATGTCCACCGCGCCCTGCCAGAGCGCAGTCACCTTCCTCGACGGTGAGGCCGGGATCCTCCGCTACCGCGGCTACCCCATCGAGCAGCTGGCCGAGCGGTCCACGTACCTCGAGGTTGCCTACCTGCTGCTCCACGGCGAGCTCCCGACGACCGGGCAGTTCGAGGCGTGGCGCAACGAAGTGACCATGCACACCTTCATCCACGAGAACGTCCGGAAGCGGTTCCTCGATGGGTTCCACTATGACGCCCACCCGATGGGCATGCTGGTGTCCGCCGTCGCCGCCCTCTCGACCTTCTATCTCGACGCCAAGGACATCTTCAACCGGGGATCGCGCGACAAGCAGATCATCCGGCTCATCGCCAAGATGCCGACCCTGGCCGCCGCCGCGCACCGGTTCAGCGTGGGGATGCCCTTCGTCTACCCGGACAACTCGCTCGACTTCGCCGCCAACTTCCTTTCGATGATGTGGAAGGTGGCGGAACCGCGCTTCGAACCCGACCCGGTGCTGGTACGGGCGCTTGACACGCTCTTCATCCTCCACGCCGACCACGAGCAGAACTGCTCGACTACCGCCATGCGAGTGGTCGGCTCCTCGCACGCCGATCCCTACTCGGCCTGCGCCGCCGCCTGCGCCGCCCTCTACGGTCCCCGGCACGGGGGCGCCAACGAGGCGGTGATCCGCATGTTGACCGAGATCGGTTCGATCGACAACGTGCCCGGGTTCGTCGACGCCGTCAAGAGCGGTCACGGACGGCTCCAGGGCTTCGGTCACCGGGTGTACAAGAGCTACGACCCGAGGGCCAAGATCATCAAGCGAACCGCCGACGAGGTGTTCGGGGTGACCGGCAAGAACCCGTTGCTCGACATCGCCCTCAAGCTCGAGGAGATCGCCCTCTCCGACGAGTACTTCACCTCGCGCAAGCTGTACCCGAACGTGGACTTCTACTCCGGGCTCATCTACCAGGCGATGGGGTTCCCCCTGGAGATGTTCCCGGTGCTCTTCGCCATCCCCCGCACCTCGGGCTGGCTGTCGCACTGGCAGGAGATGCTCGACCAGGAATCGAGGATCGCCCGGCCCCGCCAGATCTACATCGGGTCCGAGCCACGGGACTACCGGCCGATCGGCGAGCGGTAGAGCTGGTGGCCTCCGACGGTGGTCGGTGCCGGGCGTCCGCCCCCGGTGCCGGTGCGCCCGGTCAGCGGCGAACCCGCACCAACCCCTCTTGGACCATCGAGACGACCAGCCGGCCCGACCGGTCGTAGAGAAAGCCCCGGGCCAGCCCCCGGGCGCCGGTGGCCACCGGCGAGTCGGTGTCGTACAGCAGCCACTCGTCGGCGCGGAACGACCGGTGGAACCACATGCAGTGATCGAGGCTGGCGCCCATGAAGGCGGGGTTGTCCCACCGCACGGGATGGGCCCGGAGGATCGTGTCGAACAGGGAGAGATCGGAGGCGTAGGTGACCACGGCGGCGTGGAGCAGCGGACCGTCGTCCAGCTCCCCGTCGGCCCGGATCCAGAGCCGCTGGTAAGGCTCGGAAGCCTCCGCCTTCTCCCACGGCAGGTCGCCCAGGTGGCGCTGGTCGATCGGGTGCGGGCGGGCGAACCACTCGGTGAACTGGTCCCGGCGCGGCGCCAGGCGCTCGATCAGTGGCGCCACCGACTCGGGCGGGGGCACGTCCGGCATCGGGAACTGGTGGTCTGGCCCCTCCTCGTCGTCGTGGAACGACGCCTGCATGTTGAAGATGGCGCGCCCGTGCTGGATGGCCACCACCCGGCGGGTGGTGAAGGACCGCCCGTCGCGGATCCGGTCGACCTCGTAGAGGATCGGGACCATCGGGTCGCCGGGGCGCAGGAAGTACGAGTGGAGCGAGTGGACCTGGCCGTGGGCGACGGTGCGCCCGGCCGCCACCAGCGCCTGGGCGGCGACCTGGCCGCCGAAGACGCGCTGGCGCTCCTCGGCCGGCTGGATGCCGCGAAAGATGTTGACCTCGATCGCCTCCAGATCCAGCAGGCGGACCAGGAAGTCCAGGGACTCGCTCACGGCGCCAATGTTGGCAGGGCGGGCGGTGGGCGGCGAACCAGGGATGCGGTGCGTGGGTCCCGGTGCCGCCGCCGGGCGGTGACGCTCGCCGCCGGCCACCGCCGGGCGAGCCCCAAGACCGGCCCCCGGATGTTCCCGGCGAGCAGGGATTCGACGGCGGGGAAGTTTGACCCGGGCCCGTGACGGTAGGGTACGAGGACCATGGCCGACGTCCTGATCGATCGTCTGGCGCGCCTGTGGGCGTGGCTCCACACCCACGAAGGCCGGAAGGTCTTCCGCTACACCATGGTCTCGGTCATCTCGACCGCCGTGTCGTTCGTGGTGCTCTTCCTGGTATACGGGGTGATGCGGCTGTGGACCGAGGTGCCCAGCACCGTCTTCGCCAACGGGGTGGCCACCTTCCCGTCCTACTGGCTCAACCGCAACTGGGCGTGGGGCAAGGGCGGCCGGTCGCATCTGATGAAGGAGGTCGTCCCCTTCTGGGCGGCGGCGGCGGCCGGGATCGCATTCTCGATGATCGGCGCCGCCATCGCCCGCCATATCACCCAGACCCATCAGCTCAGCCACCTCGAGGGCACGATCCTGGTCCTGGTGGCCAACGTGGCGTCCTTCGGCATCTTCTGGATCGTGAAGCTGGTGCTCTTCAACCACCTGTTCCACACGCCGTCGGTGCTCCAGGAGATCGACGAGGAACTCGACGCCGAGGGCTCGACCGAGGGTGCCGGCGTTCGATGACGCAGCGGCAAGCGTCGTCACCCCGGACGCTGCCGCCGCTGCCGCCGCCGCCGCCCGCCAGGACCGCCTGACCAAGCCACCGGGTGCGCTGGGTCGGCTCGAGGCGGCCGGCGCCCGGCTGGCCGGGATCGCCCGGCGCTGCCCTCCTCCGGTGCCCGAGCCGGCGGTTGTGGCCGTCTTCGCCGGTGACCACGGAGTCCTTTCCGAGGGGGTGTCGCCTTGGCCGCAGGAGGTGACGGCCCAGATGGTGGCCAACTTCTGCGCCGGCGGTGCGGCGGTCAACGTCCTGGCCGGCCACGTCGGCGCCGGGGTGGTGGTGGTCGACGTCGGGGTGGCGTCGACGCTGGCTCCCGGCCCGTCCCTGCTCGACCGAAAGGTGCGCCCAGGGACCGCCAACCTGGCTGCCGGTCCGGCGATGTCGCACGACGAGGCGTCGCGGGCCCTCGACGTCGGTGCCGAGGTCGCCGCCGAACTGGCCGGTTCGGGCACCCGGTGCCTCTTGACCGGCGACATGGGCATCGGCAACACCACGCCCTCGGCCGCCCTGCTGTCGGCGCTGACGGGTCGACCGGCCGAGGCGGTGACCGGTCGGGGGACGGGAATCGACGGCGACCGGTGGGCGGCCAAGGTGAACGTGGTGGCCGGTGCCGTCGACCGGGTGCGGGGGCGACCGACGCTCGACGTGCTGGCGGAGGTGGGAGGCCTGGAGATCGCGGCCCTGGCCGGCTTTGTGGTCGGGGGAGCAGCCGCTGGCCTCCCGGTGCTGCTCGACGGCGTGATCGCCGCCGCCGCCGCCGTTGTCGCCGTCGACCTGGTGCCGAACTGTGCCGGGTACCTTTTTGCCGGGCACCGCTCGACCGAGCCCGGGTCGGCCGTCGCCCTGGACCACCTTGGTCTCGACCCCCTTCTCGACCTCGACTTGCGCCTGGGCGAGGGGACCGGCGCCTGCCTGGCACTCCCGGTGCTCCAGGCCTCGGCGAAGATCCTCTCGCAGATGGCGACGTTCGACTCCGCCGGGGTCAGCGAGCGCCCGGATGATGCCTGAGCGAAGGTCAGTCCCGGAAGTTCTCGAACTGGAGCGGGATGCCGAAGTCCTCTTCCTTGCAGGCGGCGATGACCGCCTGGAGGTCGTCCCGCTTCTTGCCGGTCACCCGCACCTGGTCGCCCTGGGTCTGCGACGAGACGCCCTTGCTCCCGAGATCCCGGACGAACTTGTTGAGTCGCTTGGCGTGGTCGGCCGAGATCCCGGCCCGGATGGCCACCCGCTGGCGGGCCGCTCCCCGGGAGGCCTCCTCGATCTTGCCCGGGTCGAGCGCCTTGAGCGAGACCTGGCGCCGCACCAGCTTCTCGTCGAGGACCTGATGGAGGGCACGAAGGCGGTCCTCGGTGGAGGAGCGGAGCACCAGCTCCCCGTCGCCGAGCTCGACGACCGAGTCCGTGCCCTTGAAGTCGAAACGGGTCGTCGCTTCGCGGTTGGCCTGGTCCACCGCGTTGCGGACCTCTTGCATGTCGACCTGGGAGACGATGTCAAAGCTGGGCATGACGACACCCTACCGAGCGTCACCCGAGGACAGCGGGCCTCGCCGGCTGGACCGGAGCCCGTCGGCGGTCGGCTATCGTCGCCCGGCGAGGGTCGGTGTCCGAGTGGCCAAAGGAAACAGGCTGTAAACCTGTCGGCGAAAGCCTACGGGGGTTCGAATCCTCCCCGGCCCACCACATCGCCGTATTCGAACTTCGGCGAAGAAAAGAGCAAGTCGAAGGGCTCCTTGTCCTTGTAGGCCGCTTCGACGACGTGCCCGTCGCGCACGTGGACCTCGTCGAGCACGGCCGCGTTGAGGAGCCGCCGGGTTCGGTCGCCGGCCCGGTGGTAGGCGGTGGCGCAGCGGGTCGAGAACCGGAGGGCGAGGTTCATCACGTCCTGCCACTCTTCGAAACTCCCGTCGAGTACGCCTTGGCGTGACTCGACGCTCCGTAGCTCGGCACCGATCCGCTCCTGTTCGCGCCGGAGCATCGTGACGTCGATGGCATTGGCGTAGTAGGCCTCCATCAGCTTGTAGCGCTCGGACTCCAAGCGCTGGTGCTGGGTGGCGAGC
>JBOGGE010000185.1:0-4513 GCA_050743865.1 Acidimicrobiales bacterium
CCGCCGTGCATCGCTACGCTCAAGCCGGGCCATCCCGGTCGGTCGCCACCGCCGCCAGCGGCCCGGCTTCTTGATGCCGGGCGGGCGTGCAGCCAGCACCGCGCAGAGCCGCCACCGGGCGCGCGGCGCGGCGCCGGGATCCCGGGAGGCGCCGGGGGGCGCGGTGCCGGGGGGCGCGGCGCCGGGATCCCGGGAGGTGCCGGAGGTGCCCTCCATCGGGCATCACCACCGGGACGTCCAGTCGGGCGGGGCCCGGGCCGCCGTCTTCGGCATCAGCGACGGGCTGGTGACGAACGTGTCCTTGATCCTCGGAGTGGCCGCCGCCCACCCGGCCGCCGCCGTCGTCCGCCTCACCGGCATCGCCGGGCTGGTGGCCGGCGCCTTCTCGATGGCGGCCGGCGAGTACGTCTCCATGAAGGCCCAGCGCGAGCTCTTCGAGCGCGAGCTGGATGTCGAGCGGGCGGCGCTCCGCCAGAGCCCGGCCGACGAGCGTAGAGAGCTGACGGCCATCTACGAGCGGCGTGGGCTCGATCCGGACATGGCCCGGGAGCTGGCCGCCAAGGTCATGCTCGATCCCGACGTGGCTCTCGAGACGCATGCGCGTGAGGAGCTCGGCATCGACCCGCAGCGGTTGGGCTCGCCGGTTCGTGCCGCGCTGAGCTCGTTCGTCACCTTCGCCGTCGGGGCCTTGCTCCCGTTGATCCCGTGGCTCGTCGCCAGCGGTGGTGCGGCCACCGTGGCCTCGATCGCCGTCGGGGCGGTGGCCGCCCTGGCGGTCGGCGGCTCCCTGGGGCTCCTGACCGGTCGTTCGCCGGTGTGGGTCGGGCTCCGCCAGCTGGGGGTGGCCGCCGTCGCCGCTGCCGTCACCTACGGCGTCGGTCGCGTGGTGGGCATTTCGGGCTTCTGAGGGCCCGTCCGATGGCGGGCGCCCCCCGGCGCCACCTGGCGCAGGTAGGCCCGGTCGACGCGGTCCACGACGAAGCCGAGGGACCGGTAGAGCCGGAGCGCCGGGCCGTTGTCGGCGTCCACGTACAGGATCCCGGCTCCGATGCCGGACCGGGCGAGGTGGTCCAGGCCGGCGACCGTCATCGCCCGGCCCAGGCCGTTGCCCTGGAAGTCCGGTGTGACTCCGATCACGTAGATCTCGCCCGTGACCGGGCGGGTCTCGTCGTGGACCCTGGTCCAGCAGAAGGCGGCGATGCGGCCCTCGACCTCGTGGAGCAGGAAGCCGGCGGGGTCGAACCACGGCTCGGCCTCCCGGCGGAGGACGTCGGCGACCTCCCAGCCTCCCTGGTCGGGATGGGAGGCGAAGGCCCGGTTGTTGACGGCCAGCCAGGCCTCCTCGTCCCGTCCCGGCTCGAACGGCCGCACCGGCACCGTCGGGCCGCCCTCGGGGAGCGGGAGATCCACCCCCATCTGGAAGAGCTCCCGCTCGACGGCGAACCCGGACCGCCGGTCTGCCGTCTCCGCGCCGGGCGACTCCCGGAAGACCCAACGCCGCACCGGTCCCCCGCCTCTGGCGCCGACCTCCGAAAGGGCGCCGCCGAGCAGGAGCTCCAGGTAGGCGCCGCCCTGGCGGCGGTCCGGGTGCACCACCGCCGACAGGACCCAGGTGCCTCGGTGCCGGGACAGCCGGGCATAGCCGGCGAGCCGGCCGTCGTCGCCTTCGCGGGCCAGCAGCGTGACCGCCTGTCCGGCACCGGCGTCGGTCGCCGCGTTGGTCGCGGCGTCGGTCGCGGCGTCGGGCACCGGGCCGGTGAGCTCGAGCCACTCGCGGTCCGCGATCGGACGGAACCCGTCGGCGGCGGTGGCCGCGTCGACGAGGGCCACCACGGCATCCCGGTCGGCGGCCGCCAGCCGGTCGCGCACCTCGAGCACCGGACCGCCCACGCCCGGCAGGCTACCCGGGCCCCGTTGGTAGCCTGCAGCCCGATGGGGCCGACCCGTGCGGTGACGACCCGTGCCGGGACCGTACGCCGGCGCCTGGCAGCTGCCTACCCCGGGACGGCCCGGGAGCTGTGCGCCCTCCGCCACGACGGCCCGTTCCAGCTCCTGGTGGCGACGGTCCTGTCCGCCCAGTGCACGGACGCCCGGGTGAACCTCGTCACCCCGGCGCTGTTCGCCGAGCTCTCGGGGCCGGCCGCCATGGCCGGGGCCGACCAGGCGCGGCTGGAGGAGCTGATCCGTACGACCGGCTTTTTCCGCTCCAAGGCCCGGAACCTGGTGGCCCTGGCGCAGGCCCTGGTCGAGCGCTTCGACGGCGAGGTGCCGGACGCCATGGCGGACCTGGTCAGCCTTCCCGGGGTCGGCCGCAAGACGGCCAACGTGGTGCGGAGCGTCGCCTTCGGCGAGCCCGGCTTGCCGGTCGACACCCACGTCGGGCGGCTCAGCCGACGCCTGGGGCTCACTGCCCACGACGACCCCGTCAAGGTGGAGGAGGACCTCGACGACCTGGTGCCGCCGGGCGAGCGTGGCGCCTTCAGCCTCCGCCTCATCCTCCACGGGAGGTCCGTGTGCACGGCTCGCTCTCCCCGGTGCGGGGCGTGTGTGTTGGGCGACGTCTGCCCGTCGGTCGGCATCGCCTGAGGTGCGGTGCTATTGCCGGGCGGTTGCCGCTGATCGCCCCTGTCCGGCAGGTCTCGTGAAAGCGCAGGTGGCAGCCTTCTGGTAGTACTTCCGCTCGGAGGAAGGATGTTGTAGGGTGGTTGCCGGAACCGGTTCCCGCCACCTGGTTCCGATGAGCGTGGTGCCGGGATCCGCCGCCCGGCCCCCTCGCACGACGGCGCCCCCGCCGGGGCGCCGTCGTCGCGTACCGGCGGGGGCACGACGCCGGGAGTCCGAGGTGGGTGGCCGGGCCTCGGGGCGGCGCGGGTCGACCGGGGGGCCGGGCGGTGGGGCCGGCGGTGATGGGGTCGGAGCGGGCGGGGTAACACTTCGGGTGCTACCATGAGCAGCATGGTCACGAAGCGCTCGGTCTCCCTGCCGGACGACGTGGCCCGGGCCGTCGACGAGGCGTCCAGGGAGGACGGCCTGTCGTTCAGCGCCTGGCTGTCGAGCGCCGCCGAGCGGCAGCTCCGGGTGCGCAAGGGGCTCCGGGGCGTCGCCAAGTGGGAGGCCGAGGGCGAGTCCCTCACCGCCGAGGAGCTGGCTGCCGGCGAGGCGTTGCTGGGCCGTCTCCTTTCCGGGGTGTCGGGGGTGGCGTCCCGCGTCCGCCGGCGGTGACGACTCGGCGCGCCGGCTTGGTCTACGGCGTCGGTGCGCTGCGCGCCGCCGCCCGTGGCGATCGGATGATGTGGTCCCTGCACCGGGCCGCGCTGGCGTACGGGATCATCCCCGTGGTGCCGGTGGTCGCCGTGGCCGAGGCGTTCAGGACGGAGCCCCGAGGCGATCGTATCGACGCCCTGCTGGCGGGTGCCGAGGTCGAAGCTCTCGACGGCGTCGACGCGCGGAGGGTGGGGGAGCTGGCGGCCCGCTCGGGCACGGCGGACCTGGTGGCGGTGGCCACGACCGAGGTCGCCGACCGCCACAACGCGGCGGTGATCAACTCCCGGCAGGCGGCCGTTCGCACTGCCGCCGAGCTCCTCGGGCACGAACTGGTCCAGTACAACGTTTGAGGGGTGGCGGCGCGTCCCCGGCGGCGGGCCCTTCCCCGGGACAGGGTCATCGGCAATGTCCGCTGGCCGCGATGGTCTTCCTACTTCGGTAGTAAGATGGCGGATGTGACGGCCGAGAAGTACTCCGCCTCGATGGACGCTGTTCTCCTTGCCGACGCACGTGCTGACGCCGAGGCCGAAGGGCTCACCCTCTCGACCTGGCTTGCTGATGCCGTCGCCGACCGGTTGCGACTCAAGGCTCTTCGCCGCCTCGTCGGTGAGTGGGAAGCAGAGCACGGTGTCGTCAGTCCTGCCGAGCTTGACGCCCTTGAGGACAAGGTGGCCGGTGCCCGTCGGAGCGCCAACAAGCGCCGCAGGGCGGCTGGGCCCGGGGCGGGTCGGCCCGTCGCGTCGTGAATGGCGCGACCTTCGACGCCGGCATGCTCATCGCGTTGGACCGCAACGAGCGGGAGGCGTGGGCGGTGCTCCGCTGGCTGGTCGACCGCGGCGAGGTCCCGACGGTCCCCACGGTTGTGACCGCTCAGGCGTGGCGCGACGGCCGACGCCAAGCCCAGCTCGCCCGAGCCCTCAACAACTGCCGTTCCGAGGTTCTTAGCGACGAGCTGGCCCGTATGGCAGGCGAGCTGTGCCGACGCTCTGGCACCGCCGACATCGTTGACGCGGTCGTGATCGAGTCCGCGGGCCGCCGCAACGACGACGTCTACACGGGCGATGCCGATGACCTGGGGCACCTCGCCGGGCACGTCACCAGCCGGGTCGCCGTCATCCCGATCGGGCGCTGACGATCCGGCTCGCTCCCGGGCGCCTCCTTGTGATCCGTACCGTTCGTGGCGATGGCCGTTTCGAACCGCGGGACTCGTCGTGGTGGCGACCTCACTTGGCGAAGGCGGCGGCGACCC
>JBOGGE010000186.1:0-16690 GCA_050743865.1 Acidimicrobiales bacterium
GCCGTGGGATGTAGGCGAGCACTATGGCGGTGGCGAGGGCCGGCAGGGATGCGGCAGCTCGCCGGCCGACGCAGACCACCACCGATGCGTCGTCGAGAGCGGGGGAGTGACCCGGAAGGGGCGACGACCCGGCGAGGACCGGCGCAGTGGCGTGGCGACCCCGGTCGTCGACGTCGACATCGACGACCTCGACCGGGGCCCGGCGCTCCGGGGTCGGCACCAGCGGGCGCACGCCACCGGGGCGCAGGGTCCCCATTGCCACCGGGCTACGGGCCACCACTCTGGCTACGACGGTACCGTTCCATGCCGGCTTCAGCCACACCGGGTCGACCGCGCCCTCGGCACCCGGCCGGGGGCTCGTGTCGAGGCCGACCATGTCGCCCGTGCACCCCATGCCGAGGCGGGCGGCAACGCGCGGCACGAGCTGTCGGCCACCCGTCGTCCACGGGCCGACGACGGCGACCGGCGACCGGGTGGCGACCATGGCCGCCAGCGCGTCCACCTCGGCCTCGGTCGACCTGGCGGCGGCGAGCCGGCAAGAGCGGGCGACCAGGATCCGGTCCGCCCCCGCGGCACCCAGCCGGTCCACCGTCCCCGGCCCGGGCTCGCCCAGCAGCACCGAGACGACCTGCGCTCGGAGAGGACCTGCGACCTGGGCGGCGCAGGCGATGGCTTCCGCCGCCAGCCGGTGCAGATCTCCGGTCCCGTCGCCTTCGACGAGCGCCCAGATCTCCCGCCCGGCGCGGCGTCCGGCGGGCGCCGCCGCGGTTGGTGCCGCGATTGGTGCCGGCGGGACCGGTCGGGCGGGCCCGGCGTCGGCTGGGGTGGCGGCGAGCGACGCCAGGATCTCGGCGCAGGTCGACGGGTCGGTGACCACCCGTCGGGTTGGCCGGGGCGGGGCCGGGTCGATCCGCTGCACGTAGGTGGCGCTGCCCCGGATGCCGTAGCCGGCGCCGTCGCCGCCCAGGGCGTCGGCGTCGAGGATCTCGACGGCGCCGGCCGGCTCGCGGCCCGGGTCGGTGGCCGGCCCGTCCTCCCCGCCCGGCTCGGGCAGCCCGTCGATCGAGACGACGGCGGGGAGGGGCACGAGCCAGCGTTCGAGGCTCCCTGCGGCCTGGCGCCGGATGGCAAGGCGGTCGCCGGCGAGCTCGATCGCCACCGCCTCCGTCACCACGGGCAGCCCCGCCAGCTCGGCCATCTGGGGCGCCACCTGCGCCGTCCCGCCGTCGGTGGCGATCCGGCCGAGCAGGACCAGGTCAGGCTCCTCGCGGCGGCAGAGCTGCGCCAGGGCCCGGGCGGTGGCGAGGGTGTCGGCCCCGGCGAACCGCATGTCGACCAGGTGCACGGCCCGGTCGGCCCCCAGCGCCAGCGCCGACTCGAGCACCTCCGCCGCCTGCGGCGGGCCCATGGTGAACGCCACCACCTGGTCTGGACGGTCGCCGCCGGGGCGCCCCTCCCCACCCCGGCGCAACGCCCGCGCCCAGGCCAGAGCGCGCCCGTCGAAGGCGTTCATCTCGCTGCGGACGGCTTCCCGGTCGAGGCGGTTGAGGCCGGCCACGAAGCGCACCTCCGACGCGACGGGGACCAGCTTGACGCCGACGAGGATCTTCACGCCGTCCGGGTCCCCGCCGGCCCGACCTCCGCCGGCTCGTCCTCCTCCGGCCCGGCGTAAGCGGCCACGAGCTGGACCTCGACCGGCGCGTCGTCGGGCAGGGTGGCGACCCCGATGGCCGCTCGTGCCACCGCCGCCCGTTCCGGTGCCCCGAGGAGGGCGGCAAGGGAGTCGGAGGCGCCGTCGGCCACCGCGCTCAGGCTGGTGAACCCGGGAGCGGCGGCCACGTACACCGTCAGCGACACCAGGCGCAGGATCCGGTCGATCCCGCCGGCGGCGGCTGCCGCCGCGCCGAGGGCGTTGGCGGCGGCGACGCCCGCCGCCCGCTTCCCGGCGTCAAGGTCCAGAGCTTCGCCGATCCGACCCCGGACGCTGAGCACGCCGTCGAGCCGGGGGGTCATGCCGGCGGTCGTCACCAGGCCCCGATGGGCCACCGCCGGGACGTAGCGGCCCATCGCCGGCGGCGGGTCCGGGAGGCCGCGGCCTCCCGGCGCGTCGTCCGGCTCAGCCACCGGTCGCCAGCCCGTCGAAGCGGGGGTCGGACCCGCCCCGGCGCTCGCCGGTCGCCGGGTCCAGGGCGATCACCTGGGCGCTCCCTCCGCCGGCCCATGGCCCCTGGACGACGATCGGGACGCCCGCGCCACGGAGCTCGTCGATCGCCGGCCCCCCGAGGCGCGACTCGCAACGGACCTCCGGCGGCGAGCCGACGGTGTCGGCGTCGCTGCCGGGGAAGACGGTCATGCGGGGAGCCTCGACTGCGGCCTGGGGCCCCACCCCGTGGTCGACGAGGGCCGTCAGGAGCTGCATGTTCCACTGCACCTGACCGTCGCCGCCCGGGGTGTTCCCGACGAAGGCAGGGCGGCCTGTCGGCCCGGCCACGATCCAGGCATTGAGCGTGTGCATGGGCCGCCGGCCCGGGAGCACGCCGTTCGGGTGGCCGGCGTCCAGGTAGGCCCCCCGGCCCAGCCGGTCGTTGAGCATCACCCCCGTCCCCGGGACCATGAAGCCCGAGCCGAAGGTGAAGGCCAGCGAGTGGATGAAGCTGACGGCGTTGCCGGCGGCGTCGACCGCCACCACCGACGTGGTGTCCCCGGACCGCATGGACCCCTCGACCGGCGGAAGGCGATCGGCGGAGAGGGCAGCCCGGGCGCCGGCCACGGCGTCGGGGGCGAGCAGATCCCGCCACTCGTCGGAGCCGCTGCCCACCATCCGCCGCCGGTCGGCGAAGGCCATCGCCGCCGCGCCGGCCAGCCACGCCAGGGCACGGCCGGAGAGCCACGGGAGCTCGGCCAGGACGCCGTCGAGCACGGCTGCTTGCCAGAGCACCATGTAGCCCGGGCTCGGCGGCGGGTTCTCGTGCACGACCAGCCCCCGGTAGGTGCCCGTCACGGTCTCGGTGGCCGGTGCCGCCGTCTGGCGCCACTCGCGCCCGGAGAACGGCGCGCCGGCGTCGGTGAGCGCCCGCAGGCACCGGGTGGCCAGGTCGCCCTCGTAGAAGTCCTCCGGCGAGGCGGCAACCCGCTCGATGGTGGTGGCCAGCTCGGTCTGGCGGAGCGGGCTGCCGACCGCCGGGATGCGCCCGTCGGGGAGGAGCACCCGGCGGGCCGCTGCGGACGTGAGCTTGCCGGCGTACGTCTCGAGGTCCTCGTGGGTCGCCGCCGTCACCGGGAGCCCCCGTCGTGCCGCCTCTGCCGCCGGTGCCCACAGCTCGCTGAGTGGCCGGGTGGCCAGGTGACGGTGGAGCGTGGCGACGGCCGCCATCTCGCCCGGGACCGATGCCGACAGCGGGCCCTCGATCGGCAGCGCGTCGAGGCCGTGGCCGGCGAAGAAGCCGGCGTCGGCCCCGTCCGGCCCCACCCCGCTGCCCTGGACGGCGCCATAGTGACCGGTCGCCGCCTCGTACCACACGGCGAAGGCGTCGCCGCCGAGACCGCACTGCCCGGGGAGGGCGACGAACGACATGGCCCCCATGGCCAGGGCGGCGTCACCGGCGGTCCCGCCGGCAGCCAGGACCTGCGCCCCCAGCTCGCTCACCGCCGGGTGGCTGCTGGCCACCATGTGGCCGGGCGCCCGGGCCTCGGCCCGCACGGTGGGCATTCAGCTCACCGGCGTCCCGGCCACCCGCTCCTCGAAGGCGGCCAGCGCTGCGGCGCCGACCGCCTTGTCCTGCTCCCCATTGCCGCCGCTCACCCCCACGGCGCCGATGACCTTGCCCTCGTGGACGATGGGGAAGCCGCCGACGAAGATGGCGAACTTCCCCGGGTACATGTGGTTGATGCCGAACGCCTCGTTGCCCGGGAGGGCGGGACCACCCGGGGGCTCGTTGAACACGTGCGTCGCCCGCTGGTGGCCGGCGGCGGTGAACGCCTTGGCCGTGGCGATCTCGACGCCGGTCAGCCGGCCCCCGGTCAGCCGGTGGAGGGCGATGAGGTGGCCCCCGTCGTCGGCGACGCAGATGGTCTGCTTGACGCCGATGCGCTCGGCTTCGGCCTTTGCTGCCTCGAGGATGACGAGGGCGTCCTCGAGGGTCAGGCGCATCACTGGGTACACGGGGCCTCCTTGGCAGTCTGGGGTTGGGATCGGGAAGGTGGGCGGTTGGCCGCCCCCGGGGGGCGCCGGTCGGTGGAGCGGGTAGCGGTCGGTTGTGCAGGTAGCGGTCAGTGGAGCGGGTAGCGGTCAGTGGCGCAGGTAGACGGTCTTGGTCTGGGTGAAGAAGTCGACGGACTGTTGGCCGCCTTCGGGAAGTGTCCCCAGGCGGGAGGCCTTCCATCCCCCGAACGGTGGCGCGATCCCGTTGCCCGTCGTTCGTTGGTTCACCTTCACTATCCCGCACTGGACCGACTGGGTGAAGCGGTGGGCCGTCCCGAGGTCGGTCGTGTGGACGGCAGCGACCAGCCCGTGCCGGTCGGCGTTGAGGCGCTCGACGGCCTCGCCGGCGCTCTCCACCGCCAGGACGGGCAGGATGGGCCCGAAGACCTCGCCGGTCAGCACCGGGTGGTCGGCCGGGAGGTCGGTCACCGCCGCCGGCACCACCCAGTACCCGTCGGGGTCGGCGTCGCCGGCCAGCTCACCCTCGGCCAGCAGCCGGCCGTCGGCGACCGCCGCCGACCGCAGGGCCCTCAGTCGATCGAACTGTCCTCGGGTCGCCACCGGACCGCAGCCGACGCCCGGGGAGGTCCCCGGCCCGGCGGTCAGGCGTCTCGTCTCCCCGGCCAGGAGGTCGCAGAAGGCGGCGTAGACGGGCCGTTCCACCAGCGCCCGGCCCGATGCCGTGCAAGCCTGCCCGGTCAGGGAGAAGGCGCCGCCGGCCACCTCCCGGGCGGCCAGGGCCAGGTCGGCGTCGGCACAGACGAGGACGCCGTTGTGGCCGCCCAGCTCGGCCTGCAGGCGGGCGTGGGGATGGGTCAGGGCACGCACGGTGGCGCCGACCGTGTCGGAGCCGGTGAAGGTGACGGCGTCCACCCGCCGGTCACCGAGGAGCGCCGCCATGGCGTCGGGATCGTGGCCGTGGACCACCTGGAGGAGCTCGGGCGGCAGCCCGGCCTCCCGGCAGACGGTGACCAGCAGGTCGCCCGTCGCCGCCGTGGCCGGCGACGGCTTGAAGATCACCGCGTTGCCCGACGCCAGGGCCGGGGCGAGCTTGCGAGCAGGGAGGGAGACCGGGAAGTTCCACGGCGTGACGGCGACCACCACGCCGACCGGGGAGCGGAGGCTGTAGGCGAGGACGCCGCGTGACTCGGTCGGGTACGTCGACCCCTCGACCAGGTAGGCCAGCTGCGAGGCGAAGTGGAACTGCTCGACCGCCTTGCGGACCTCGTTCTCGCTGGCGGCCAGCGGCTTCCCCTCTTCGCGGGTGACCATGGCAGCCAGGGCGCGGAGCTCGCGAGCGAGGGCGTGGGCAATGCCGCCGATCACGGTGGCGCGCTCGGATGCCGGGCGGGCGGCCCACGCTCGCTGGGCCTCCGCCGCCGCTCCGACCACCGACGCCACGTGGGCCGCCGAGGCGCTGGTGAACGTCCCCACGACGTCCGACGGTCGGGCCGGGTTCTCCGAGGTGAAGGTGCCGGGCGCCCCCGGCGGCGTGACCGGCACGGGATCGGTCGATCCGCCGGCCGGGGTCACGCCGGGTCCTCGACGATGGCTTCGAACATGGCCTGGTCGGCGCCGCACAGGGGGCACCACCGCGGTGGCTCCGGCGCCTCGTGGATGTAGCCGCAGACCGAGCACCGCCAGCGGTAGACCTGACCAGCCGGCGTATCGACCTGGACGAACCCGTCCTCGACCCCCAGTGAGCCGTCGTCGTCGAGGACGATCCGGACGCCGGCGGCGACCTCGGCCGGTTCGAGCAGGCTCGTCTCCAGCTCGGAAAGGTTCGTCTCCGGGCTCTCCGGGCTCTCCGGGCCCGCGCCGGGACCCGGAGAGGCCGGGGCGACCGTCACCACCGCTGCACCGGCGCCGATCAGAGCTCGCCGAACTGCTGGGACAGCTCCTGGTAGAGCCCGCCCATGTACATCCAGCGCATCCCGGCGGCACGGTGCACGAGATCGAGGCACCGCTCCTGCTCGTCGGGAGTGTCGGCGTACTTCTCCACGATCTGGTAGCCCCGCTCGCCGTGCACCACGTCGGATGAGATGTGCACGTCGAAGAAGATGGTCTCGTCCTCGGTGAAGCCGTACTTCTCCCGCAGGGGCGGAAGCTGCCGGGTGTAGATGCCCGGGGTCTGGGACTCGAGGCCGACGATCAGCGCCGCCGAGGAGCCGACGAAGTCGTGGGACTTGGCCAGCGTCTCGCACCAGTAGCGCAGCCCGTTGGTGGTCGGCAGGGCCGGGGTGCCGAGGATCCTCTCCCGGGACCAGCCGCACGCCTCGCCGAACCGGATGAGGAGCTCGGTGTGGGGCGTCCCCATCTCCTCCTCCCACATGTTCTGCAGGAGGAAGTCGCGGGCGTCCTTGTAGGGGCAGTCGGCGAACATGGCGCCGAGCCACTCGGAGAAGTGGCCCACGTAGTGGAGGTGCTGGGCGACCCAGAAGGCGAAGTGGTCGCGCTGGAGCCGTCCTTCGGACCAGGCCACGGAGAAGGGAGAGGCCTGGGAGTGCTTGCCGGCGACCGCCGCTTCCAATGCCAGCCGGAACGGCGTCTTCTCCTCTTGGGGCGGCGGGGCGATCGTCGTGGTCATCTGGTCCTCCTGGGCGGTCGGTCTCGGCGGGGTCGCCGGCTTGCCCGGTGTGAAATCTAAGAGCGGCACGCCTCCACGACAATGGATAAAGTGCACAACATGATCAGAGATTGCGGGGCACAGTGTACAGACCGTCCTCCGGGTGGCGGTCCTCCACCCTGGCTGACGCCGTGACCTCGCCTGCGCATCACCGGCGGCCGGCGGTCGGCGACGTCGGCCCGGGTGGGGTTGCCGGTGAGACGGTCGGCGAGGAGGGGATCCACCAGCCGCTCACGGTTCGCTCGGTGCTGGACGAGCCCCTGCTGCGCCGGGCGGAGGTGCATGCCGCCGACCTCGATCGACCTGTCGAATGGTGCCTCCCGCTGCCCGAGGCGCTGGACGAGCCCGGATCGCTGGCCGGGGTGGTGGTGATCGCCGGCGGCGGGCTGGCCGACCTCGGCCCGGCCGGTGCCGAGGCCGCCCTGCGGCAGTTGGCCGACGCCGGGGCCGGCGCCCTCTTCGTCATCGGTCCCGATGCCGGCGGCGGCGTGACGGACTGGCTGGTGCCGATGGCGGTCGCCTGCGACCTGCCGGTGGTGGTGCCCCCACCGGAGGCGACGTACCGGCGGCTCAGCCGGCTCGTCGGTGAGAAGAGCCTCACCCGCCACGCCCACGTCCTGGCGTACGGGATCGGGGTACAGCGGGAGCTGGCCGACGTCCTCTACCGGGGTGCCGGCCTGACCGCCATGGCCAGGCGGGTGTCGCGCCTGTCCGGCCGCCCCGTCTACGTGCTCGGCAACCAGCTCGAGGTCCTGGCCTACGAGTCGCTCGCCACCGCCGCCGTGCCCGACCCCGACGAGCTGGTGCGGACGCTGCAGGATGCCATCACCGCCGGCCGCGTCGACCCGGCGCCGAAGGACCAGGACCTCGCCTCGGTGCTGGTGACCTTGCCGATGGAGCACGGCGCCGTCAGCTGCGTGGTGGCGCCGATGGTGCTCGGTGGCGCCACCTACGGCTGGGTGGCCATCGTGGAGATGGAGGAGCCGCCGCACCGTCACGACGTGGCCCAGCACCTGGTGCTGGCCCAGCAGGCGGCGATGACGGCCGGATCGGAGATCCTCCGGCTGCGCAGCGTCGAAGAGGCGAAGGAGCGGGCCCGGGGCGATTTCGTCCACGCCCTGCTGCACGAGCGGTTCGCCAGCTCGCACGAGCTGACCAGCCGGGCGGCCTTCCACCAGTTCGACGTGGGCGCCGCCTACGTGGTGGCGGTCGCCGCCGGGGCCTTCGATCCGGCCACCGCCGAAGGCATGGCCCAGTTGCGGCGCATGACGCGCCAGGTCCAGCAGCTCGACGGCACCGACCGGGCGATCACCATGTCCACCTCGGTCGGCGACCTTCTCGTCGTCGTCCGCCAGGTGGGCGCGGGCAAGGTCCGCAGCCGGGACGTCGCCAAGGAGCAGCTGACCGCCCGGGCCTACGCCACGGCCCTGGAGGCGGCGCTGACCACGTCGGCCGCCGGGGACCTCCGCGTCGCCTTCGGCCGGACCGGCCTCGGCCAACCAGGGGTCATGCACAGCTACCGGGAGGCGAGGATCGCTCTCGAGATCGCGGCACGGGTTCGCCGTGAAGGGGTCGCCGGCTACGCCGACCTCCGCGTCCTGGCCATCCTGTCGGACCTGGCCCAGCGGCCCGACGCCAGCGCCTTCGCCGACGACATCCTCGATCCGTTGCGCCGCCCCGGGCGCCAGGACGGCGATCTCGACAAGGTGGTGTTCGCCTACCTGACCAACGGCGGCAACCTCAACGCGACGTCACGGGAGCTCTTCATGCACCGCAATACGGTGCTCTACAAGCTCGACAAGGCGGCGCAGCTCCTCGGGATGGACCTGCGCGTGGCGGAGAACCGCTTCACCGTCTGGCTGGCCCGCAATATCCACATGCTGGGCGAGGTGGAGGCGGCCGTCGACCGGGAGATCAACCCGGCGCCGTAGGGCCGTCCGGGGAGGCTGGCTCGGCCTTGGCACCGGGCCGTGGCCGGTCCGGCGGCTCGCCGGAGCGGCCCTCGGGCTGCACCCGGCCCGGTCCGGGATCGTCGACCGCCGCCGTGCCGGGTCGGGCCGGCGCGCCGGACGGCTGGATCCGGGGATCCTGTCGATGTTCGGGAACGGTACGTGCCGTCGCCCCCCGACCGGCTCCGGCCCCCGCCCGGCTGCTGTCGGCCGCCGCCGGTTGCAGCGGGTTCCCGAGCTGGAACCGGCGGCCGAGCACCCAGCGGAACCATCCCGGGAGGACGAAGCCCTGCCCGGCGACCGGCGGACGCAGTGCCCGGCGCCGGAAGGCGCGGGTCAGTTCCTGCCAGAAGAGCAAGCGGACGGCGTCCGCCCCGATCGGCCGGAGCGCCCCGAGACGGGCCCACCCGGCGCGGGTCGACTCGGCTGGAGGGAGGCATGCCTCGAACCAGGCCACGATCTCCTCGGCCATCGCTCGCAGGTGATGGCGGAGGATGGCCTCGGCACCGACCGACGTCTCGACGTCCACCCCCAGGCGGTCGATCCTCAGGGCGAGATCCAAGAGCCCACCGCTGGGGACGACCCACGCCCCGTCGTCGGCCGGGCGGACCACGTGCATCCGGGCCAGGCCCCGGAGCATCTCCGGCCTGCCGCCGAGGCGGACCAGCAGCTCGTCGGCCGGGACGCGGGAGCGGGGATCGTCGTTCGACGGGCGCTCGATCTCGATCAGCTCTTCCCATCGCAGGCCCAGCCACTCCCGCAGCGAGTCGCCGCCGGTCTCGAGCAGGTCGACCAGGCCGCCCATCGCCTCGAGCCGGATGCCCCGGGCCGACAGCAGCGCCACCAGGCGGGCCCGTCGCAGGTGCCGGTCGCCGTAGCGGGCGACCCGGCCCTCCCGGCGCGGCGCCGGCAGCAGGCCGAGCGACTGCCAGTACCGGACGGTCCTCGACGGGGCCCCCACCGCGGCGGCGAGTTCGTCGATGGTCAGGGCCGTGTCGCTTGGCACTGTCCGCCAAGCTAACTGTGACAGTTGTAGCTGTCAATGGAGGTTGCCAGACGCAAACGGTCGGTACCATGAGCTTCGCCCCCCATCCGTACGAGCCCGAGGAGGCCGTATGGCAGGCACCGCGACCACAGGCATGGGACGGACCGACCCGAGCGAGCCGGTCATCGTCGAGGCGCTCCGGACCCCGATCGGCCGGCGCGGCGGAGCGCTGAGCGAGATCCGACCCGACGACCTGGCGGCATGGCTCGTCCGGCGGGTGATGGAACGCACCGGCATCCCGCCCGAGCAGCTCGGCGACGTCATCGTCGGCTGCGCCACGCCTTCGGGCGAGCAGGGGTGGAACATCGGCCGGCAGGTCGTCCTGCTGGCCGGTCTGCCCTACGAGGTGCCCGGCGTCACCGTCAACCGGATGTGCGCGTCGAGCGACCAGGCCTTCAGGTACGCCGCCCAGGCAATCCGGGCCGGCGAGTACGAGCTCGCCCTGGCCGTCGGCATCGAGAGCATGAGCCGGGTGCCGATGACCTCCGACGGGCGTTCCTTCAGCCCGTCCATGGACCTGCGGTGCCGCCTTGTCCAGCAGGGCCTCTCGGCCGAGATGATGGCCGAGAAATGGGGGCTCTCCCGGGCCGCCATGGACGAGCTGGCCCTGGCCAGCCACCGCCGGGCTGTCGACGCCTGGGACCTCGGCGCCTTCGACCAGGAGGTGGTGGCGATGGACGAGCTGGCTCGGGACGAGGGCCCGCGCCGGGAGACCAGCCTCGAGCAGCTGGCTGGGCTTCCTCCCGCCTTCCGCCCCGATGGTCGCATCACGGCGGGCACCTCGAGCCAGATGAGCGACGGCGCGTCCGCCGTGCTCGTCGCCTCCCGGCGCAAGGCGGCCGAGCTGGGCTTGCGGCCCAGGGCCCGGGTGGTGGCCGGGGTCACGGTCGGGTCCGATCCGGTGCTCCAACTGGCCGGGGTCATCGACGCCACCGCCAAGGTCCTCGCCGCCGCCGGGCTCGATCTGGCTGGCATCGACCACTTCGAGGTGAACGAGGCGTTCGCCTCCGTCCCCATGGCGTGGATGGCCGAGACCGGCGTCGGGCCCGAGCGGGTGAACCGGCGCGGCGGGGCGATGGCCCTCGGGCATCCCCTGGGGGCGACCGGGGCGCGCATGCTCGTGACCATGCTCCACGCCCTGGAGCAGGAGGGCGGGCGGTTCGGGTTGCAGACGATGTGCATCGGCCACGGCATGGCGAACGCCTCCGTGGTCGAACGGCTGGACGGATGACGGCGATGAGCCGCCGGTGATCGGCCGATGAGCGTCGGCGCCCTCCTGGTGCCGGGCCTGCCGGGCGGTCCCTCCTTCGGTGCCGGCGATCTGGTCCGGCTCGGCGTGCGGGCCGAGGCGTTGGGCCTCGACCGGGTCGGGGTGAGCGATCACCTGCTGCACCGGGCGGGCGCCCACGACCCGGTGGCGGTGCTCGGCGCGCTGGCGGCGGCCACCGAACGGGTGCGGATCGAGAGCGCCGTGCTCCAGTTGCCCCTCCGCCACCCGGTGCAGGTGGCGCAGTCCTTCACGACCCTCGACCACCTGTCGGGGGGTCGGGTGGAGCTGGGCGTGGGGATCGGGGGGGAGGACCCTGACGAGCATCGCGCCGTCGGGCTGGACCCCCGCCGTCGGGCCCAGCGGGCGGACGAGGCCCTCTCGCTCCTGCCGGCGCTGTGGTCGGGGGAGCCGGTGACCTTCTCCGGCCGGCAGTTCGCTCTCGACGCAGTGACCCTCGCCCCGCGGCCGGTACAGCGCCCGCATCCCCCGATCGTGGTCGGCGGCCGCGCCTCGGCGGCGCTCGACCGGGCTGCCCGCCTGGCCCAGCGGTGGGACGGCATCTTCCTCGACCCGACCCAGTACGCCCGGCGTGCGGCCGAGCTCGACGAGCGAGCCGGATGGCTCGGCCGGACCGTCGGCAAGGGGCTGGTGGCGTGGATCTGCACCGGTGCGTCCGTGACCGCCTCGGCAGCGATGCTGGCCGACGTGTTGCCGTCCTTCTACGGCGTCGGCTGGGAGCGCCTGGCGCGCTTCGCGCTGTGGGGCCCGCCCGCCCGATGCGCCGGTCGGCTGGCCGAGCTGAGGGAGGCCGGGGCGACCGACTTCCTCCTCATCCCGGTGGGCGAGCCCGACCGCCAGCTCGAGGCGTTGGCCGAGACGGCCGAGCAGCTCGGCCCGGCAATGGTCGACGCCCGCCCCGCGGAAGCGGTGGCTGCCGGAGCGGCGCCCGTTGGCGCGGCGCCCCGGTGACCGCGTCGTCCCCCGGTTCGAGGGTCACCGGGTGGGGCGCCGCCCTGCCCGACGGTGTGCTCACCAACGCCGACCTGGAGCGCCGGCTCGACACCGACGACGCCTGGATCGTCGAGCGGACCGGCATCCGGGAACGACGGGTGGGAGGCACCACGTCGGGGTTGGCCACCGAGGCGGGTCGTCAGGCGATGAAGTGTGCCGGCCTGACCCCCGACGACGTGGACCTGCTGCTGGTCTCCACCAACACGCCGGACCAGCCGGTCCCGGCGACTGCGGCTCGGGTGCAGGCCGCCCTCGACTTGCACTGCGGCGTGTTCGATCTCAACTCGGGCTGCTCGGGCTTCGTCTACGGGCTGGTGGTCGCCGACGGGATGGTTGCCCGTGGCCTTCGGCGAGCGCTGGTGGTGGCGTCGGACACGGTGTCGGCGATCGTCGACCCCGATGACCGGAGCACGGCCATCCTCTTCGGCGATGCCGCCGGAGCGGTCGTGCTGGAGGCCGCCGACGGTCCCGGCGCGGTGCTCGGTTGCGACCTCGGGGCCGACGGGAGGCTCGGCGACCTGATCCAGCAGGACCACGGCGGCACGGTGACCATGGACGGCCACGAGGTCTTCCGCCGGGCGGTGCGGGCCACCGTCGGCTCGGCCGGCGCCGCCCTCGATCGGGCCGGGGTGACGGTGGCCGATCTCGCGCTCTTCGTCCCCCACCAGGCCAACCTCCGGATCATCGAAGCGGTGGGAAGCCGGCTCGGCATCGACCGGGCGCGGACCATGGTGACGGTCGAGCACACCGGCAACACGTCGTCCGCCTCGATCCCCGTGGCACTGGCCGAAGCCGCCGACGGCGGCCGCCTGCACCCGGGCGACCTTGTGCTCATGTCCGGGTTCGGCGCCGGCATGACGTGGGCGAGCGCGGTGGTGCGATGGGACGGGCCCGTCGCTGGTTGACCGGCGAGGTCGGCGCAACGTGCCGGAGCCGCCCCGGCATTCCTTGAGGGCAAGGACCCGCCCCCCATGCAGTCGGCCGGCCGGTGGCAGGGGTGCTCCAGGTGACGCGCTCGTCGTGGTCCTCCCGCCGGGCCTCGGAGCGCCCGGCGCCGCTGCGGGCCGGCGGCTGCCCGGCAGCGCCCCTTGACACCATATCGTAAGGCGATATAATCGTGGTAAGAGGTACCGCGTGGGTGCTCATGCCAGCGCTGCGGACCCGTCGGGAGGAAGGTGCGCGATGGTCGTCCTCGAGGTGGTGGCGGTGGTCGTCGGGGTTGCGTTGCTGATCAGCGCGGTGCTGGCGGCGTCGGTGGGGCTTCTGGGCATCGTGGGCGTGGTACGCATCGACCGCTGTGACCGATGCGGGCACTTGGGCCTGACCGGGCCGTCGGAGCCGGTGCGGTCCTGCACCTACTGCCGTCACGTCCGCCTCCTGCACCCCCTGCACCGGGCGCCGCTTCCGGCGCCGGTCAGCCACCGGCCGACCACCGGCTGACCGCCGGCCGCCGATGCTCATGGCCGGGCTGCGCCCGGGCCGCCGCCCGGCGATCCCCGGGGACCGGCTGGGCTACGACCGCTGGACCCGCGGCGAGCCGGGGAAGCCGTGCAGCGGCTGCACCGGGGCCAGGCCACGCCAGGCACCCGGCAGGTCGAGCGCCAGGCGGTCGAGCTCCTCGAGGTGGAGGGCGGACAGCGCCTCGAGGCGCTTGGCCCCGGCGGCGGTGAGCCTGAGGCGGACCACCCGGTGATCCGTCTCCTCGCGGGTTCGATGGACCAGGCCCGCCCCCTCGGCCCGGTCGACCAGCCCGACGACGCTGTGGTGGCGGAGCAGGAGGTAGTCGGCGATCTCCCCGATCGTCGGCCCGCGGGGATCGTCGTGGCCGCGGACGACCAGGAGGAGCTGGTGCTGGGCCGGCGTCAGTCCCGCTGCCTCGGCCTGCCGGGAGCTCCAGCGCTCGAAGTGCCGGAGCCCGGTGCGAAGTGACAGCAGCCGGGCGTAGGCGTCGTCAGGTACCTTCGGTCGCGGCACGATATCATCGTAGTACGATGGAACGACCCACCGCCTATACCACGCATGCTGATGCCTGCCCGCCCCGCCGGCCCGCCCGGCGGCGAGCCGCCCGATGAGCCGACCCGGCGAGGACCCGCCCGATCCGGCGGCCGACGGCGATCCGGCGACGGACCGGGACCCGGCGGCCGACGGCGATCCGGCCGGCGAGGCCGCTGACATCTCGCCCGGGCCGGAGGGAGACGAGCCGGCCGAGACCACCGCCATCGAGGGGGTCCCCGAGAAGCCGCCCGGGGGCGGCGGCGAGACCTATCTGGGGCCCGACTGGCGACCGTCAAAGGCCAAGACCGCCGAGCGGGCCCTCGGCGACTTCACCACCACGCCGTCGGTCCTGCGCCTGGTCCCGTTGGCCATCGCCATCGGGGTGCTGGGGGCAGGCATCTCGCTGGCGCTCCTGGTCATGATCGGCTTCCTGACCAACTTGCTCTATTACCAACGGCTCAGCTACCACCTGGCCTCGCCCAACGCCAACACCCTGGGCGCGATCGCCATCCTCATCCCCGTCGGCGGTGGCCTCATCGTCGGCCTCATGGCTCGTTACGGTTCCGAGCAGATCAGGGGCCACGGCATCCCCGAGGCGATGGAGAACATCCTGATCACCGGGAGCAAGGTCCAGCCCCGGCTGGCCATCCTGAAGCCGATCTCCAGTGCCATCAGCATCGGCACCGGCGGCCCCTTCGGCGCCGAGGGGCCGATCATCATGACCGGGGGCGCCGTCGGGTCGATCATCGGCCAGCTCTTCCGCCTCACGGCGGCCCAGCGCCGGGCGCTGCTCGTCGCCGGGGCCGCAGCCGGCATGAGCGCGGTGTTCGGTACCCCGGTGGCGGCCACGCTCTTCGGCGTGGAGCTGCTCGTCTTCGAGTTCAAGCCCCGCTCGATGGTGCTCATCGGCCTCGCCGCCGCCACCGCCGACGGGCTGCGGATGGCGATGGCGGCAGGGGGGCTCGTCCTCCCCCAACCCCTCTTCCCGATACCGGGGAACCCGCCCCTGGGCGGCGTCGTCCTCCTGGGGGCCGCCGCCATAGGCCTGGCCACCGGGCTCGGGGCGTGGGTGATGACTCAGGCCGTCTACACCTGCGAGGACCTGTTCAAGAAGCTCACCGGGCACCTGCACTGGATGTGGTGGCCGATCATCGGCGGCCTCATCATCGGCCTCGGCGGGCTCGTCGACCCCCGGGCGCTCGGCGTCGGCTACAACACGATCCACGCCGAGCTTCTGGGCCAGCTCGGCATCGGCGCCCTGATCCTGCTCTTCATCGTGAAGATGATCATCTGGGCCGGCGGGCTCGGGGGCGGGACCAGCGGTGGCATCCTGGCGCCGATCCTCATGATGGGCGCCGCCATCGGCGGGGTGATGGGCCACGGGTTGCCCGGGGCGTCGATCAGCGTCTTCGCCCTCATCGGGATGTCCGGCGCTCTGGCCGGGGTCACCCGGTCGCCGTTCACCGCCGTCATCTTCGCCTTCGAGCTGACCCACGACAGCAACAGCCTGCTGGCCCTCCTGGTGGCGGCGACGATCTCCCACCTCGTGAGCGTGCTCGTCCTGAAGCGCTCCATCCTGACCGAGAAGGTGGCCCGCCGCGGCTTCCACGTCATGCGCGAGTACGCGGTGGACCCGCTGGAGGCCACCTTCGTGCGGGAGGTCATGGACACCGACGTGTCGACGGTGGAGCCCGGCCGGGACATCTCGGACCTCCATCGGGCACTGCCGGAGGGCTCCCGGGAGCGTCGCCAGCGGCTCTACCCGGTGCTGGACGCCGGGGACCGGCTGGTCGGCATCCTGCCGTGGTCCAAGGTCCTGGCCGCCGCCGACCGCCCGGGCCAGACGGTGGAGCAGGCGATGATCCAGCCGATGGCCGTCGCCCATCCCGACGAGATCCTTCGGCTGGTGGCGGACCGGATGGTGGCGTTCGGCGTCGGGGTCATCCCGGTCGTGGACCGAGCGGACCCACGCCGCCTCGACGGGCTGATCAGCCAGTTCGACCTGTTGACGGCCCGCCAGAAGCTGCTGGAGGAGGAACGCCACGCCGAGCGGGTCCTGACCCTGCGGCGGGTGCGCCGCCAGCCGCAGGAAGCGGTCCCCGGCCGCTCGGAGGCGGTCAGCGGTCCCCGGCCGCTCGGAGGCGGCCCGCCCGGACCCTCGGCCGGAGGCGGCCCGGCCACCCCGGGCGTGGCCCCGCCGACGGCACCCGCCGCCCAGCCGGTGCCCGGTACGGAGGAGCCCAGCCCGCCCGGGGACGGCGGCGAGGAGCTCCCGGCGCCCGGGGACGGCGGCGGCGAGCGCGAGCCCGACCAGGAGCAACCGGTGCGAGGCGAGCCTCGCTGACTCGGCGTGGCCCGGTCACGCTCTCGGCGGCCACCGACCGGTTCGGTCTGCCGGTGGCCGGGCGCACCTACACTCGGTGCGCCGACCACGGGCGCCTGGTGCGGGCGGACCGGAAGGCGATGGAGGCCATCCTCCAGGGGGCCGGAGCCGAGGAGGTGAGGACGATCGAGGGGTACGCCCAGCCTGTCGGCGGGTGCACGACGGCTGCCCGCGGCGCCGACGGTCGGGGGGCCGCGGCCGGGGCCCCCC
>JBOGGE010000187.1:0-12906 GCA_050743865.1 Acidimicrobiales bacterium
ACCATCACAAAGGTGACCGTGACCGGTGCCACCGACGCCGGGATCCTGGCCGAGAGCACCAACCACCTCACTGTCAAGACATCGACGGTCAAGACAAACGCCCTAACCGCCACACCGAAGATCCCCCAGGCCTTCGGGATCAGCTTGTTCGGCGTGTCGACATCGACGGTCAGCGGCAACACGGTGACCGGCAACGGCCGCGGGGGCATCGGGGTCATGGACAACGGACCGACAGACCCCGGCGCCGTCCACCCCCAGACAAAGGCCCACCTGCCGGCGCTGGTGAAGCCGACCAAGGACACCGTCACGGGTAACACGGTGACGACAAACACTGGCGGCTGCGCCATCGTCCTGGCGATCTTCAACAAGAGCAGCTCGATCTCGACATCCACCGTCGCGACAAACACGGTAACCGGCAAGGTGGGCTCCGGCCCGCACGGCCCCGTCGTCGGCGGCATCGTCGCACAGTCGAACGGCCCGACAAGCACGGTCAAGAACGTGACCATCACCAAGAACAAGGTCACCGACTCGATCGAGGCCGGGATCATCGTCCACGCCGCCGCCCCGGGGTCGACCACCCAGACAGTGAAGGTGGTCACAAACCCGGTCGTGTCTGGCAACAACTGGGGCCTCGGGAACGGGCCGACCGCCACCGTCGGGGTCCTCGTCGGGGCCTCGGGGGCGCCGGGGGCCAAGAACGTCGGCACCGTCGTCAGCGGCAACACCATCAGCGGCCAGTACTACGGGATCTGGTCGACCGGGGCCACACCGCCGACCGTCACCGGCAACTCCATCACCGTCACAACCGGCGGTACGGCCTTCTACGTGACCCCGGCGCCGGGATCGGGCTACACCCAGGTGGCGGCCGACGGCGGCGCCTTCGCCTACGGCACAGCGGGGTACCACGGCTCGATGGGCGGCCAACACCTGAACGCCCCCGTGGTCGGGGCCACCGGGACCGAGGACCAGGGCGGCTACTGGGAGGTGGCGTCCGACGGCGGGGTGTTCAGCTTCGGTGACGCCCACTTCGAGGGGTCGATGGGCGGCAAGCACCTCAACGCCCCGATGGTGGGCATCGCCTCCACCCCGTACGTACCGGGCGCCAACGGCGCGACAGCCAAGCCCGGTGGGCTCGGGTACTGGATGGTGGCAGCCGACGGCGGGGTGTTCAGCTTCGGTGACGCCGGGTACTACGGCTCGGAGGGCGGCAAGCCCCTCAACTCCCCGATCGTGGGCATCACCCCCACCCCCGACGGCCAGGGCTACTGGCTGGTGGCGGCCGACGGCGGCGTGTTCAGCTTCGGTGACGCCACCTTCATGGGCTCCATGGGTGGCAAGCCGCTCAACGCCCCCGTGGTGGGTATGGCCGTCCAGGCCACACTGAAGCCGGCCACAGCCGGTGGCAACCCCCACGGCTCCGGCTACTGGCTGGTCGCCGCAGACGGCGGCGTCTTCGCCTACGGCGGTGCCACCGAGATGGGGTCGATGGGCGGCAAGCACCTGAACGCCCCCGTGGTCAGCATCGACGCCACGTCCGACGGCCACGGGTACTGGCTGAACGCCTCCGACGGCGGGGTGTTCAACTACGGCGACGCCGCATTCCACGGCTCCGCCGGCAGCCTGCACCTCAACCAGCCGGTGGTGGGCGCCACCCCGGTCGGGATCACCTTCTCCGGCTAGAGCGGAGCACCGGACCGACGCGTGCCGGAAGTGGCCACCGGGTCTCCCCGGCCAGGCGCGAAGGCCGGCGGCGGGGCCTAGCGGAGCCGGGCGCCGAAGGTGGAGGCCGCCGCGCCGATGCAAGCCTCCCGCAGGCGGCCCACCTCCTCGTCGGTGAGCGTCCGGTCGAGGGCGCAGAAGCGGATCCGGAACCCTAGGCTCCGGCTGCCCTCGGGCACCGCCGGCCCCCGGTACACGTCGAACAGGGTCACCGACTCGACGAGGTCGGCGCCGGCGGTCCGGAGCACCTCGGCCACCCGGTCGGCGGGGACGGCGTCGCCGACCACCAGCGCCAGGTCGACGTCCGAGGACGGATAGCGGCTGACCGGCTTGGCCTCCTCCGGCCGCCGGGCCACTGCGGCCGGGTCGAGCAGGAGGCCCAGGTCGACCTCCAGCCATCCCACGCGCCCTGTGCCCAGCCCGAACGCCGCCGCCACCGCCGGGTCCACCTCCCCCACCGAGCCGACCGTCACCGGGCCGCCGGCGCCGACCGTCGTCGAGCCGCCCGCCACCAGGTGGGCCGAGCGGGTGGGGTGCAGGCCGGGGACGTCGCCGGCCGAGACCACCCGGACCCCGTCGAGGCGCAGGGCGCCGGCGAGCACCCGCCAGGCCGCCACCGCCGTGCGGGCGTCGTCGCCCTCTGTGGCCAGCGCCGCCGCCAGCATCTCCCGCTCGCCCGGGAGAGCAACGGCCCCGGTCCCGCTGCGCTCCATCCGGGACCCCTCGACCGGCACCGAGAACACGGTGCCCACCTCGAACATCCGGACCGAGCCCTGGCGGCGGTTGGCGTTGTAGGCCAGGGCCCGCAGCAGCCCGGGCAGCAGCGAGCGGCGCAGCCACGCCTCCTCGCTGGCCAGCGGGTTGGTCACCGCCACCGCCGGGCCGTCGAGCCCCATCCGGGCGTGGTCAGCGTCGTCGACCAGGGCCGGGGTCCAGGCCTCGGCGGCGCCCAGCCCGCACATGGCGTCGGTCGCCGACCGACGTTCCCGCTGGCGGCGGGTCAGCCCGCCCGGCTCGGGCCACGCCGGGACCCGCCGGGGCAACCTCGAGTACCCATAGGTGCGGGCGATCTCCTCGATCACGTCAGCCACCCCGTACGGCGCCGGCCGGACGTCGGGACGGTTGGTCGGCACGGTGACCGTGACCGACGCCGGGACCCCGACCGAGGCTGCGGTCGCCGAGCAGGCGAAGCCGATGGGCTCGACGAGGGATGCCACCTCGTCCGGGCCGAGGTCGACGCCCAGCACCGACCGCACCCGGGCCAGGGGCACCTCCACCGGGAAGGGGCGGGGCACCTCACCGCCGGCCTCCAGAATCCCGGTGGCCACCGGCGCGCCGACCAGCTCGCAGAAGCGGGCCACGGCCCGATCGATCCCCCCGGGGTCGCATCCCCGCTCGAACCGGGCCGACGCCTCGGTCCGCAGGCCCAGGCGCTTGGCCGTCCGGGCGATCGCCATGGGGGCGAAGTAGGCGGCCTCCAGAAGGACCCGGGTGGTCGTGTCCCCGATCTCGGACGACTCCCCGCCCATGATCCCCCCGATCCCGACCGGCCGGCCACCGGCGTCGCAGATAAGGCAGTCCTCCCCGGTGTCGCCCAGGCTGCGCCCGGGCGTCCCCAGGGTCCGGCGGGCCCCGTCGAGGGTGACCACCTCCTCCCCGGGCCGGGCCCTCCGCACCAGGAGCCCGGGGTCGCCCAGCCGGTCGAGGTCGTAGGGGTGGGTCGGCTGCCCCAGCTCGAGCATCACGTAATTCGAGGCGTCGACCACGTTGTTGACCGGCCGCATGCCGGCCAGCACCAGCCGCCGGGCGAGCCACCGGGGCGAGGGTCTGACGCGGACCCCGTCGAGCACTGCCACGACCATGCGGGGGCAGAGGTCGGGGTCCTCGACCGCCAGGGTGGCGAGCTTGGTGACCGGCGTGCCCAGGTCGGGCGCCGGCGGCGGGTCGGGCAGGGCGAAGGGCAGCCCGAGCCTCCCGGCGAGGTCCCGAGCCACGCCGGTCACCGACCAGGCGTCGGGACGGTTGCCCTCCACGGCCACGTCGAAGACCACGTCGGGGGTCACCCCGAGCAGCTCGGCCACCGGCTGGCCGGGGCGCGCCCCCTCCACCTCGGTGAGCAGGAGCAGCCCCTCCCCGTCGTCGGAGAGGCCGAGTTCGCGGCCCGAGCACAGCATGCCGTTGGAGACGACGCCCTTCATGGTCCGTCGGCGTATCTCGACGCCGCCCGGCAGCACCGTCCCCGCCGGCGCCAGGGGCACCAGGTCGCCGGGGGCGAAGTTGTAGGCGCCGCACACGACCTCGACCGGACCATCGCCGGCCTCGGCCGTGACCAGCCGGATGCGGTCGGCGCCCTCGATGGGGTCGACGCCGGCAACCCTGGCCACGACCACGCCGCCCAGGCCTTCCCCGACCCGCTCGACCGCCTCCACCACCAGGCCCAGGTCGTCCAGCGAGGCCACCAGCGCCGCCGGGTCGTCGGCGGGGAAGGGGGCGAAGTCCCCCAGCCAGCTCAGCGGCACCCTCACGAGCGCGGCACCATCACGAGCGCGGCACCATCACGAGCGCGGCACCCTCACGAGAACTGGGCCAGGAACCGGACGTCGTTGTCCAGGAGCGAGCGCATGTCAGCGATGCCGTGGCGCATCTGGGCGCACCGGTCGATGCCGAAGCCGAAGGCGAAGCCGGACCACTCCCCCGGGTCGACCTCCACGGCGCCGAGCACCGCCGGGTCGACCATCCCGCACCCTCCCAGCTCGATCCAACCGGTGCCCGAGCAGGTCCGGCAGCCGGCACCCCGGCAGATGGTGCAAGTGACCTCGAACTCGGCCGACGGCTCGGTGAAGGGGAAGTAGGCCGGGCGCAGGCGGGTGTGGATGTCGGACCCGAAGTAGGCGTTGGTGAAGGTCTCGATGGTGCCAGCCAGGTCGCCGAAGCTGATGTCGCGATCGACCACCAGGCCCTCGATCTGGTGGAAGACCGGCAGGTGGCGGGCGTCCGGGGTGTCCCGGCGGTAGCACCGCCCGGGCATCACCGCGTGGACCGGAAGGCGACCGGCCTCGAGCAGGCGGATCTGGACCGGCGAGGTGTGGGTGCGCAGCAGGACCGTCTCGGGAACGCCCGACTCGACATAGAAGGTGTCCCACATGCCCCGAGCCGGATGGGCGGGAGGGATGTTGAGTGCCTCGAAGTTGTACCAGTCGGTCTCGACCTCCGGACCCTCGGCCACCGTGAAGCCCATGCCGACGAACACGTCCACCAGCGCCCGGCGGGTCCGGGTGACCAGGTGCAGGTGGCCCCGCCGGACCGGGCCCAGGACCTCGCCAACCTCGGTGAGATCCAGGCGATCGGCGGCGAGCTGCGCCTGGCGCTCCCCTGCCGCAAGCTGGCGCCGGCGGTCGGCCACCTCGTCTTCGAGCCGCTGCCGGAGATCGTGCAGGGCCCGCCCGGCGTCACGCCGGGCCCCGGCGTCGAGCGCACCGATCTCGCGATGAGCCCGGGCCAGCTCCCCCCGCTTGCCCAGGACCGAAGACTCCACCTCGCCCAGCGCGCCGGAGGTGGCGGCAGCGGCCAGCGCGGCGCGGGTCTCGCGCTCCAGGGCCTCCAGGTTCACCGGGGCATCGTACCCATGCGCTGCTGGCGCAGCGCCTCGAAGCAGAGCACGGCGCAGGCCGTCCCCACGTTGAGCGACTCGGCCCGGCCGGCCATGGGGACGCCGACGGCGCCGTCCAGGGGCAGGCCCGCCGGCAGGCCGGCCGCCTCGCTGCCGAGGACGATCGCCGAGGGGACCCGCCAGTCGAAGTTGGCGTAGTCCTGGCCGCCGCGCACGGCCGTGCCGAGGCGGCGGAAGCCCATGGCACCGAGCTGCTCCAGGGTGGCCGCCGGATCGCCGGCCACCACCAGGGGGACGTGGAAGAGGGACCCGGCCGACGAGCGCACCGCCTTCGGGTTGTAGGGGTCGACCGAGCTTCCGCAGAAGACCACCGCACCGGCCCCGGCGGCGTCGGCGGTGCGCAGCACCGTCCCGGCATTGCCCGGATCACGCACGTCGACCAGGACCACCACCAGGCCGGCGCCGGACGCCACCTGGATCTCCCGGTCGACCATGGCGAACACCGCCAGGAGTGGTTGGGGGGTCACCGTGTCGGACACTCTCGCCATCACCCCGGGGGCAAGCTCGTGCACCCGCACCCCGGCCGCTGCCGCCCGCCGGGCGACTTCGACCGCCGCTTCGCCGGGTGGCGGCGGTGTGCCGGATGACGGCGGTGTGCCGGATGGCGGCGGTGTGCCGGATGGCGGCGGTGTGCCGGATGGCGGCGTGCCGGACCTCGTTGCCGCCTCGGTCGCCAGGTACACCGACTCGGGAAGGGTGCCGGCGTCGAGGGCGGTGCGGACCAGCTCGACTCCCTCGGCCACGAAGGCCCGCTCGGCCCACCGGGTGGCGCGCTTGGCCAGCAGGCGACGGAGGCGCCGCACCCGCTGGTGGGAGTAGGCGAGCGTCAGGAGGCTTTGGGGGCGGCCGCCCCGGGGCCACCCAGGGCAGCCGATGCCAGGTCCACCAAGGCGGCGAAGGCCTCGGGGTCGGTCACGGCCAGGTCGGCCAGGACCTTGCGGTCCACCTCGACCCCGGCCTGGTGCAGCCCGGCGATGAAACGGCTGTAGGAGAGCCCGTTGAGCCGGGCCCCGGCGTTGATGCGCTGGATCCACAGCTGGCGGAAGTCACCCTTGCGGGCCCGGCGGTCCCGGTAGGCGTACTGGAAGGAATGGAGGACCTGCTCGTTGGCGGCCCGGAAGGTCCGGCTCTTGTTGCCGTAGTAGCCCTTCGCCTGATCGAGAACCGCACGATGGTGCTTGCGGCCGTGGACGGCGCGCTTGACGCGGGCCATGGGGTTCCTCCTGTCCTTCGCTTCTGGCGGGTCTGGTGGGTCGTCAGAGCCCGAGCATGCGGCGGACGCGCCGCTCGTCGCCCCGAGCGAAGTCCGTCTCCCGGGCCAGGCGCCGCGTGCGCACGCTGTTCTTCTTCTCGAGCAGGTGGGACCGGTTCTGGCGGCGCCGGCGCAACCGGCCGGTCCCGGTGACCTTGACCCGCTTGGCCGCCCCCCGGTCCGTCTTCATCTTGGGCACTACCGCTGCTCCTCTTCTGGTCCCTCTGCCGGCCCGGCGCCCTCTGCCGGCCCGGTCGCGCCATCCGCCGGCCCGGTCGCGCCGTCCGCCGGCCCGGTCGCACCGTCCGCGCTCGACGCGCCGCTCGCTCTGCTCGCGTCCACCGCCCCGTTCGCGCCTGCCACCGGGTCGTCCCCGTCGTGGCGCTGCCGGGCGGCCGCCGACTGCTTGGCCCGCTTGTCCGGTGCCAACACCATCACCATGTTGCGACCGTCCAGCCGGGGCTCGGCCTCGACCTTGGCCGCGCCATCCATCTGCTCGGCGATCCGGTCGAGGATCCGCTTGCCCAGCTCCGGGTGGAAGACCTCCCTCCCCCGGAACATGATCGTCACCTTCACCTTGTGACCGTCATCCAGGAACTTCCCGACCTGGCGGGTCTTGGTGTCGAAGTCCCCCGGGCCGATCTTGGGGCGGTACTTCATCTCCTTGATCCCGACGTGGACGGCCTTACGGCGGCTCTCCTTGGCCCGCTGGGCCTCGTCGAACTTGAACTTCCCGTAGTCCATGATCCGGCACACCGGCGGGTTGGCCATGGGGGCCACCTCGACCAGGTCCATGTCCAGTCCCCGGGCGATGGTCAACGCCTCGGGCAGAGGCTTGATCCCGAGCTGCTGGCCGTCGGGGTCTACAAGTCGGACCTCGCGGGCCCGGATCCGGTCGTTGATCCGGTGTTCAGCTGCAGTGGCGGTGACTATGCGGCATCATCCTCTCTGTCGGGCCTGCGGTCCTTCCGCGACCACACTTCACGAAAGCGGCGCCCGACCGGGTTGTGCCACCACGACCCGGCGCACCACCAGTGGCCGGGTGGAGGCCCGCAGGGCCCCGCTTCCTGCTGCATAGGCTACCAGCATGAGCTTGTGGACCCCTTCAGGTGAGCATCCGGTCGGTGATGAAGGTCGTACCCCGGGCGGCGGGGGCTCACTCCCTCCCGGCGACGGTGAGCGAGCCGCCCCCGGCCGGGATCGGGCCGATGGCCGGGATCGGGCCGATGGCCGGGCCTCCCCGGGGGACCTCCCGGACGAAGAAGAGGAGATCCGCAAGCTCCAGCACCAGCTGGCCGATGCCCCGGCGGAGGTGGTGATCGCCAACCACTGCTACGGCCTCTTCGAGCTGGCGGCGGTCTACCTCTCGCAGACCCCTCCCCGCCTCGAGCAGGCCCGCCTGGCCATCGACGGTCTGGGCCACATCGTCGAGGGGCTGGGCGACCGCCTGGGGGCTGCCCATGGCGCCCTGCGGGACGCGTTGGCCCAGGTCCGCCTGGCTTTCGTGCAGATCGGATCGGTCGAGCCGGATACGCCTGGCGGCCAGCGTCCGGCTGGCGCGTCACCGTCGGCGCCCGCCTGACGACGCCGTGTGGCGACGCGGAGATCAACGGCTCGGGGGCAGCGGCGTCAGCCGGCGGGCCTGGCGGCGGCCCAGGTGGCCGGCCGCCACCTCGAAGGCGACCCGGGCGCCGACCGCCACGGACCGGCTGCCGTCGGCGACGGCGGTGCAGTGGAACGGCAGGGACTGACCGTCGTCAGCCTCCACGGTGCCCAGCCCCCGCTCCGGGTCGAAGGCGACGACGGTGCCCAACCCGAGCATCGGCTCAGTGGACGATCTTGGAGAGCGCCAGCTCGAGGATGTCGGTGGCGCCCCGGTCCTTCAGCTCGGGGATGAGGGTGTTGATCTCCGCCTTGGGCACCACCGTCTCGAGGGCGAACCCGCCGCCGCCCGAGAGCTCGGACACCGTCGGGGCCCGCAGCGAGGGCAGCGCGGCGATCACCCCCTGCAGCCGCTCCTCGGGCACGTTGAGCTTGACCAGAACATTCTCTCTGGCCTCGAGGGTGCCCTGGAGCAGCGTGAGCAGCTGCTCCATGGCATGGCGCCGCTCGGGGTCGGCGGCAGCCGCTCGATTGGCGATCAGCTCCGTCCGGGAGACGAGCAGCGTCTCGATGACGCGGAGACCGGCAGCACGCAGCGCCCGGCCGGTCTCGGTGATCTCGACCACGCAGTCGGCGATGTCGGGCACCTTGGCCTCGGTGGCGCCGTAGGACAGGGACACCCGGGCGTCGACGCCGTGCTCGGCCAGGGTGCGCCGCGTGAGCTCGGGGTACTCGGTGCTGACCCGGACCCCGTCGGGGAGGTCGGCCAGCTTCTCGTATTCCGACCCGGCCGCCACCGCCAGGACCACCCGGACCGGGCGTGTGGTGGCCTTGGAGTAATTGAGCTCCCCGAGCGACACCACGTCGGCGCCGCGCTCCTCGATCCAGTCCCGGCCCGTGACCCCCAGGTCGAACAGGCCGCCGGCCACGTAGACGGGGATCTCCTGGGGCCGCAGGATGCGGACCTCCGCCACCCGGGGGTCGTCGATGTTCGCCCGGTAGTCCACGTCGGAGGAGCGCGAGACGGCCAGGTCGGCGGCGGCGAACAGGTCCATGGTGGCCCGCTCCAGCGACCCCTTGGGCAGGACGATGCGCAGCATCCTCAGATCATGACCGACCGGACCAGGTGGTACATCTCGACCGCCACCACCGCCGCCTCCCGGCCCTTGTTGGCCGGTCCCGGCTTCGAGCGCTCGAGTGCCTGGTCCAGGGTCTCCGTGGTCACCACCCCGAACGTCACCGGCACCCCGCTGTCGAGCTGCACCCGCTGGACGCCGGCGGCGCACTCCCCCGCCACCAGGTCGTAGTGGCCGGTCTCACCCCGGATGACGGCACCCAGGCAGACCACCACGTCGACCGCCCCATGGGTGACGAAGACCTTGGCCACCAGCGGAAGCTCGAAGGCACCGGGCGCCCAGGCCACCTTCACGTCGGACCGGTCCACCCCGCACTCGTCGAGACCGGAAAGGGCACCCTCGAGGAGGCGCCAGGTGATGCTCCCGTTGAACCCCGAGCAGGCGAGGCCGACCCGGATCCCCCGACCGGTGCCGTCCCCCCGCAGGACGGTCCCCACCATCCCGTCGAGGGCGTCCAGGACGCCGTCGGGGAGGCCAGTCGCCTGCTGGTCGTCAGTGGCCATTGCCAGGGTCATCGTAGGCCATCGAGCCCCTCGAGAATGTGGCCCATCCGCTCCCGCTTGGTCCGCAGGTAGCCGATGTTGTCGGCGTTGGGGGAGGACTCGAGCGGCACCCGCTCGACGATGTCCAGCCCGTACCCCTCCAGGCCGCCGTACTTGACCGGGTTGTTGGTCATGAGGCGCATGGTGGTGATGCCCAGGTCCACCAGGATCTGGGCACCGATCCCGTACTCCCGGCTGTCGACCGGGAGGCCGAGGTCCAAGTTGGCGTCGACGGTGTCGCGGCCCTGCTCCTGGAGCCGGTAGGCCCGGATCTTGTGGCCGAGGCCGATCCCGCGCCCTTCGTGGCCCCGTAGGTACACGAGGACCCCGCTCCCCTCCGCCTCGATGCAGGCAAGTGCGGCCCGGAGCTGTGTCCCGCAGTCGCACCGCCGCGACCCGAAGACGTCGCCGGTGAGGCACTCGCTGTGGACCCGCACCAGGACGTCGGGCTGGCCGTCCACGTCGCCCATGACCAGCGCCAGGTGCTGCTCGCCGTCGAGCGTCGACTCGTAGACGGCGGCGGTGTACTCGCCGGCGTCGGTCGGGATGCGGGCCTCGGACACCCGGCGAACCAGCCGCTCGGTCCGCCGCCGGTGACGGACGAGGTCGGCGATGGTGACGAGGGGAATGCCGAAGCGCTCGGAGAACGTCTCCAGCGCCGGGAGCCGGGCCATCTGGGTCTTGTCGTCGGTCACGACCTCGCAGAGCACGCCGGCTGGGGTCAGGCCGGCCGCACGGGCCAGATCTACGGCGGCCTCGGTGTGCCCGGCGCGCTTCAATACCCCGCCCGGACGGTACCGAAGCGGGAACACGTGGCCCGGTCGGTTGAGATCCGAGGGCCTAGTCCCGGGGTCGACCAGGGCGGCGATGGTGGTTGCCCGGTCGGCGGCCGAGATCCCGGTGGTGGTCCCCGACCGGACGTCGACGCTCACGGTGAATGCGGTCCGGTTGGCCTCGGTGTTGGCGGTGACCATGAGCGGCAGGTCGAGCTCGTCCGCCCGCTCGGGCAGCAGCGCGGCGCAGATGACGCCCGAGGTATGGGCGAGGAAGAAGGCGATGGCCTCCGGCGTTGCCGCCTCGGCCGCCATCACCAGATCGCCCTCGTTCTCGCGGTCCTCGCCGTCGACGACCACCACCATCTCCCCCCGCCCGATGGCGGCGACGGCCTCCTCGACGCTGGCCCGCATCAGGTGGGCCCCGCCGCCAGCTCGATCCGCAGGTCCATTCCCAGCTGCCGCACCGACACCATCTCCCCCCGCCACAGATCGGTGATGGATCCGGCCCCGACACCGTCGAACATCGGCCGCCCGTCGTCGCCGCCGAAGAGCGCCGGGGCCAGGTAGAGCACGTAGCGGTCGACCAGACCGGCGGCGTGGAAGCCGTGCGCCACCCCGGCACCGCCTTCGACCAGCACCTGGAGCACTCCCCGGCGGCCGAGCTCGTCGAGCACGTCCCCGAGGTCCCCGCAAAGCTCGAGGGCGGGGCGGGCCCGGGCCGCGTCCGGGGCGCTCCCGAGCACCACCCGCAGGGGCTGGCGAGGGGTCGGCGACCCGTCCCGGACGGTGAGCTCGGGGTCGTCGGACCGCACCGTCCCGGCACCGACCATTACGGCGTCCGACTCGGCCCGCAGCCGGTGGGCATCACGCCGGGCCGCCTCACCCGTGATCCACCGGCTCGACCCGTCCGGGGCGGCCGTGCGCCCGTCGAGGGTCGCCGCCAGCTTGAGGACCACCCACGGTCTCCCGGTCGAACGGTGCTTCAGGTAGGGCGCGAGCTGCGCCTGCACCATGCCGGCACCGATCCCGACCGCAACCTCGATCCCGGACCGCTGGAGGGCCGCCACGCCACGCCCGCCCACCCGCCGGTCGGGGTCGAGCACCCCGACGACCACCCGGGACAGGCCGGCGGCTGCGATGACGTCGACGCACGGCCCGGTCCTCCCGACGTGGGCACACGGCTCCAGGGTGGTGTACAGGGTGCCGCCCCGGGCGTCCGAACCCGCCCTGGCCAGCGCCGACGCCTCGGCGTGGGGACCGCCCGGCGGCGAGGTCGCCCCCTCGTACGACGCTCCGGAGCGGCCGACCACCACCGCCCCGACCCACGGGTTGGGCGACGTGACGGTCCGGACCCCGGCCGCCAGGCCGGCGGCCCGGGCCATCCACTCTCCGTCCCTCGCCGTGCCCGGCTGGGTGCCGGCAACGGCCGTCTCCACGACGGTGATCCTACCGGTCGGCCGCCGCCCTCCGGATGGCCTCGGTCGCTTCCCACGGCCGCTCCCGGCCGAACACCGCCGATCCGGCCACCAGCACGTTGGCCCCGGCGGTTGCCACCACGGCCGCCGTGTGCTCGTCGATCCCGCCGTCGACCTCGAGGTCCACCCGGCCGGAGAGCCCCCCCTCGTCCAGGGCCCGCCGGACCGCTGCCACCTTGGGCACCACCTCGGCCATGAACGACTGCCCGCCGAAGCCGGGGAAGACCGTCATGCACAGGACCAGGTCCACCCGGTCCAGGAACGGCTCGAGCGCCTCGAACGGGGTGTCGGGGTTGGCTGCCAGCCCGGCCCGCAGCCCCAACCCGTGGATCCGGTCCACCAGCTCGTCGGTCCGGCCCACCTCGACGTGCACGGTGCACCCGTCGGCGCCGGCGGCGGCGAAGGCCTCTACGAAGCCCCCGGGATCGGTCATCATCAGGTGGCAGTCGAAGTAGAGCCCCGAGTGCCGGCGGAGCGACGCCACCACCGGCGGCCCGATGGTCAGGTTGGGCACGAAGTGGCCGTCCATCACGTCGACGTGCAACCAGTCCGTGCCGGGCGTGATCTGCCGCACCGCATCGGCCAGGCTGCCAAAATCGGCCGAGAGGATCGACGGGGCCACCCGGAGGATGGGCGAACCCCCCCGGGCACTGGTCTCGACGGTCGCCATCACTGCGAGCCTACCGGCCAATGCACGACCCCTTCCGGGACGTCAGGCTCCCAGACGGTCGTCC
>JBOGGE010000188.1:0-4132 GCA_050743865.1 Acidimicrobiales bacterium
TCGCGGGCCAGATCGACGTGGTGTCACTCATCGGCCCGAAAACCGGTGCCGACCGGTGCCGCAGCGCCGACCGGTGCCGCAGCGCCGACGCTTCCCGGGCCGGGCGCGGCCACCACCTCGGGCGCCAGGCCGAGCAGCGAGTCGATCACCAAGGGGTCACCCAGGGCGGGGACGATCTGGTGACCGAGCGCCTCGCCGAGGGCCTGGACCTCGGCCGCCGCCGGGGGCTCGGCCCACACCACCACCACCTGGCGGCCCACCAGCCGGAGCACGACCACCTGGTGCTGGCGGGCCAGCTCGGGGTCGAGCAGCCACTCGACCTCGGGCGACGGGCGGTCCACCAGGAGGTCCACCGCCGGGAGCCGGGCCAGCTGGGCCAGGGTGGCGACCACTACCGGTGCCGGGACCGCCCCCCGGCTGATGGCCAGCCGGGCCAGCGGGGTGCCGGTGGCCAGCGCCTCGTCGACCAGGGCGATGAGGCCGGCCTCCTCGAGGTGGCCGGCGGTGGCCAGCGCCCGCCCGAGCCGGCGCGACCACTCGGCCCGATCGGTCGCCGACGCCGCGCTCATACGACCACCCGCAGGACCTCTTCGAGCGTGGTCTGGCCGGTCGTGGCCTTGAGCAGCCCGTCCTGGCGCAGGGTCCGCATGCCCTGCTCGATGGCCTGGCGCTCGATGCTCACGATCGAGCTCTGGTCGATGATCATCCGCTCGATCTCCTCGGTGAGGTTCATCACCTCGGCCAGGACCATCCGGCCGTAGTAGCCGGTGTGGCTGCACGTCCGGCAGCCGACGGCCTGGTACAGGGTCGACGTGCTCACCCCCTCTAGATCGGCATCCCGGTAGCCGGCGGCGAGGAATTCTTTTTCGGACGCCTCGTAGGGCTCCTTGCAGCGGTCGCAGAGCACCCGGGCCAGGCGCTGGGTGAGCACCCCGCCGACGGCCGAGGTGACGAGATAAGGCTCGATGCCCATCTCGGTGAGCCGCAGCGGGGTGGACGAGGCGGTGTTGGTGTGCAGGGTGGTGAGCACCAGGTGGCCCGACAGCGCCGCCTCCATGGCGATGTTGGCCGTCTCGGTGTCGCGGATCTCGCCGATGAGGACGACGTCGGGGTCGGCCCGCAGGATCGACTTGAGGGCGGTCGAGAACTGGAGGCCGGCCTTGGGGTTGATCTGGACCTGGGTGATCCCGTCGATCTGGTACTCGACCGGGTCCTCCACCGTGACCACCGCTTTCTCGGGCGACGTCACCTCCTGGAGGGTGGCGTAGAGGGTGGTCGTCTTGCCGGCCCCGGTCGGCCCGGTGACCAGGATGACCCCGTAGGGATGGTTGTAGCTCTGGGCGTAGCGGTCCAGCGTGTCGGGCAGGAAACCGAGCTCGGACAGCTTCCGGATGCTGGCCGACTTGTCGAGCAGCCGCATGACGCACGTCTCCCCGTAGAGGGTGGGGAGGACGGCCAGGCGCAGGTCGATCTGCCGGTCGCCCACCGACAGCGAGACCCGGCCCTCCTGGGGCACCCGGTGCTCGGTGATGTCCATCTCGCCCAGCACCTTCAGGCGGCTCACCACCGCCGGGTGGATGGACGGCGAGGCCGAGCTGGCGTCGTGCATGACCCCGTCGATGCGGAAACGGATCCGGAGCCGCTTGGGGGTCGGCTCGATGTGGATGTCGGAGGCTCGTTCGTTGAGCGCCTGGAGGATGAGGAGGTTGACGTAGCGGACGATCGGGGCGTCCTCCACCACCGACTGCAGGCGCTCGATCTCGAAGCCGGCACCCCCGGCGACCCCGCCGGCGGCGTCCTCGGCCGCCTCCGAGACGTCCGAGTCGGCGTCCTGGAGGAAGCGCAGGTGGGCGGCGATCTGGGTGCGGGTGGCCACCACCGGCGTGAAGTTGCGCCCCATGACGGTGCGCAGGTCGTCCATGGCGAACACGTCGGTCGGGTTCGCCATGGCCACCACCGGGACGCCGTTCTCCACCCGGACCGGGAGCACCATGTGGTGGCGGGCCACCGACTCGGGGATGAGCGAGGCGGCCGTCGTGTCGACCGGGTAGGCGCTCAGGTCGACGAACTCGAGCCCGACCTCCTCGGCCATGGCCCGCACCAGGTCGTCCTCGGTGGCCAGCTGGCGGTCGTAGAGGTAGCGGGCCAGCGGCTCGCCGGTCTGGTACTGGGCGGCCAGCGCCGCACGCATGTCCTCGGCGGCCACCGTGCCCGACGACACCAGCACCCGGGCCAGCGGGGGCCACTTCGCCGTCTCGTCCGCATCGGCGCCGGTCGGCGCTGGGGTGGGGGTGGCGGCGGCCGGCGTGGGGGTGGCGGCGGTGGCGACGGGTGGAGCCGGAGGAGCGGTCGGGGGAGCCGGAGGAGCGGTCGGGGGAGCCGGAGGAGCGGTCAGGGTGGCGGTGGCGACGGGAGCGGGGGCCCGGGCGGGGCCCGGCGCCGGGGGTGGTGCCTGGGCCGGCGGCGTCACGGTGGCGGTGGCGGCGCCTGCCGGGCCGGGTCGGGACCCGGCGGGGGGCTTGCCGGGCGCTCGGTCCTTGGCAGCGGTGCCCTTGGCCGGCCGCTGCTTGGTGGTGAGGCCGCCGCTGGTCGTGTAGCCGGGCGGGGGCCCGGGGGCGGGAGCCGCGTCCCGTCCTGCTCCGGGCTGCGCCGCCGGTGCCGCCGGGCTCGGCGCGGGCGCCACCAACAGATGGCGCAACGACTCCTCCAGGCTCCCGCCACGCCCGGAGGCGGCATCGCCCGGTACCGGAGCGGTCCCGCCCCCCTGCTCGGTCCCGGCCCCTGGCGGGGTCCCGCCGGGTTGCCCAGGGGTGCCCGGTCCCGCCGCGTCGGGGGCCGGTGACCGCCCCAGCGGGCCGTCCGAACGGTAGAGCCGGGTGGTCGCCTGGGCGATGTGGTCCGGGCGGGCCACCACGGCGACGTACTCGCGCCCGACCTCCGCCCGCAGCGCCTCCATGGCCGCCGCGTCGCCGGGGTCGGTGACGGCGATCACCGGCGTGCCGAGCCGCCGGCCCATCGGCACCGCCCCGAGCTGGCGGGCCACCGGCTCGGGGAGGAGGAGCGACGCCCCGGGGGCGAGGGCGGCATGGGACAGGTCGACGTAGCGAAGCCCGTGCTGGTCCGCCAGCCAACGCGCCGCCGCCTCGGCGTCCAGGGCCATCCTGTTCCCCCCATCACCCGACCGTCCCGGCCGGCGTTCCCCGTACGTGTCCTGGCGGGCAAGTGACCGCGGCCACCGCTCGCCCACCCCGCCGCTCATCCCCTGAGCTTCGAGGTCCCCGGCATCGTACCTCGTCCGGGCCGCCGGCGATAGTGGGCATAGAGTGCGGCGGCGATGACGCAGGGGGGGACGCCCTACGCGGTCGCCGTGGTGGCCAGCGGGCTGGCCGGTCTGGCTGTCGGCTCCTTCCTCAACGTCGTCGCCTACCGGGTGCCGCTCCGCATGTCGGTGGTGCGCCCGGCCTCCCACTGCCCGACCTGCGGCACCACGCTCACCGCCCTCGACACCGTCCCGGTCGCCTCGTGGGTGGCGCTGCGGGGGCGCTGCCGGCACTGCCGGGCTCCCGTGTCGGCCCGGTACCCCCTGGTCGAGCTCCTGACCGGCGTCACCCTGGCCGCGGTGGCCGCCGCCGTCGGATGGTCGGGGGCGCTGGCGTCGCTGGACCTGGTGGCCGCCTGCGCGATCGGCGCCGCCCTGGTCGACGCCGAGAGGATCCCGGTGCCCGGCTTCCTGGACGCGGCGGCGACCCTGGGCGCGCTCACCCTGGTGGCGGTGGCGGTGGCGTGGGGCGAGCCGGGCCGGCTCGAGTGGGCGGTGCTCGGGGCCGCCGTCACCGCCGCCGCCTGCGCCGTCACCGACGCCCTGGGGACGGGCCGGAAGAAGGAGATCGGGACCCCGGGGTTCGGCGGGGACGGGACCGGTGGCTCGGCCTCGGGCGGCGTGGCCCCGGGCGGCGTGGCCTCGGGCGGCGTGGAGCGGTGGCGCCGGCTGTCCCGCCGGTGGGTGGTGGTGTCGGCGCTCGGCTGGTCGGCCGGGTGGCTGTGGCCGGCGGCCGGCCCGGTGGTGGCCGGGTGGGTGGTGGTGGCAGCCGCCGGGTGGGCGGCCCGACCGGTAGCCGGCATCATCCCGGCC
>JBOGGE010000189.1:0-2616 GCA_050743865.1 Acidimicrobiales bacterium
GCGCGGGCCACCGCCGCCCTGGCCGTGGCCGGTCCGCCCGCGCTGGCGGCAGGCCGGGTGGTCGGTGCGGCGTGGCGACGGGCGAGCGGACCCCTGGTGGCGGCGCTGCGCCCGGCGTGCCGCCTCCTGCGACGGCCGGCCTTCCGGGCGGTCACCGTCCTGGGCGGCCTGGGGCTGGCGGTGGCGGGTGAGGCCCGCCGGGTCGTCGGGGTGCTCGACCGGTCGCCGGCCGGCCCCCTACTGCGCCCGGCGGTGGGGCCCGTGGTCCGGGTCGCCCAGCGTCGCCCGCTGGAGTGCGGGATGGCCGGCCTGGCGGTGGCGGTGGCGGCACTGGTCCTGGTGGCGGCCGGCGCCCAGCCGGTGCCGCCGCTCCCCGCCCCCCGAACGACGGCCGCCGTCCATCGCAGCGGGTTCGACGCCTCGGGGATGGCCCAGCTGGCCCTGCTGGGGTCCCGGTCGGGGACGCCGCTCGACCTGGCGGCCGCCTCGTCCCCGCCGCAGCCGGCCCCGACGTCGGTAGCGGACCTCCCGCCCCTGCGCTCGGGCGAGGTGTTCGGTTTCGCCCCCTACTGGACCCTCGACCAGAGCGCCGGGTTCGACGTGGCCGATCTCACCACCATCGCCTACTTCGCCGTGGACGTGAACCCGGACGGCACCCTCGACCGGTCGGGTTCCGGCTGGAACGGCTACCAGAGCGAGGCGCTGGCCGACCTGGTGACCCGTGCCCACGCCGCCGGTGACCGGGTGGTGCTGACCGTCGACGATCTGTCACAACCCTCGCTGGACGCCCTCACCTCGTCGACCCGGGCGGCGACCACCCTGGCGTCGGCGGTGGTCTCGGCCGTCGAGGTCAAGAACCTCGACGGCGTGAACCTCGACTTCGAGGGTGAGGGCCCCGGGGACCAGGCGGGCCTGACGTCGCTCGTCGGCACCGTGTCGGCCGCGGTGCATGCCGCCGACCCGCACTACCAGGTCACCATGGACACCTACGCCAGCGCGGCCGGCGACCCGGGGGGGTTCTACGACATCGGCGCCCTGGCGCCGGAGGTCGACGGGTTCTTCGTGATGGCCTACGACCTCAACCTCCGGTCGTCGCCCGCCGCCGCCTCCCCCCTGACCAGCGCCATGTTCAGCGACCAGGAGGCGATCGACGAGTACACGGCGGTCGTGCCGGCGGCCAAGATCCTCCTCGGCCTGCCCTTCTACGGCTACGACTGGCCGACGGCCGGCGGGACCATGTCGTCGGGGGCCACCGGCCCGCCGACCCCGGTGCCGGCGAGCCAGGTGCTGGCCGGCGGCCATCCGCTCTACTGGGACCCGGTGACCGAGACGGCATGGACCTCGTACCTGGTGGGGGCCCAGTGGCACGAGACCTACATCGAGGATCCGACCTCGGTCTACCTGGCCGTCCAGATGGCCAGGGCGGCCGGGCTGGAGGGCGTCGGGGCGTGGGCCCTGGGCATGGACGGCGGCGACGCGGCGTTGGTGGGCGCCCTTGACGGGTCGTCGCCACCGGGGGACACCGTCCCCGGGCCGTTCGGGGTGCCGGGCGGGGGCGCGCCGACCCCCCCACCGGCACCGCCCGCCGCCGTGCCGGCGGCGCCGCCGACCACCGTGCCGCCGCCGGGTGGCGCGTCCGGCGGTGAAGGAGCCCCGCCGGGGACCACCACCCTGACATCGCCGTCACCGACCACCTCGAGCCTGCCGGCGGCCACGACCACCACTACCGGCCCGGGCACGACTTCGACCACCACCGCTGGCGGGGGCGGGGCCGGGAGCTTCCGGTACTCGGGCCTGTGGCAGGGCCAGCCGGTGGCGTTGGCCCGCCCGGGGGGACCGGTCCCGGCCCTCGGCGCCACAGCGGTGGGGGTGGGGACGCTCACCGGGTTCCAGACGACCGACCCGTCGGTGGCCTGCCTGGCGTCGGTCCCGGACCTCCCGGTCTTCCGCTCGGGGAACGAGCCGCCCGGCACCCTCGAGGTGCTGTCCACGACGAAAGACTGCGTGGCGGCCTGGTTCACCTTTCCGGCCGGCGCCTGAGACCGGCCCCGACGCACTTCGACGCCCGGGAGGGGCGGGCGTAAGCTCGGCCGCCGGCCGCCGGGGGGATCGGGTCGGCGACTGGCCATGACCGTGCCCCTGCCATTTCCCGTTCCCGGCGTGCTCCCCCCGCTGGCCGGAGGGCAATTCCTGTCCAGCGGGAAGGCCCACCGGCGGGTGGCCCGTGGGCTGGCGTCGAAGGTGGCCAAGACGATCGGGTACCTGGTCGTCGGCCACCTCTGCTGGAGGCAGATCTTCGGCTCGGATCCCAACCGGGACCGGGTGCACCCGAGCCTCCAGGCGCTGATGCTCTTGGGGGCGGTGCCGATCGGTACCTTCGTGGGGCTCTCGCTCGACAACCCGACCCACGAGATCTTCCCCGCCTACCTGGCCATGCACCGGGCGTGGGGGGTGTCGCCCGTCAGGGACCTCGACGAGCGCCGGGCCGAGCGAGCCGACCGGGAGCTCGACGCCCTCTACGGCGACGCGCCGGGGACGACGGTCCGGCCCGAGCTGGCGGCGGGGCGGTAGGGCGGCGTGGTGCCGGGACCGCCCGGCGGCGCCCAGGTACCGCCC
>JBOGGE010000190.1:0-27849 GCA_050743865.1 Acidimicrobiales bacterium
ATGCACCCATCAGCTCTCTGACGTCGGAGATCATCTGTTCTCGCTGCTGGGTCGCAGGGGCCCTGGCGGCACAACCTGCACGACCCACGCCGCGTACTCCGGTGGCTCAGCCCCCCGACACGTCCTCCACCCGCTGCTTGCCGGCGGAGACGAAGGGCATCACCGCCCGCAGCTCGGCCCCGATCTTCTCGACCGGGTGCTCCTTGCCGGCCAGGCGGAGCTCGGTGAACCGGGGTCTGCCGTTGCGGTTCTCGGCGATCCACTCCTCGGCGAACGACCCGTCGCGGATGGCCTCGAGGATGCGCTGCATCTCCTGGCGGACCGCGGGACCGATCACCTTGGGGCCCCGGGTGAGGTCGCCGTACTCGGCGGTGTCGGAGATCGAGTAGCGCATGCCGGCGATGCCCTGCTCGTACATCAGGTCGACGATCAGCTTCAGCTCGTGCAGGCACTCGAAGTAGGCGGACTCGGGCTGGTAGCCGGCCGCCACCAACGTCTCGAAGCCCGCGGTCACCAGGGCCGTCATGCCCCCGCACAGCACGACCTGCTCACCGAACAGGTCGGTCTCGGTCTCCTCGGCGAAGGTGGTGTCGAGCACGCCGGCCCGGGTGGCCCCGATGGCGTGGGCGTAGGAGAGGGCCAGGGCGTGGGCCGAGCCGGTGGCGTCCTGGTGGACGGCGACCAGGGACGGCACCCCGCCGCCCTCGGCGTAGGTCCGGCGGACCAGGTGGCCGGGCCCCTTGGGGGCCACCATGGCCACGTCCACCCCCTCGGGCGGCACCACCTGCGCAAAACGTATGTTGAACCCGTGCGCGAACAGCAGGCAGTCGCCCGCTTCCAGGTGCGGCACCACGGCGGCGTCGTAGACGGCCTTCTGCTCGTGGTCGGGGACGAGCATCATCACCACGTCGGCCTCGGCCGCCGCCTCGGCCAGGCCGGTCACCCGGAGGCCCGCCTCCTCGGCCTTCCTCCGGCTGGACGAGCCCTCCCGCAGGCCGACCCGCACGTCCACCCCCGACTCGGCGAGGTTGAGGGCGTGGGCGTGACCCTGGGAGCCGTAGCCCAGGACGGCCACCTTCCTGGCCTGGATGAGGCCGGGGTCGGCGTCCTTCTCGTAGTACAGGGTGGCCATGGGGGTTCGTCTCCTCGGCTGGGTTCTCGGGTGTCGGGCGTGGCGGCGGGCGTGGTGTGGGGGGTGACGGCCGCGCTGCGACGGCCGAACGACGGCGTTCAGCCGACCCGGCTCAACGCCGGCGCGGCGGGGCCCAGCTTAGGCAGGGCCACTCGGCCGGTCCGCTGCACGCCCACCACCTCGTAGCCCTCGAGCAGGCGCTCGAAGCGGTCCAGCTCCTCGGGCCGGCCGGCCAGCATCACCGTGAGGCGGGCGGCGCCGGCGTCGACCACCTCCCCGCCGAGGGCACCCACCAGCTGGATCACCTGGGACCGCTCGTTGGGACCGGCGGCCACGGTGGCCAGGAGGAGCTCGCCCTGGACGGCGTCGGCCGGGGCCAGCTCGGAGATCTCGACCACGTTGACCAGCTTGTCCAGCTGGTGGACGACCTGCTCTAGGGGCGCCGCCTCGACATCGACCACGATGGTGATCCGGCTGAACCGCTCGCCCTCGTCGGTCGGGGCGACCGCCAGCGAGGAGATGTTGAAGCCGCGGCGCGAGAACAGCCCGGCCACCCGGGCCAGCACCCCGGCCTTGTTCTCGACCAGGACGGTGAGGACGTGCAGGCGTGTCTGGCTGCTCATCGCGGCCGGCCGTCGAGGGCCGGGTGGACGGTGATGTCGTCGTTGGACGACCCGGCCGCCACCATCGGGTAGACCTTCTCTGCGGCGTCGGTGCGGAAGTCCACCACCACCGGCCGGTCGTCCACCGAGTTCGCCTTCTCGATGGCCGGGGCCACGTCGTCGGGGCTCTCCGCCCGGATTCCGACGCACCCCATGGCCTCCGCCCACTTCACGTAGTCGGGCAGGTCGGGCGACAGGTACACCTCGGAGTAGCGCTCGCCGTAGAACATCTCCTGCCACTGGCGGACCATCCCGAGGTAGGCGTTGTTCAAGATGGCCACCTTGATCGGGATCCGCTCGGCGGTGGCGGTGACCAGCTCCTGGGCGGTCATCTGGAAGCAGCCGTCGCCGTCGACGGCCCACACCGTCCGGTCGGGCCGGCCGACCTTGGCCCCGATGGCGGCCGGGACGGCGAACCCCATGGTGCCGGCCCCGCCGGAGTTGACCCAGGTGTAGGGCTCCTCGAACCGCCAGTACTGCGAGGCCCACATCTGGTGCTGGCCCACCCCCGCCACGACCACCGTGCCCGGCTCGGACAGGTCGCGCAGCGTCTCGACCACCATCTGCGGCTTGATCGGCGGCCCCTCGGTCGGCTCGTAGTGGAGGGGGAACTGCTCCTGCCACTGGTGGAGCTGGTCCCACCACGCCGCCAGCCCCGCCCCGTCGCCCCCGCCGGCTGGCCCGGGACCGAGCGCCTCGATCAGCGCCTCGATCACCAACTTGCAGTCCCCCACGATCCCCACGTCCGGCCGGCGCACCTTTCCCAGCTCGGCCGGGTCGATGTCCACGTGGACCACCTTGGCCCCCGGGGCGAAGGCGTCCACCCGGCCGGTCACCCGGTCGTCGAAGCGGGAGCCCAGGGCGACCAGCAGGTCGGCGCGTTGCATGGCGGTGACGGCGGTGTAGTTGCCGTGCATGCCCGGCATCCCCAGGCACTGGGGGTGGGAGTCGGGGATGGCGCCCCGGGCCATGAGGGTGGTGACCACCGGCATCCCGGTGCGCTCGGCCAGGGCCCGCAGGGCCTCGGCCGCCCGGGCCTTCAGGATCCCGCCGCCGGCGTAGATGACGGGCCGGGACGCCGACGCCATGAGCTCGGCCGCCCGGCGGACCGCCGCCGGGTCGCCCTCGGTGACCGGGTGGTAGCCAGGTAGGTCCACCCGCTCGGGCCGGTACCACTCCATGCGCCCGTTGGCCACGTCCTTGGGGACGTCGATCAGGACCGGCCCCGGGCGGCCGGTGGTGGCGACGTGGAAAGCCTCGGCCACCACCTGGGGGATGTCGGCAGGGTCCTTGACCAGCCAGTTGTGCTTGGTGATGCCCATGGTGATGCCGGTGGTGTCGCACTCCTGGAAGGCGTCGGTCCCGATGGCGTAGGTCGGCACCTGGCCCGAGATCACCACCAGGGGGGTCGAGTCCATGTAGGCGTTGGACAGCGGGGTGACCACGTTGGTGGCCCCGGGGCCGCTGGTGACCATGGCCACCCCGGGCCGCCCGGTGACCATGGCGTAGCCCTCGGCCATGTGGCCGGCGCCCTGCTCGTGGCGGACCAGGACGTGGCGGATCGGGGAGTCCAGGATGGGGTCGTACACGGGCAGGATGGCGCCGCCCGGGAGGCCGAACATGACCTCCACCCCTTCCATCTCGAGGCTCTTGATGAGGGCCTGGGCCCCGGTCATCTCCATGGTCAACCTCTCTTCATCTTCGCTATCGGCACACCTGGGCGGGAATTGAAACGACCTCCCCTCGGGGAGGCCGGAAGCGCGCGACGGGGTGGGGTCGCGCGCTAGGTCAGGATTACCAGGTCGGTGCGACGGTCCACGGCGTCGAACCCTACCAGCCTCCCGCCCGGGCGGCAACCGCACCCCCGAGCGCGCCGCCCCCGCGACGGCGACGCGCCACCGACGGGTCCGGTCCCTCCACGACGCTCACTGCGCCGGCCCATCTCCTCCTCCGCCAGCTGGCGCAGGAACCCACTCGCCACCGGCTAAGGCTCGGTGACGGCCCCCCGATCGGCCCCCGTCACCAGGCGGGCGTACTTGGCCAGCACCCCGGTGGTGTAGCGCGGCTCGAAGGGCTTGAGGGCGGCCCGGCGCCGCTCGAGCTCGGCCTCGTCGACCAGGAGGTCGACCCGGTGGGTGCCGACGTCGACGCGGATGCGGTCCCCGTCGGCCACCAGGGCGATGGGCCCCCCGTCGACGGCCTCTGGGGCGACGTGGCCGATGCACAGCCCGTGGGTTCCGCCCGAGAAGCGCCCGTCGGTGACCAAGGCGCAGTCGGCACCCCGGCCGGCCCCCTTCATGGCCCCGGTCACGGCCAGCATCTCGCGCATCCCCGGTCCTCCCTTGGGGCCCTCGTAGCGCAGGACGACCACCGTGCCCGGCTCGATGGCGCCGGCCAGAATGGCCGCCATGGCCGCCGGCTCCCCGTCGAAGACCTTGGCCGGTCCCTCGAAGGTGGCCTGGTCGATGCCGGCCACCTTGACCACCGAGCCCTTGGGGGCGAGCGAACCGGTGAGGATGGCCAGCCCCCCCTCGGCGTGGATGGGGTCGGACAGGGCGTGCACCACGGCCCCGTCGGGGCCCGGGGGGCGTAGCAGGTCCAGGTTCTCGGCCACGGTGCGGCCGGTCACCGTGAGGCAGTCCCCGTGGAGGAGCCCGGCGTCGAGCAGCTCGCGCATGACCATCGGGATGCCGCCGACCCGGTCGACGTCGTACATGTGGTAGCGCCCGTGGGGCTTGGTGTCGGCCAGGTGGGGGACCCGCGCCGCCACCTTGTTGAAGTCCTCGAGCTCGAGCGGGACGCGGGCCTCGTGGGCGATGGCCATGAGGTGCAGGACGGCGTTGGTCGAGCCGCCCAGGGCCATCACCACGGCGATGGCGTTCTCGAACGCGTCCTTGGTCATGACCTGGCGGGGGCGGATGCCCAGCTCCAAGAGCCGTATGACCGCCCGTCCCGACTCGAAGGCCAGGTCGTCGCGCCGGCGGTCGACGGCCGGGGCCGACGCGCTGGCCGGCAGCGACATCCCCAGGGCCTCGGCCGCCGAGGCCATCGTGTTAGCGGTGAACATGCCGGCGCACGAGCCCTCGGTCGGGCAGGCGTTGCGCTCGATCAGGGCCAGCTCGTCGTCGCTGATGGCCCCCACCGCGTTGGCGCCCACCGCCTCGAACACGCTGACCACGTCGAGGGCCCGGTCCCCGAGGCGACCGGGCAGGATCGACCCCCCGTAGAGGAACACGCTGGGCAAGTTGACCCGGGCGGCGGCCATGAGCATGCCGGGCAGCGACTTGTCGCACCCGGCGAAGGTGACCATGCCGTCGAAGCGCTCGGCGTGCATCATCGTCTCGATCGAATCGCAGATGACCTCGCGGCTGACCAGCGACGCCCGCATCCCCTCGTGGCCCATGGAGATGGCGTCGGAGACGGCGATGGTCACGAACTCGAACGGGAAGCCGCCGGCCGCCCGCACCCCGTCCTTAGCCCGCTTGGCCAGCCGGTTGAGCGGCAGGTTGCACGGGGTGACCTCGTTCCAGCTGGACGCCACACCGATCTGAGGCTTGCCCCAGTCGGCGTCGGTCATCCCGACCGCCCGCAGCATGGCCCGGGCCGGGGCCCGCGCCGCCCCCTCGGTCACCTCGTAGCTCCGGGGCCTCGTCCCCGGCCGTTCCGCCGCCTCGCTCGGGTTGGTCACGGCCGAAGCGTACTCACCCCGCCGGCGTCGTCCCGGGCGCCGGTCTACCCGGCCGGCGTCGTCCCGGGCGCCGACGGGCCTTCGGCCGAAGCGGAGGCGGAGGCGGAGCCGGAGCCGAAGGCGTTGACCGCCTGGACGGTGAAGGTGCCGGCAGGTGTGGCGTCCGGCAGGGTGAGCTCGGTCCCGGCCGTCGCACCTGCCGGGGAGCCCAAGTGGTAGGTGCCCCCGGTGTCCTCGGCCACGACGTAACCGGTCACCGGCCCTGTGCCCTGGTCGGCCGGTGCCGACCAGGTCAGGTGCACGCCGGCACCCCCGGGCAGGGCGGTGGGGATCACGTCGATCGGGGCGCCCGGGACCCGTGTGGCCACCGGGCGGAGCGCGCCGGCCGGCGCCACGGTCGCCGTCGGCGAGCCGACCACGCCGCTCGCCACCACGTCGGTCCATACCGGGGCCGTCGAGATCCCCGGACCAGTGTAGGTGGCGCAGGTCGTCGCCGTCTGTCCCACCGGGCCCGAGCAGCTCCTCGGGGCGGGTCCGGAAGTCGGCGGCAGGGCGAACTCGGCCTCCAGGACACGTCCGGTCATCGGGTCGACGACCACCCGGTCGACGGCAGTGCCGTGGGCAGTGTCCGCCACTCCCTCCCCCGACCGGCCGTCGTGGTCGGTCACGGTGCCCAGCGGTCTTGCTCCGGGCTGGGCCGCCATCACCCGGAAGAGGGCGCCGGCCAGCGCCGGGGTCATGCCGCTCGTCGGTCCAATGAGGAGCACCGCCGCGCCCTCGAAGACGGAATAGGGCGCACCGTCGCTCAATTGGTACGCGTCGAGCCCAGCCACTGTGCTGTCCGCCCCGCCCCCGTTGACCTGCAGCCGGCGCCGAGCGATCACGGACGCCAGCTGGGCCGGATCGGTCGGCAGTTCGCCGCCGCTCAGGATCGGCTGCACTGCCTGCGACTGACCGAAATGGCTGGAGACGCCCTGAAATGTGACGGGTCCCGAGGGTCGGTTGGCGTCCCACGTCGCCTGGTCAGCCGGCGAGGGGTACCCCAGCGCGCCGACCGTGATCAGATTGCGCCCCTCTCCGGAGGCGTCGGTCCACGCCTGATTGGTCACTTCGTACCGGGCCGTCGCCACCTCGCTCATCTCGCCGGACCCGGTCTGGTACAGCCCCACGTGGTAGCCGGTCTCGGTCTCGGTGTAGCGGTACTGGCCGGGACCGAGGGCCGATGGGGCATGCTCGGCAGCGCTGGCCGCCCGAACGAGCACGGCGCCCGCCGCGCCGGGACCGGCCGGGCCCGGTACGACCAGCAGGGCGAGCACCAGGGCAGCGGCGACCGCCGGGGCACCGATCCCGAGCCCGACAGCAGCCCGTCGGCGGCGACGGCGCCGGCGGCGGGCGGCAGGTGGCGTGCGGGTCAGCTGGGCGTACCGCCACCGCGCCCCGGCCGACGTGGCCGGGGGGATGGCAACGTCCCGGGCCGGGTCAGCCCGACGGACGAGTTCGTCCAGGTCCTCGGTCTTCATCGTTCCTCCTCGTCCTCTTCGAGCAGCATCCGCAGCCGCTGGCGGATCCGGTGCAGGCGCACGCCGACGGCGTTCTCCGAGCAGCCGAGGACCCGGGCCGCTTCGGCGTGGCTGAGACCGTCCCAGAGCACCAGCGCCAGCAGCTCCTGGTCGCCGGCTCGGAGGCGCCCGATCACCCGGCGGACCCGGCGACCTTCGTCGGCGCGGACCTGCTCGTCGTCCACGACGTCGCCGGCACCCCGGTCGTCGGCACGGGCCAGCTTCGGCATCTCGTCCAGACGCCGCGCCAGGCGTAGGCGTCGCCAATGCCCCCGCTGCTGCCGACGGACCACCCACCGGGCCACGCCGAAGATCCACAAGCGGTCGTCGGGCGGAGGCGGCATCTGCTCCGACCGGCGCCAGGCCGTGGCGAACACCTCGGCCGTGACGTCGGCCACCTCGTCGCCGGAGCCGGTCAGCCGCCGCAGCACGAAGGAGTAGACGTCGGCGTACTGAGCCCGGTAGAAGGCCTCGAACGTCGCCGACGGCGGGTCCGCGGTCGGCGCCCGTTCGGGCTCACCGGCGTCTGCAAGGTCATCGGCGCCCAATGGCTCGGGGTCCACGCGGTGGTACATCTCCGGCTCCCGGATTTCCTTTCAACATCCTTGGCGGTGGACACGGCTCTTCCGGGCTCGACGCCGATGCGTCAAGCAGACACTCCCCGTAACTTCTGCCGTCGAGCTCATGGGCACCGACCGCTGACCGTCGGTGGTGGGCCCGGCGGCCGTCGACCGGCCGCGGACGGCGGAGATCAGTCGGGAGGCGGGCGGCAAAGGCGGGCGCAGCGGCGGAGGCGGGCCGTGGTCCTCAGTCGGCGGGCAGGCTGGGCCCGGCGGGCAGGCTGGGACCGGCGTCGGAGACGGCTCGATCCGCCGGGGGGCCGGTCCATCCCCAGATGACCAGGCCGGCGGCAACGAAGGACGCCCCCATCACGCTGAAGGCCGTGGCGAACCCGAAGCTGTCGACGATCCATCCCAGCAGTGCCGTCCACAACGACCCCACGCCGTAGGCGATGGCGAAGTAGGCCCCGAAGGCCGAGCGGGCCGCCCCGCCCTCGGTGAGGTCGGAGAAGACCGCCTGGAGGAGGGGCGACTCGGTGTAGGCCAGGACCCCCACCGCCACCCCCACGGCGATGAGCAGCCCCACGTCGCGCCCGATGAAGCCGAAGGCGACCATGGCCGCCGCCGCCGCCAGGTAGGTGACCACCAGCGTCGGCCTCCGGCCGAAACGGTCGGCCAGGCTGCCCCCGACGAGCGGCCCGGCCACGCTGGCCGCCATGACGGCGGTGAAGACCACCCCGACGGTGATGGCCGGCAGGTGCAGGCCGGTGCGCAGGTCGGCCGGGATGTAGATGCTGAGCGTGCCCAGGCCCCGACCGCCGGCAGCGATGGTGGCGGCCAGCAGGACCGCCCGCACCTGGCGGCGGGCCAGTAGCTGGCGCAGGGGCACGCGGGGGGCGCTCGCCTCCTCGCGGGCGGCGACCCGGTGCTCGGAGGGGAGGGCCACCCCGACCAGCAGGGCTCCGATCCCCAGCGTCCCGGCCAGGACGACCAGCGCCCACCGCCAACCGGCCCCGGCGATCACCGCCGCCACCAGCAGCGGCACGGTGACGGTGCCCACGCTCCCCCCGGCGGTGTGCCAGGAGAGCACGGTCCCCCGGCGGTGGGGGAACCGCTCGGACAGGTAGGCCGAGCCCACCGGGTGCTGGGGGGAGCTGGCCACGGCGCCCAAGACCCGGGCGCCGGCGAACATGCCGAAACCGGGCGCCACCGCCCCCAGGAGGGCGGCCACCAGGAGGCCCACGTTCTGGGCGGCCAGCACCATCCGGGCCCGGGCCCGGCCGTACACCCCGGCCGTCCCCTGCAGCAACCCGCCCACGATGCCCGCCCCGGTGAGCATGACGCCGAGGATGGCGTAGGACACGTGGAGGTCGGCGATCACGAAGGGGTAGCTGATGGCCAGCCCCGCCGTGTAGAAGTGCTGGATGGCGTGGCCCACGCTCATGACCGCCAGGGCCCGGCGGTCGTGGGGGTTCCGGGCCAGGCGCTCCGCCGTCCTCACCGGGGGTCGCGCCGCCGCCGCAGGTCGGCCGCCACCGCCTTTCCGTCAGCCTGGCCGCCGGTGGCCTTCATCACCTGGCCGGTGAAGAAGCCGGCCAGCTTGTCCTCCCCGGCGGCGTAGCGGGCCCACTCTTCCGGGTTGGCCTCGACCACCCGGCCGACCACCTCGGCCAGCGAGCCCTCGGCCATGGCCTCGAACCCGCGCTCGGCGGCGATGGCCGCCGGGTCCCCCCCGCCGGCCAGCAGCTCGGCCAGCACGGCCTTGGCCTGGGTGGCCGTCACCGCCGCCGCCGACTCCATGGCCAGGAGGGCGGTGAAGGCGCCGGGGTCGAGCCGCCGGGCGGCGTCCAGGTCGGCCGCCAGCTCGTTGGCCGCCCGGGCCAGGGCCAGGGCCGCCGGGGCGCCCCCGGCCGCCGCCGCCACCACGAGGTCGTCCAGCCCCTGGTCGACCACCGACTGGACCTGGTCGTCGTGGGCGGCGGTGCGCCCCGGGCCGAGGAGGTCGGCCAGCCGGCGCCGGCGGTCGGCCGGCAGCAGGCCGACGGCGGCCGACGCCCGCTCCCGCCACCCGGCGTCGGGGGAGAGCGGCACCAGGTCGGGCTCGGGGAAGTAGCGGTAGTCGAACGCCTCCTCCTTGGAGCGCATGGTCACCGTGCGGCCGGCGTCCTCGTCCCAGTGGCGGGTCTCCTGGGCCACCACCCCCCCGGCCTCGATCAGCGCCACCTGGCGGGCCGCCTCGTGCTCCACCGCCCGGGCCACGGAGCGCAGGGAGTTGAGGTTCTTCACCTCGCACCGGGTGCCGAGCTCCTCGGTGCCGGACGGGCGGACCGAGACGTTGGCGTCGACCCGCATCGACCCCTCCTCCATCCGGCCGTCGGAGGCACCGGTCGCCACCAGCACCGCCCGCAGCTCGGCGGCGTAGGCCCGGGCCTGGGCGGCCGAGCGGATATCGGGCTCGCTCACGATCTCGACCAGGGGGACCCCGGCCCGGTTGTAGTCGACCAGGGCGTAGTCGGCCGACTGGATCCTGCCCCCGGCCCCCACGTGACTGGTCTTGCCGGTGTCCTCCTCGATGTGGGCCCGGACGATGCCGACCCTCCCCCCGGGCACGTCCAGCCAGCCGCCGACGTCGATCGGCTCGTCGTACTGGCTGACCTGGAAGTCCTTGGGCATGTCCGGGTAGAAGTAGTTCTTGCGGTGGAAGGTCGAGGGCCGGACCTCGGCGTGCAGGGCGGCGCCGATCCGCATGGCCAGCTCGACCGCCTGGCGGTTGAGCACCGGCAGGGACCCGGGGAGCCCCAGGCACACCGGGCAGACATTGGTGTTGGGCTCGTCGCCGAAGGCGTTGCGGCAACCGCAGAACAGCTTGGTGGCGGTGCCCAGCTCGCAGTGCACCTCGAGGCCCACCACCGTCTCCCAGGGGCCGCTCACCGGGGGCTCCCGCCGCCGCCCGGGCCGCCGGGGGGGGCCGCCGCGCCGACCCCGGCCCACATCGGCGCGGCGGCCTCCATCACCGCCGCCACCGAGAACAGCCGCTCTTCCCCCAGGGCGGGGGCCAGGACCTGCACCCCTACCGGGAGCCCGTCGTCGCCGGTGCCGAAGGGCACGCTGATGGCCGGGTGCCCGGCCAGGCTGGAGGGGATGGTGCACACGTCGGACCCGTACATGGCCATCGGGTCGTCCAGCCGCTCCCCCAGGCGGAAGGCGGTGGTGGGCGAGGTCGCCCCGAGCAGGACGTCGACGCCCCGGTAGGCCCGGTCGAACGCCGCCACCACCACGGTGCGGACCCGCTGGGCCTGGCCGTAGTAGGCGTCGTAGTAGCCGGCCGAGAGGGCGAAGGTGCCGAGCATGATGCGGCGCTTGACCTCGGGGCCGAACCCGGCGGTGCGGGTGGCCACGTTCATGGCCGCCACGTCGGGCCCGTCCACCCGCAGCCCGTAGCGGACGCCGTCGTAGCGGGCCAGGTTCGACGACGCCTCGGCCGGGGCGATCAGGTAGTACGCCGACAGGCACCAGCCGAGCTCGGGGACGCTGACCTCCTCGACCCGGGCCCCCGCCCCGGCCAGGGCCTCGGCCGCCCGGCGGACCTGGCGGGCGACGTCGGGGGCGGTCCCCTCGACCAGCTCGGCGCACACCCCGACCCGGGTCCCCTCCACCCCGGCGCCGAGCGCCCGGGAGACCTCCGGCGCCGGGCGGACGACCGAGGTGGAGTCGCGCCGGTCGTGGCCGGCCACGGCCTCCAGCACCAGGGCGGCGTCGGTCACGTCGCCGGCCAGCGGGCCGACCTGGTCGAGCGAGCTGGCGAAGGCCACCAACCCGTAGCGCGAGACCACGCCGTAGGTCGGCTTCATCCCGACGACGCCGCACAAGGCGGCCGGCTGGCGGACCGATCCCCCCGTGTCCGAGCCCAGGGCTACGGGCACGAACCCGGCCGCCACCGCCGCCGCCGAGCCGCCGGACGAGCCGCCCGGGACCCGGCTCGTGTCCCTCGGATTGCGGGTCGGTCCCGTCCACGAGCTCTCGGTCGACGAGCCCATGGCGAACTCGTCCATATTGGTCTTGCCGACGACCACCGCCCCGGCGGCCCGCAGCCGCTCCACCACGGTGGCGTCGTAGGGGGGGCGCCAACCGGCGAGGATGCGCGACGAGCAGGTGGTGGGGATCCCCCGGGTGCACAGGTTGTCCTTCAGGGCGACGGGGACCCCGGCCAGCGGGCCCGGGTCCCGGCCCTCGGCCACCGCCCGGTCCACCAGGTCGGCGGCCGCCCGGGCCTCGTCGGCGGCCAGGTGCACGAAGGCCCGGATCTCGCCGTCACCGGCCTCGGCGGCGGCCAGGGCCTCGTCGACCACCGAGCGGGCCGAGCGCTCGCCGGAGCGGACGGCGGTGGCGGTGGCGGCGGCCGTCGGGCTCACGGAGCCTCCCCCACGCCGGTCACGGAGCCTCCCCCACGACCCGGGGCACCCGGAACCGGTGGTCCTCGACGGCCGGGGCGGCGGCCAGCACCTCGGCCCGGTCGAGCCCGGGGACCGGCTCGTCGGGCCGGAGCACGTTGACCAGGGCGACGGGGTGGGAGGTCGGGGCCACGCCGGCCAGGTCCAGCGCGGCCACGTCGGCAGCGTGCTCGATCACCCGGGCCAGCTGGCCGGTGAAGCGGTCCAGCTCCTCGTCGGTCAGGGCCAGGCGGGCCAGGCGGGCGACGTGGGCCACCTCCTCCCGCCCGAGCGGCGGGCGGCCGGTCACGCCTCGGTCCCGGCAGCCAGCCCGACGACGAAGGACACGGTCCGGGCCTCGACCTCCTCGCGGTCGTGGTCGAGGGTGGCCACGTGGAAGCTGCGGTCCAGCCACACCCGCTCGCAGGGTCCCGATACCGTCGCCGCCACCAGGTCGCCGTTGGCCGGCTCGACCACGTGGTCCTGGCGGCTGGAGAAGAGGAGCACCGGGCAGCGGATCTCGGCCAGGCCGGCCTCGACCTCCGCCGCCCCCTCGAAGAGCGAGAGGGCGGCGGCCAGGGGCGACTCGCCGTAGCTGAGCTCCCGGGCGTCGGGGTCGGCGATGTCCGACCCGATGCCGGGGGCGATCTCGGTCCCCGACTCGAGCAGCTCGGTCACGGCCCGGATGAATTCGGCCCCGGGCGGCGACACCAGCGGGTTGACCAGCGCGATCCCGGCCACCGCCGGGCGCCGCTCGGCCAGCCAGCAGGCCAGCGTGCCCCCCATCGACAGCCCGACCACCGACACCTGGCTGCACCGGGCGACGAGGTCGGCGTACGCCTCGTCGGCGGCGCCGGCCCAGTCGGCCCAGCGCGTCGGGACCATGTCCTCCACCGCCGTGCCGTGGCCCGGCAGGAGCGGCAGCTCGACCGTCAGGCCGGCGTCGGCCAACCGCTCGCCCAGGCCGCGCATGGATTGCGGGTTGCCGGTGAAGCCGTGCAGGACCAACGCCCCCTCGGGGCCGCCGGTGGCCGAGAACGGCTCCGCACCTGACATGACGGGAGAGGACACGTCCCGGCATGCTATTGCCCTGCCAGCGTCCAACGCCCAAGGAGCCGCCATGCCCCACCCCTTCCTCAGCGACGAATGGATCGCCGAGGCGCACGCCATCCGGGCCGAGTACCGGGGCCGGGCGCAGCCGATCCCCCACGCAGTGAGGATGAACCTGGTGGTGACCGAGATGCCGTCGGAGGCGGGCGACCTGGCCGCCCACCTCGACACCACCACGGGCGAGCTGGACCTCGACAAGGGCCATCTCGACCAGGCCGACCTCGAGGTGACCGTCGACTACGACACCGCCCGGGCCATCCTGGTCGACGGCAACGGCCAGGCCGGCATGCAGGCCTACATGATGGGCAAGATCCGGGTCATGGGGGACCTGACGAAGCTGATGGCCCTCCAGACGCTCCCGCCCGACGGCGCCTCCCGGGAGATGGCCGAGCGGCTCCGGGCCATCACGGGCTGACGACGAGCGGGGGCGTCAGGGGCCGACGCCGAACGGGGGCGTCACGGGCCGACGCCGAGCTTCTCCATCTCCGACGCCAGCTCGGCCACCGTCCACCGGGCCGGGCGGTCCAGGGTCTCGGTCATGGTCCAGTTCACGAAGTTGCGCACCGTGCCACCCTGGACGAAGAACACCCGCCCGGTGGCCGGGCAGCTCTCGGTGGCCAGGTAGGCCACCAGCGGCGAGACGTTGGCCGCGTTCCACACGTCGAACTGGGCGCCGTCGCCCGGGGCCCGGACGATGTCGGACAGGCCCGGGGTCGACTCGGTCATCCGGGTCCGGGCGGCCGGGGCGATGGCGTTGACGCGGACCCCGTAGCGGCCCAGCTCCTGGGCGGCGATGACGGAGAAGGCGGCGATGCCGGCCTTGGCCGCCCCGTAGTTGGCCTGGCCGGGGTTGCCGAGGAGCCCCGAGGTGGACGAGGTGTTGACGACCGAGGCCCGCACCTCGTGTCCCGCCTTGCTGCGCTCCCGCCAGTAGGCGGCGGCGTGGCGGGTGGGCACGAAGTGCCCCTTCAGGTGGACGTGCATCACGCTGTCCCAGTCCTCTTCGGTCATGTTGACGATGACCCGGTCACGCAGGATCCCGGCGTTGTTGACCAGGACGTGCAGGTCACCGAAGGCCTCGACGGCCTGCTCGACGAGGCGCTTGCCCCCGTCCCAGTCGGCGATGTCGTCCTGGTTGACGACCGCTTCACCCCCGTGGGCGACGATCTCGGCCACCACCTGCTCGGCCGGGCTGCGGTCGTCGCCCGAGCCGTCCACCGCCCCGCCCAGGTCGTTCACGACCACCTTGGCGCCTTCGGCCGCGAAGAGCAGGGCGTGCTCCCGCCCGATACCGCGACCGGCCCCGGTGATGATGGCCACGCGTCCGTCCAATGCACCCATGCGCTCGCTCCCGTCGTGACTCTCCGGCGCCACCGGGCGGTGACGGGACAAGGGTAGCGGGGTGACACCACGTCACGACATCCGGCGTTGCCCCGGCCGGAGGTCACTGGGTGTAGAGGGTGACGGTGGTGCCCTCCTTGACCTGCTGGCCGGCCAGGGGGACCGAGGTGAACACCTTGCCGTCGGGCGGCCCGTACACCGGGCCGGCGGTGAGCCCGAACTTGCCCAGGGCCACCGTGGCCTTGGGCACCGGGTCGCCGGTGACGTCGGGCACGGCGACGGTCTGGGGCCCCTTGGACACCGTCACCTGGACCGTCGAGCCGTAGGGGGCGGCGGCGCCGGTCGCCGGTGTGGTCGAGACCACCTGGCCGACCGGCACGGTTGTCGAGAACTGCTGGGGTCCCCCGGCCGCCTTCAGGCCCACCTTGGACAGGGCGGCTGACGCCTGTGTGAAGGTGTCGCCGGTGAGCGGCGGCACCGGGACCGGCTGGCGCCCCTTCGAGATGGCGATGGCCACGGTCGAGCCGTAGGGGGCGCTGGTCGGGTCCAGCTTGCCGCCGTAGGACCAGTTGATGACGTCGCCGGCCGCCACCGTCCCCGCTGTTGTGAAGGCCAAGAGGGCGGGGCAGGTCGCCTTCAGGTGGGCCTCGGCCAGCAGCCGCTCGGCCACCGCGCAGCCGATCCCCCCCGAGAGCGACGGGACCACCACCGAAGGCGGGCCCTCCGAGGGCACCACGGTTACCGTGCTCCCCTCCTTCAACCAGCTCCCGGCACCCGGCCGCTGGTGGACCACGTCCCCGGCGGCCACGGTGACCGAGTGCACCGGCCGCCCCACCGACAGGTGGAAGTGGTCGACCCCGGCGGCCGTGCGGGCCGCGGCCAGGGTCTTTCCGGTCATGCTGGGCACCGGGTGGCTCGGGGTGAACGCCTTGGTGACCACCGCCACGGCGACCGCCGCCGCCGCCAGCACGACCACCAGAGCCAGCACCGCCCACGGCCACCGGCGCCGGCGGCGACGGCCGGTGGGGGGCACCACCTCCCCGGTGGGCGGCGGCTCGGAACCCACCGCCGGCATGAACATCGCCGTCCCCTCGTCGGCCGCACGGAACCCGGCGGCCGGACGGGGCCCGGCGGCCGGCTCCCGGACCAGGGGGAGGGGGGCCGGTGCCGGGAGGCCGGCGCCCACGGCGTCCAGGCGGGCCACCAGCGCCGCCGCATCCAGGCGGGCCTCGGGATCGGGGGCGGCCGCCCGGGCCAGCACGTCGTCGAGCGGGCCCAGGGCCGGGTGGTGCGGCAGTGGCGCACCGATCCGGGCCCGGAGGGTGGCGGTCGTGGTGTCGGCCACGAAGGGAACCTCGCCGGTGACGGCCTCGTAGAGCACCAGGGCCAGGGCGTAGACGTCGGCCCGGCCGTCGACGCGGCGTCCCTCGGCCTGCTCGGGCGAGGCGTAGCGGGCGGTCCCGACCATGGCGCCGGACGGCTCGGTCGACGCCGCCTCGGCCAGGGCCCGGGCCACCCCGAAGTCGGCCACCCGGACCCGCCCCTCGTCGTCGAAGAGCAGGTTGGCCGGCTTCACGTCCCGGTGCACCAGGCCGCGGGCATGGGCGTAGGCCAGGGCGCCGGCCACCTGGGCGCCCACCCGGGCCGCCTGGGCGTGGTCGAGCCGGGAGCCGCGGTCGAGCATGTCGCGCAGGCTGCCGCCCCCCAGGTGCTCGAGCACCAGGTAGGGGCCGTCGGCATCCTCGCCCCAGTCGAAGACGGCCAGGACGTGGGGATGGTTGAGGGCGGCCACCGAGCGGGCCTCGGCCCGGAAGCGGCGCAGGAAGCTCTCGTCCCGGGCCAGCGCCGGCTGGAGCACCTTGACGGCGACGGGGCGGCGAAGGGTGACGTCCTCGGCCAGGTACACGTGGGCGGACGCACCCGAGCCGAGGGCCGCGATCAGCCGGTACCGGTTGCCGAGCACCCGGCCGATGGAGTCGGAGATGAGGGGCATCGGACCGGCTCCAGGCTAGCCAGCGCCCGCCCGCTTCCGGTGGACGCCGCCCGGCACCAAGGACGCCCCCCGCCCCCGCCGGGCCAGGGGATGATGAGGACCCGTGCTCGTCGTCCTCCTCGCCCTCCTGGCCGCCGCCGGCAACGCCCTCGCCTCCGTGCTCCAGCGCCAGGGAGCGCTCCGGGCGGCGGGCTCGCATTTCGTGGCCCGGCTGGTGCGCCAGCCGGTGTGGCTGGCCGGCATCCTGTCCCTGATCTGCGGCTTCGCTCTCCAGGCGGCCGCCTTGGCCGGGGGAGATCTGATCGTGGTCCAGCCGATCCTGGTGACCGAGCTCCCGCTCTCGTTGCTGGCGGCGGCGGCCGTCACCGGGCTCCGCCCGGGCCCACGGGACTGGGGGGCGACCCTGGAGATGGGCGTCGGGCTGGGCCTCGTGCTCGCCGCCGCAGCCCCGTCGGGAGGCCATCACGACGCCTCGTCCCTCCGGTGGGCGTTGGCGGTGGCATGCACCGTAGGGCTGGTGGGAGCGCTGGCGGCCCTCAGCCGGCCCTGGGCCGGGGCGGCCCGGGCCGCCCTGCTGGGTGCGGGATCCGGGGTCAGCTTCGGCCTCAGTGCCGCCCTCCTGGACACCGCCGCCTCCCGGGGGGAGCAGGGGGTGGCCTCCCTCTTCGGCTCCTGGCAGCTCTATGCCATGGTCGTGGCCGGTGCCGGTGGCCTCTACCTCCTCCAGCACGCCTTCACCTCGGGACCGTTCATGGCCGCCCAGCCCCCGGCCACCGTGGTCGACCCCCTGACCAGCGTCGGCTACGGCATCCTGCTCTTCGGCGAGCACATGCGGGGCGGCCCGTACCTCGTCCCCGAGCTCGTCGGCGCCGCCCTGGTGGCGCACGGTGCGATCGCCCTCTCCCGCTCCGCCCTGCTCTCGCCCCGACCACCCGGCGGCCGGGCGACCGGTGACCCCGGGCCGCGGCCCCGGCGCGGCGGCCGGTGACGCCTCACCGCCGGTCCCGGTCCCGGTCCTGGTCCCCGTCCCGGCCCTCCTGGACCTGATCCGCCCGACGCCGCCGTCGCACCAGCCACAGGGTCACCCCGGCCGCCACCAGGGCGGCCACGATGCCGACCGATCCCCACCCGATGACCCTGGCCACGGCGTCGTAGGACTCGCCGGCCAGGTACCCGAGCCCGACCATGAGCGGCGCCCAGACCACCGCGCCGAGCACGTTCCAGGCGAGGAACGAGCGATAGGGCATCCCGGCGGCGCCGGCGGTGGCAGGCACCACCGCCCGCAGCACCCCGACGAAGCGTCCGACCAGGACGGCCTGGGGGCCACGCTGGCGGATCTGGGCCAGCGCCCGCTCCCAGCGGGCCGACCCGACCTTGCGACCGGCCCAGGTGCGCTCCAGCCGGGGCCCGAAGCGACGCCCGATCTCGTAGCCGACCGAGTCCCCCAGCACGGCACCGGTGGCGGCGAGCACCATCAACAGCCAGAGCGACAGCCGACCCTGGAAGGCGAGAAAGCCCGACAGGAGCAGTACCGTCTCGCCGGGTATGACCAAACCGACCAGGGCCGAAGCCTCGAGGGCGGTGGCCACGAAGACCACCGGGTAGGCCCATAGGCCAACGGCCTCCCCGAGAACGCGGAGCACGTGGTCGACGATGAACCAGCCTATGCAACGGCGCCACCGGTCGTCTCACGCCGGCCCGGCGCTGATCGGGTGAGCGTTCCCCTGTGGGCCTGGGCCGCGTTCGTCGCCTTCGTCGTCGCCGTGCTCAGCCTGGACCTGTTCGTCCTGCACCGCCAGGCTCGCCCGGTCTCGGTCGGCGAGGCGGCGGCGTGGAGCGCGGTGTGGGTCGGCCTCGGGCTCAGCTTCTGGGGGCTCCTGTGGGCGTGGCGGGGCAGCGGCACTGCCGATGCCTACCTGGCGACTACCTCCTCGAGAAGAGCCTGTCGGTCGACAACGTCTTCGTCTTCGCCGTGATCTTCTCGAGGCTGGCCATCCCGCCCCGATACCAGCACCGTGTCCTCGTGTACGGGATCGTCGGCGCCCTCGCCATGCGGGCCGGGTTCATCGCCGGCGGCGCCGCTCTCCTGGACACCTTCCATTTCGCCGTCTACCTGTTCGGCGCCCTGTTGCTCTTCACCGCCTGGAAGGTGCTGCACCATGGTCCGGACCAGGTCCGGCCAGAGCGCAACCGGGCCGTCCGGGCCCTCCAGCGGGTGGTGCCCTCCACCGACCGCCTGCACGGGCAACGGTTCGTCGTCCGCCAGGGCGGCCGCTCGATGGCCACGCCGCTGCTGATCGTGCTGGTGCTCATCGAGACCACCGACGTCGTGTTCGCCGTGGACTCGATCCCCGCCGTCTTCGCCGTCGGCGTCATCCTCGTCGGGGTGGGGACGAAGATGCTGCTGAGCGACGTCTACACGTTCCCGACGTGGGCGACGTTGGCGTTCATCGGTGCCGTGCTCGCCGCCAGTTTCGCCGCCGTCCGGTCCCCGGGGCGGGGCGGGTCCGAACTGGGCGGGCCCGAACGGGGCGGGTCCGAACGGGAGTAGTCCCTCATGCCGGCGACGAGGGCAGGTCGCCGGTGTCGAGCAGGGCATCGAACCGGTCGGCCGGCACAACCGGGACGCCGAGGGCCTCGGCCCTGGCCGTCTTGGCCGCCCCCGGCGCCTCCCCCACCACCACGGCGAACGTGCTCTTGGTCACCGACCCCGGCGAGCGGCCGCCACGGGCGACGATGGCCGCCTCGGCCTCCTCCCGGGTGCGGCCGGGGAGGGTCCCGGTGACCACCACCGACCTCCCGGCCAGGGTGCGCTGGACGGCGTCGCCGGTGGCGCCGGGCTCGGCACCGTTCACCCCGTGGTCGCGCAGCCGGTCCAGGACGGCGGCGTTGGCCGGGTTGGCGAAGAAGGCGGCCACCCCCTCGGCGATCACCGACCCCACCCCCTCCACCGACGCCAGCCCCTCGGTCGGGGCCCGGCGCAGGGCGTCCAGGGTCCCGAAGGCGCCGGCCAGGGCCCGGGCCGCCGCCGGGCCCACGTGGCGGATGCCCAGGGCAACCAGCAGCCGGCTGAGCGGCCGGGCTTTGGACGCCGCCACCGCGCCCACCAGGTTGGCCGCCGACAAGGGACCCATCCGGTCCAGGCCGGCCAGCTCGTCGGCCCCGAGCGCGTAGAGGTCGGCCGGGTCGGTGGCCATCCCGGCGGCGAGGAGCCCGAGCACCCGTTCCTCCCCCAGCCCCTCGATGTCCATGCCCGGCCGGGAGGCGAAGTGGACCAACCGCTGGGCCCGCTGGGCCGGGCAGTCGATGTTGGTGCAGTAGGTGTCGCTCTCGCCGGCCAGCCGGGTGAGCGGCCCGCCGCACGACGGGCAGGCGGTCGGGAATTTCCACCGGGGCCGCCGGCGGCCCCGCGGCACCGGCCCGACCACCTCGGGGATGACGTCGCCCGCCTTGCGGACGACGACGGTCTCGCCCGGCCGCACGTCCTTGGCCCGGACCTGGTCCTCGTTGTGGAGGGTGGCCAGCCCGACGGTCGAGCCGGCCACCACCACCGGGTCGAGCACGGCGAAGGGCGTGGCCCGGCCGGTGCGGCCGATCGACACCTCGATCCGGCGCAGCACCGTCGCCCGCTCCTCGGGGGGGAACTTGTAGGCGATGGCCCACCGGGGCGCCCGGGAGGTGGCGCCGAGCCTCCGGTAGAGGGAGAGGTCGTCGACCTTCACCACCACCCCGTCGATCTCGTAGGGAAGCTGGTGGCGGCGCTCGGCCAGCTCGTCGCAGCGGGCGAAGGCCGCCGTCACCCCCCGGACCCTCCCGGCGTCGGGGCTGACCGGGAAGCCGGCCCGGCGCAGGAGGGCCAGGGCGTCGCTCTGGCGGGCCGGCGGCCAGGCGCCGGGACCGGGACCGGGACCGGGGTCGGGGTCGGGACCGGGACCCGGGGCAGGGTCGGGGTCGGGACCCGGGTCAGGGTCGGGGTCGCGGTCCTCGAGCCGGGACCCGTCGACCTCCCCGATCTGGTACGCCCAGAAGGAGAGCGGGCGCCCGGCGGTGACCCCAGGGTCCTTCTGGCGCAGCGACCCGGCGGCCGAATTGCGCGGATTGGCGAACGTCCGGGTGCCACCCTCGGCCGCCCGTCGGTTGAGCGCCTCGAAGTCGGCCGTGGCCAGGTACACCTCGCCCCGGATCTCGAGGTGGTGGGGATACGGGCCCCCGGCGTCGGCCAGGCGGTGGGGCACGTCGCCGATGGTGGCGACGTTGGCCGTGACGTCCTCCCCGGTGACCCCGTTGCCGCGGGTGGCGGCCCGGACGAACCGGCCGTCCTCGTAGGTGAGCGACATCGCCACCCCGTCCACCTTGGGCTCGCACGTCAGCCCCAGGGACTCGAGGTCGATCTCGGGGAGGAGGCGCCCCAGTCTCCCGGCCCACGCCACCAGCCCGGCCTGGTCGGTGGCGTTGTCCAGGCTCATCATGGGCACCCGGTGGCGGACCTCGGCGAAGAGCTCGCTCGGCGCTCCGGCCACCCGCCTGGTGGGCGAGCCCTCCACCTCCAGATCAGGGTGCGCCTCCTCGATGGCCCTCAGCTGGCGCAGCAGGGCGTCGTAGTCGGCGTCGGGGATCTCGGGGTCGTCGAGCTCGTAGTAGCGACGGTCGTGGTGCTCGACGAGCCGGCGCAGTTCGGCGGCCCGGGCCGCCGGTGTGGGCGCCATCACCAGCCCGGAGCGGCGCAGACCCCGGCGCCGGCCACGGCGTCGGGGTCACCGGCGTGGTAGAGGGCCACCGTCTGGCCGGGGGCCACCGGGCGCTGCGGCTGGTCGAAGGCGACCCCGGCCCCCCCGAAGGTGCAGGAGACCGGCCGGCCGTGGGCGCCGACCTGGGCGACGGCCGCCGCCCCGGGCGGGAGCGGCCGGTCCACCCAGGTGAGGCTGGAGGGGTCGAGGGGGACCTCCCGCACCGCCGCCACACCCGACACGGTCACCCGCCGCCGGGGGACGTCGACCGCCACCGCGTAGCGCCGGGACCCGCCGAGGCCAAGCCCCCGGCGCTGCCCCACCGTCACCAGCTCGACGGCGTCGACGGATCCCACCGGCTCGCCGTCCCCGTCGACCACCGTGCCCGGGTGGAGGGCCATCCGGCCGGCCAGGAAGCCCCGGCGCCCCTCGGCCCGGTGGATGAAGCACACGTCCTGGCTGTCCGGCTTGGCCGCGGTGCGCAGGCCGAGCCCGGCGGCGCGCCGGCGGACCTCCGCCTTGGTCAGCTCGCCGACCGGCAGCACCACCCGGGCCAGGGCGTCCTGGCCCAGCATGGAAAGCACGTAGGACTGGTCCTTGGCGGCGTCCGCCCCCCGCAGCAGCCGGAACCGGCCGGCGTCGGCCACCACCCGGGCGTGGTGGCCGGTGGCCAGGGCGTCGAACCCCAGCCGTACGGCCCGGCGGAGCAGGGAGCCGAACTTCACGTGGCGGTTGCACTCGATGCACGGGTTCGGGGTCCGGCCGGCGGCGTGGGCGCCCACGTAGGGCGCCACCACGGCCTCGTCGAACTGCTCGGCCATGTTGAACACGTGGTGGGGAAGGTCGAGCTGCTGGGCCACCCGGCGGGCGTCGTCGACGTCGGCCACCGAGCAGCAGCCGGAGTCCGACGGCCCGCCCCACAGCCGAAGGGTCGCCCCCGTCACCTGGTGGCCGGCGGCCGCCAGGAGGGCGGCGGCCACCGACGAGTCGACGCCGCCCGACATGGCCACCAGCACCTTCACGCCACCACCTCGCTCATGGGGCGAGCTTCCCGGCGGCGGCCGGCACCACCGCCAGCGCCCGCTCGACATCGGCGGCCGTGGTGGTCCAGCCCAGGCTCAGACGTATGCCCCCGCGCCCCTCGGCGGCGCCGACCCCCATCGCCGCCATGACCCGGCTGGGCTCCAGGGCGCCGCTGGCGCAGGCCGAGCCGCCGGAGGCGCACACCCCGGCGTCGTCCAGCAGCACCAGCAGCTCCTCCTGGTCGATCCCGGGGAAGCGCACGTGGCAGTGACCCGGCAGCACCCGGTCCCGGCGGCCGCTCTCCACCGCCCCGGCCCGGACCAGCCCGTCGGCCAGCCGGTCGCGCAGCACCCGGACCCGGGCCGCCTCGCCGGCCCGGCCCGCCGCCGACACGGCAAGGGCAGTGGCCAGGCCGACCGCCCCGGCCACGTCGTGGGTCCCGCCGCGGCGTTCGCGCTCCTGGCCGCCCCCGTGCACCAGCGGCCGCAGCACCGTCCCCTCCCGGACGACCAGGGCGCCGGCGCCCTTGGGGCCGCCGAGCTTGTGGGCGCTGACCGAGACCAGGTCGCACCCGGCCGCCGCCGCCGCCACGTCGACCCACGGCGCCGCCTGGACGGCGTCGGTGTGCACGGCCGCCCCCGGGGCCAGCTCCCGCGCCCGGGCCACCACGCCGGCCAGCGGCTGGAGGGCGCCGACCTCGTTGTTGGCGAGCATGACCGAGACCAGCGCCACCTGCGGGTGGAGGACCTCGTCCAGCCGGTCGAGGTCGACGATCCCGGAGCCGTCGACGGCGGCGGCGCGGTGGTCGACCCCGGCCATCCAGCGGGCGGCGGCCCGAGCCGGCTCCCACACCGCCGGGTGCTCCACGGCCGACGTCACCACCGTGGAGGGCCGGCGGTCGGCGGCGGCACCCATCACCCCGAGGACGGCCAGGTTGTCGGCCTCGGTCCCGCCGGCGGTGAACACCACCTCGCCCGGCGCCGCCCCGAGCAGGTCGGCGACCACGTCGCGGGCCTCCTCCAGCGCCGCCCGGGCCCGGCGCCCGACCTGGTGGCTCGAGGAGGGGTGGCCGAACCACCCGGCGGCGAACGGGGCCATGGCCTCGGCCACCTCCGGCCGCATCGGCGCCGAGGCGGCGTGGTCCAGGTAGGTGACCGGCGGGGTGGGGGGCGGGGTGGGGGGCGGGGTCATGCCACCCACACCGCCTTGGCATTGCACAGCTCCCTGATCCCGAGGGTGGACAGCTCCCGGCCGTAGCCCGAGCGCTTGGTCCCGCCGAACGGCAGCTCGGGGGTCGAGACCACCTGGGCGTTGACGAACACCTGTCCGGCCCGGATGCCGGCCACGCACCGGCGGCGCTCGTCGTCGTCGCCCGTCCACACGCTGGCCCCCAGGCCGTAGGAGGTGCGATTGGCCACGGCGATGGCCTCGTCGACGCCCGCCACCGGCTCGACGGTGGCCACCGGACCGAAGACCTCCTCGGTGAGCACCCTCATGTCCGGGGTGACCTCGGTGAGCACCGTCGGGGCGTAGAACCACCCGGGCCGGTCGGGCACCGCCCCGCCGCACCGAACGGCGGCGCCCCGGGACCGGGCGTCGTCGACCTGGGCCGCCACCAGATCGCGCTGGGGCTGCGAGACGAGCGGCCCCACGTCGGTGGCCGGGTCGAACGGGTCCCCGACCGCCAGAGCGGCCATCGCCTGGGTGAACCGCTCGACGAAGCGAGGGTAGACGGAGCGCTCGACGACGAACCGCTTGGCGGCGATGCAGGACTGGCCGTTGTTCTGCACCCGGGCCCGCACGCCGACGTCGACGGCCCGGTCCAGGTCGGCCGAGGCCAGGACCACGAACGGGTCGGACCCCCCCAGCTCGAGCACGCACTTCTTGAGGGCCCGACCGGCCGCCCCGGCCACCGACGTCCCGGCCCGCTCGCCGCCGGTAAGGGTGACCGCCGCCACCCGGTCGTCGGCGATCACCCGGGCCAGCCCGTCATGGTCGACGAACAGGGCGGTGACGGCGCCCTCGGGGTAGCCGGCCCGGCGGAACAGGCTCTCGATCAGGAGGGCCGACTGGGGGACGTTGGAGGCGTGCTTCAACAGGACGGTGTTGCCGGCCATGAGGGCCGGGGCGGCGAAGCGGACCACCTGCCACAGGGGGAAGTTCCAGGGCATGACGGCCACCACCGGCCCCAGCGGCTCGTAGCGGACGTGGGACCGGCCGGCCCGGCTCTCCACCTCCTCGTCGGCCAGCAGGCGCTCGGCGTGGTCGGCGAACCACCGCATGGCCATGGCCGACTTGGCCACCTCGGCCCGGGCGGCGGCGAAGGTCTTGCCCATCTCGGTGGTGAGCACACGGGCGATGTCGGGAAGCTCGGCCTCGAGCAGCTCGGCGGCCCCCGTCATCAGGCGGGCCCGGTGGCCGAACCCCGCCGCCGACAGCTCGCCGAAGGCGGTGGCCGCCCCGGCCAGGCGGGCCTCCACCTCGGAGGCCGAGTGCGGATCGAAGGTCCGCTCGACCTCGCCGGTCGAGGGATTGACGGTGGCGAAGGGCACCGCGTGATTCTCGCGCCGTCCGTGGCGGCGGTAGCCTCCGGCGACGATGGACGACGACGAGGTCGGCCTCGCCCGGCGCCTGGTCAGGGGCGCCCGGCGGGTAGTGGCACTGACCGGGGCCGGCATCTCGACCGACTCTGGCATCCCCGACTACCGGGGGCCCGAGGGCGTGTGGACCCGGGACCCGGCGGCCGAGCGGCTCTCCTCGCTCGGCGACTACCTGGACAGCCCGGAGGTGCGCCGGCTGGCGTGGCAGGGTCGCCTTTCCTCGCCCGTGTGGGCTGCCCGGCCGAACCCCGGGCACCTGGCCCTGGTGGCGCTGGAGCGCCAGGGCACCCTCGACACCCTCGTGACCCAGAACACCGACGGGCTCCACCAGGCCGCCGGCAACGACCCGGCCCGGGTGGTCGAGATCCACGGCACCATGCGGGACATCGTGTGCCTGGGATGCGGCGAGCGCGGACCGGCCGGCCCGACGCTCGATCGGGTCAGGGCCGGCGAGGACGACCCGCACTGCCGGACGTGCGGCGGGATCCTCAAGTCGGCCACCATCAGCTTCGGTCAGTCGCTGGTGGCAGCGGACCTGGCCCGGGCCGAGCGGGCGGCGGGCGCCTGCGACCTGCTCCTCGCCGTCGGCAGCACCCTGGGCGTGCACCCGGCCGCCGGCCTGGTGCCCCTGGCGGCGAGAACGGGAGCGGGGGTGGTGATCGTGAACGGCCAGCCGACGCCCTACGACGACCTGGCCGACGCCGTGCTCCGCCGGCCGATCGGCGAGGTGCTCCCGATCCTGGTCAGTCCCGGGACCGGCGGCGCGGCCTGAGGGCGAACCACCAGACGCTGGCCATGGTGCCGAGCAGGCCCACCAGGGCCGCCACCGGCTTCACGAACCTGCCCTTGGCCACGACCCACACCCTAGCAACCCGGGCTCGGGGACCGTCTCCGACTTCGTTCACCTCGGAGCCGGTTCCCGGTCGGGCAGGGCGTGGGCCGGGACGTGGTCCGGCGGCGTCAGGCCGGCCCGACCTCCGAGGCCTTCTCGAGCCACACGCGGCCGCCTCCGGCGCCGTCGAGTGCCGTCCCGGCGCCGGGGCCCGGGCCGGCCACCACCTCCACCGCCAGCACCTCACGGGCGATCTCGCCGAAGAGGGGGGCCAGGTCGTCCAGGCCGACGGCGAAGAGCCGGATCCGGTCGGACACGTCCAGCCCGCTGGCCTTGCGGAGGTCCTGGACGTGGCGGACGACCTCCCGGGCCCTCCCCCGGCGGCGCAGGTCGTCGTCGAGGGTAAGGTCGAGCGCCACCACGCAGCCGCCCTCGCGGGAGACGGCGAACCCGGCCTGGCCCCGCACCCGGAGCTCGAGCTCCCCCGGGCCCAGCTCGACGGGCCGGCCGGAGAGCTCGACCCTCACCGTGCCCCCCGATTCGACGGCGGCGGCCGCCGCCGCCGGGTCGACCCCGGCCAGGGCCTCCCGCACCTCCTTCACCCGCTCGCCCAGGCGGGGGCCGAGCACCTTGAAGTTGGGCACCAGCTCGAAGGCGAGCACCTCCCCCAGCTCCCCGGCCACCTCCACCCGGTCGACGTTGAGCTCGTCGGCCACCACGCCCGGCAGCAGGCCGGGCGAGCCGGGGGCCAGGAACACGAGGGCCCGGGCCAGCGGCTGGCGGACCTTCAACCCGGCCTCGTCCCGGGCGGCCCGGCCGAGCGAGGAGAGCTGGCGGGCCAGTGCCATCTGGTCCTCGAGGACGCCGTCGGGGGCCTCGGCGCCGATGCGGGGCCAGTCGGCGAGGTGGACCGAGGCATCGTCGCCGGCACCGGTGAGCTCCCGCCAGAGCCGATCGGCCACGAACGGGCAGAACGGAGCCAGCAGCGTGACGGCGGTCACCAGCGACTCGTGCAGGGTGGCCTGGGCGGCCAGGGAGTCCTCCGGCGGGGCGTCGGGGTCGGTCCGCCAGAACCTCCGCCGGCTGCGCCGGACGTACCAGTTGGAGAGGTCGTCGACCAGGCGGGCCAGCGCCGAGGCGGCCTCCAGCGGCTCGTAGCGGTCGAGGGCGTCGGTGACCGTCGCCGTCGTCGACACCACCCTCGAGCGCGCCCACCGGTCGAGGGCCGGCCGGTCCCCGGGTGCCGGGACGGCAGCGTCGGCCGGGTCGAAGCCGTTCAACGAGGCGTAGGTGGTGAAGAAGCTGGCGGCGTTCCACAGGGTGAGGAGCGTGTCGCGCAGCGAGGCGTCGATGGCCGAGAGGCTGACCCGGGTCGGCGTCCACGGCGACCCCTGGCTGAACATCCACCACCGCAGCGGGTCGGCGCCCCGGGTGGAGAGGATCTCCCACGGGTCGACCACGTTGCCGAGCGACTTGGACATCTTGCGCCCCTCGGCGTCGACGATGTGGCCCAGGCACATCACGTGCCGGTAGGGGGCGGCGCCGTGGACCAGCTCGTTGACGGCGAGGAGGGAATAGAACCAGCCACGCGTCTGGTCGATGGCCTCGGTGACGAAGTCGGCCGGGAAGGAGAACGCCTCCGGCGAGCCCGGGGCGTACGGGTACCCGACCTGGGCCGCCGGCATCGACCCCGAGTCGAACCAGGCGTCGATCACCGCCTCCACCCGCCGGGCCAGGGCAGCCGGAGCGGGGTCGGCGGCGGGGTCGGCGGGGCCGTGGGCCGGAGCGGGGTCGTGGGCGGGGGCGCACTGCGGGCACGGGAACACCACCTCGTCGATCGACGGGCGGTGGGGGTCGACGGCGCGCACGTCCCGGCCGGCCAGCTCGGACAGCTCGGCCAGCGACCCGACGCAGACGACGTGGCCGGCACCGCACCGCCAGACGGGGAGCGGCGTGCCCCAGAAACGGTCGCGGGAGAGGGCCCAGTCGACGTTGTTCTCGAGCCATTCGCCGAACCGCCCGTGCTTGATGGTGGCCGGGTGCCAGGCAACGGTCTCGTTGGCCTCGAGCAGGTCGCCCTTGCGGGACGACGTGGCCACGTACCAGCTCGGCTTGCCCCAGTAGACGAGGGCAGTCCCACAGCGCCAGCAGTGCGGGTACGAGTGCACGAAGGGGTGCCGCCGGACGAGGAG
>JBOGGE010000191.1:0-3794 GCA_050743865.1 Acidimicrobiales bacterium
CGAAGGGGTCGCACACCGGGGAGCCGACCTCCTCGAGGCGGCGGAAGCGGACACCGGCCTCGCCGTGCCCTCGCTCCGGGTGGACGGCGGCATGAGCGCCAACGACGTCTTCCTCCAAGCGCTCGCCGATGCCGCCGGGCGTCGCGTGGAGGTGTCCCCGGTGCTCGAGGCGACGACCCTGGGCGCCGGCTATCTGGCCGGGATGGCTGTCGGCACGTGGCGGGACGAGGAGGACGTGGCGGCCGCCTTCGCCCCTCGCCGCGTCGTCGAGCCCGAGCTTGGCGACGACGTCCGGGACACCCTACGAGCGCGCTGGCTCGAAGCCCGGCAGCGCTCGGAGCAGACCATCCCCGAGCTGTCGGGTATCAGCTTCTGAGGGTCGGGAGGCGGAGGCGGGGGCTGGGTCGGACCGCTGGTGGCGGAGGCGGCGCGTCGAGCCGGGCCCTGGTGGCGGTCGACTGCATACCTGACTAAGTTGGTCGACATTGGGCCGAGACGGGGCTCCCCGGCTGCGAGCATGCAGCCACAAGGCCGGCCTCCGGCCGTCGCCACCAGCGGCCGGGGCAGCCGTCGTCGGTCCCGGGAGATCGGAGAAGCGACATGAGCGCCAGCACGACGACGGAGCACGGTGCGACGGACCCGAGCCTCTACCGGTCCCCTGGCGACGCGATGGCCGCCCCCCGGGAGAAGCTGGCCTACGTGGCCCTGCTCGACCCCGATGCCATCGCCGTGGTCGACGTCGACGACTCGTCGCCCACCTATTCCACGACGGTCGGGCAGTGGGACGCGCCGCGCCAGGCGACGCCCGACGAGTTCCACCACTACGGATGGAACATCTGCAGCTCGGCGCTGGGGGGCGACCACCATCATGACGGCGCCATGGAGCGGCGTTACCTCGTCGTGCCGGGTCTCCGGTCGTCGCGCATCTACGTGCTCGACACCGGTCCCGATCCGCGCCACCCGACCCTCGTGCGCACCATCGAGCCGGAGGAGGTCATGGGCCAGGGCCACTACAGCCGGCCCCACACCGTCCACTGCGGCCCGCACGGCCTGTTCGTCAGTGCCCTCGGTTCGGGGTCGGTCGACGGCAACGACGGGCCGGGTGGCATCTTCACCATCGACCACTCCGACTTCCGGGTGACCGGCCAGTGGGAAGCCGACCGGGGTAGCCAGTTCTACGCCTACGACTTCTGGTGGCACGTGAACGAGGGCGTGCTCATGGCCAGCGAGTGGGCACCGCCCAAGCTGATCGAGGGCGGCCTCGTCCCCGAGGCCCTTCTCGGTCGCCAGTACGGCCACCGCCTCCACTTCTTCGATCTGGCCGAGCGCCGCCACATCGCCGAGATCGACCTCGGTGACCAGCACCAGATGGCCCTGGAGGTGCGTCCAGCCCACGACCCGGCGAAGGCCTACGGCTTCCTCGGGGTCGTCGTCGACGTCACCGACCTCTCGGCGTCGGTGTGGACGTGGCAGAAGGACGGCAGCGAGTGGAAGGCCGAGAAGACCATCGTCGTCCCCGCCGTCCCCCGCGACGCCACACGGCTCCCACCGCTGCTCCAGGGGTTCGGCGCCGTGCCCCCCGTGGTGACCGACATCGCCCTGTCCCTGGACGACCGGTACCTCTACGTCGCCTGCTGGGGAACGGGCGAGCTGCGCCAGTACGACGTGACCGATCCGTTCGCCCCACGCCTGACGGGGACGGTGGAGCTCGGCGGCATCCTCCACCGGGCCGCGCATCCCTCGGGCCGACCCTGGGGCGGTGGCCCCCAGATGATCGAGGTCTCCCGGGACGGGACCCGGGTCTACGTGACCAACTCGCTCTACGGCTCCTGGGACCCGCAGTTCTACCCCGAGGGGATCCCCGGCGCCATGGCCAAGGTCGACGTCGATCCGGCCGGCGGGATCAGCCTCGACCCGGAATTCCACGTCGCCTTCGACGGGCACCGCGCCCACCAGGTGCGGCTGGAAGGCGGCGACTCGTCGACGGACTCGTTCTGCTTCTCCCACTGACCCGCTGACCGCGCCCTACGCTGCAACCATGCCCTCGTCACCCGGCCACGGGGCCGCCGCTGCCTCCAGCGCTGGCGTGCTCGCCACCAAGGCGCAGCACCTGCTCGCCGCCCATCACGCTGAGGAACCTCTCCTCCTGGCCAATGTGTGGGACGTGGCCTCGGCGCGGGCCGTCGAAGACGCCGGGTTCGGCGCCATCGCCACGTCGAGCCACGCCGTCGCCGACGTGCTCGGCGAGCGGGACGACGACTCGCTCTCGCCCGACCTCGTCTTCGACTGGGTGGCACGCATCGCCGGGGCGGTCTCGGTTCCGGTCACCGCCGATCTCGAGGCCGGCTACCGGCTCGATCCGGCCGAGCTCGTCGACCGGCTCCTGGCCGCCGGCGCGGTGGGATGCAACCTCCAGGACACCGACCACCACGGCGCCGGCATTCTGGTGGACCCCGGCCGCCAGGCCGACTACCTGGCCGGCGTCCGGGCGGCGGCTGACGCGGCGGGCGTGCACGTGGTGGTGAATGCCCGGATCGACACGTTCATCCGTGGCGTCGGGGAGGGCCAGACGCAGGTGGACGACGCCGTCGGACGGGCCCGGCGTTACCTGGACGCCGGAGCCGACTGCGTCTATCCGTTCATGCTGACCTCGGGCGTCAACCGGGACCAGCTGGCGTCGATGATCCAGTCGGTCCCCGGGCCCCTCAACGCCATGGCCCGCCGGGGCGGCTTCGGGATCGGGGTCCTGGCATCAATCGGGGTGCGACGCATCAGCCTGGCGTCCGGCCTCTTCCGCCTCGTCGACGAGCGCCTGCGCCAGGTCGCCACCGCCCTCGCCGGGGGATCAGAGCTGGACGACCTCTGACCGGCCTGGGCCGGGCTCCCGCCCGGGCGATACGTGCCGGGCCGGACGGAGGGGTCCCGGCGCCGGCACCGATCTGGGGACCGTACCGGGGACCGCCTCGCCCACCAGACCCGGGCTAGCTCTCGGCCAGCACCTTCCGGGCGTCGCCCAGGGTGGCACCGGCGACGAGCAGCGGGCGGAACGCCATGAGCTGCCGGGGCCGGCTGATCCCGAGCGCGGCGGTCAACCGCCCATGGCGCCCGTAGACGGCGACGAACCGCCCGTCCTCGGCATCGAGGGACCCGTCGACCACCTCCACGTCGTCGGTCGGTTCGGGTCGGCCGAGAACCTGGATGCGCAGCCCGTACTGGTCCGACCAGAAGTACGGGACGGGGTCGAACGGCACGGCTGCCGCCCGACCGGCCAAGAGGGCGCGCGCCGCCGCCGCACCCATCTGCGAAGCGACCTCCCAATGCTCGATCCGGGTGGACCGCTCCGTCCCACCGTGGCGCCAGGCCCACCGGGCCAGGTCGCCAGCCGCCACCACCCGGTCGGCGGCGAACAGCGCGGCGTCACAGACCACGCCGTCCTCGATCGTGAGACCGGATCCGTCCAACCAGTCGGTGGCGGGCACGACCCCGATCCCGACCACCACCACGTCGGCCGGCAGGGACGTGCCGTCGCCGAGCTCCACCCTCCCGGCTCGCCCGGCCTCGGTGGGCCCGACGGCGCCGGTGGGCCCGACGGCCCCGGTGGGCGGGTGGACGGCCCTCACGCCGACCCCGGTCCGCAGGGTGACGCCGCCGCGGGCGTGGAGCGACGCGCAGGCCCCGCCGACCGTCTCCCCCAGGGCGGTGGCCAGCGGGGTGGCGAGGGCTTCGACGACGGTGACCCGGCACCCGAGGCCGGCGCACGTCGCCGCCACCTCCGATCCGATGAACCCGGCGCC
>JBOGGE010000192.1:0-5885 GCA_050743865.1 Acidimicrobiales bacterium
CTACGGCATCTAGCGATGAAGTCTCAGGTAGACGTCGGGTTCGACGTGAACACGATGTTCCAACGAATCACTGCTGGTATTGATCTTCGCCGCGTCAGTGGCGGACCAGAGCTGGATGGTTGGATCAAGTCGCAGCGCCATGCCTTTCATGCCACTAATCCGCATCGGCAATGACAAGGGTCCTCCTTCTCCGTTCCTGAGCGCCAATCCCCAAGGAGGGAAGCACGGGGTCAAGGGATTGCCGCCGATGGTGGGCGCCGGGCATTCACCACCAAGCCCGGTCAACCGACCAATCGCTCGCATCCCGCGGCAGAGGGCCGCTGACCCGGGGTTGGTACGTTCGTAGGTAGGCCAAATAGACCGGACGGCAACTCACTCGGACCCTTCCCCCAGGGTCTTCCCCGCCTCCAGCCGTTCTGACGCCAGCCGGTAGATGGCGTGCTCATCGCGAACACCGACCGCCAGGAGACCACGCGTCGATGCGTCCAGCTCGGCGTACACCAGCCGGAATCGCCGGGTCGGGCTGTCCGGGAGGTCGAATTTCACACTCGCGAGGCCGGTCAGGTCACCACTCACGTGACGCACCCCGAGGGCCTTCCCCGTGAGACGGCCGTGGGCGAGGTCATCGAGCACGACCCGCAGCGCGGCAATGACCTCCGGGCCGTAGGCGGCCATCGCCGACAGGTCGTCTGCAAGTCCCGGGTGCGCCAGGAGGCCGAAGCGGGGATGTGGCGACCGACCGGTCACCGAGTCCGGGCGGCGTCCTCGGCCGCCCGGTCGAGCGCGGTGTCCAGCTGCTCGGTACTCAGCCACGGTCGCTTGTCGGCCAGACGCTCACGGGCCACCTCGCGGTCCAGGTCGTCCTCGACCGCCGCCAGCAGGCGCTCCCACGTGGCGATGGGCACCAGCACTGCTTGGGGCCGGCGATGCGAGCCGAAGAACACCGGCTCGGCATCGCCCGCGTCGAAGCGCCTGGTGATCTGGCCAAGGGTCGCCCGGACTTCGCTCGTCGGCACGATCGCGTCTGCCATGGTCCGGATTGTACCAAGAATATGTACATCTTTCCGTCCGCGCACTCGCCCCGACATGGGACTCGCTCATATTCACCACACCCGACTTCGGACCGACCGTTCCCCGGCTGGCCGGCGAGGAGGAGGAGTGACGACGATGGCGTCAGGACGGGAAGAGATGACGGCACGAGCGATCCCTCTTGTGGCACTGGACAGGTCCAGAGCCTGCCGGTGCTGGTGCCACCGGGAGCTGTTGACTGGCCGAGGCGGCCGAGTACCTGCGGATCGGCCGAAAGAAGGCCTACGAGCTGGCCCGCCAGTTCCGAGCCTCCGGAGCCGTCGGGCTGCCGGTGTGGTGCTCTCAACCGATGCGTTGCGGATCCCCGCGGCCCGCCTGCGCGAGTGGTGCGGGATCGACGGCCCCGGTCGTTGCCACCGCTGCGGCCACGCCGCCGACGGAGGGCGTCCTGCCTGATGACCTCTTGCCGACCGCGCACCTCGTCACCCCTGGCAAAGCGCGGCGATCGCCTGACACTTCCCCACGTTGGTCCGCCCGTCGTAGTGGAGGCGCAGGGTGGCCTCGCTGTTGCCGAGCAGCTCGGCCACCGTCCGGTAGGGCACGCCGGCGTCGAGCATCGTCGTGGCGACGTAGTACCGGAGGGCCAGCAACGTGACCGCCGACCCACCGCGGGCCGCCAGCCATCGCTCCGAGAGGCGGTCGGGACACAGAGGCGACGACCCATCACCGGGGCCCGAGAAGACATATCCCTGCGGGCGCACGCTCCCGGAGGCCGCCACGCGCCGATCCTGCTGGTGCCTGATCGCGTCGAGCGCTGCCGGGGTCAGGGGGACGTCGCGCCAATCGGAGCGCTTGACCTGCATCCGCACCACCCTGATACCCGGACCGCCGTCGGTCACCGCCCAGGCCAGGTGCAGCTCATCGGCCTCCTCGTCGACGTCCTCCCATCGCAGCCCCAGCAGTTCGCTCGTCCGCATGCCGGCGTTGGCGACGATCGCGGCGAAATCGGCGATCTCGGGATCCGTCTCTCGGGCGGTGGCCAAGGCCTCTCGGACGGCCGTGCCCGCTGGAGAGTAGGGCTTCGTACGGACGAGGTTGGTGGGCAGCAGTCCGTACTTGCGGCCCCGGTCGAGCGCCCGGCTGAGCACCGTGGCGCATCGGCGGACCCACGCCGCCGACAGCCCACGGCGAGCCATCTCGCCGTAGAGCTCCTCGATCTCGCGCCAGGTGAGCGCCGACAGGGTCACGTCGCCGAAGGCCTTGCCGCTGGTCAGCCGGGTGGATGACATCGCCCTGGCCGCCGAGTGGCCGTGACCAGGGTCTTGGGCCGTAGTTGGACTCGCCCCACCTGGGCTTCCTCGACGTAGCGCCCGAGCAGCGAGCCGACCGTCACTGCGCTGGTCGAGGCCTGCGGGAGCTGGCCGGCATGGCGCTCTACCCGGAGGCGGGACAGTGCCAGCTCTGTGTCGTCGCGGGTCCCGTGGACCCGGCGGGACACCTGGCGGCGGCGCCCAGTCACTTTCCCGGTCGACCTCGACGTCGACCCGCCATACCCCTGGGCGCAGTTCGACCACGCCACCGCTGCGGCGACGGTTGGGCCGCCTCGGGCCGCCGCCCCTGGGGCCAGGGACGGAGACACCAACAGCGGTGGCGGTCGCCAACGCGCCGCTCACCTGCAGGGTTCCCCGGCCCTCGGGCGGACGGTCGCGGTCACGCCGGGGAACGGTCGGCCGGGGTGCCCCTGGGGTGGACCGACGACACTCCGGGCGGATCCGCGTCGGGGCCTCCGGGTCGATTTGTGTAAACCGCTTTGGCAGACCCCTCGCGGCTTCCTTCGGCGATGTCAGGCGGTAAAACCTGCTCTGACCTGGATGTCTTGTGGGAGCGGACGACGGGACTCGAACCCGCGACCCTCACCTTGGCAAGGTGATGCTCTACCAACTGAGCCACGTCCGCGTACTGGGAATTCAGGCTACCACCGCGCCGCCTGGCGCCGACGGATCGCCACCCGGTGCCTGGTGCTTGCGATACGATCACGATATATCACGATCGGGGATTCGCTGCGGCGCGCCCGGGCAGCCGGACCCTGGCCGCGCTCGTCGTAGCCTTCGTCCGGGTCACCGCCCCAGCCTTCTCCGGGCTGTTCGCCGACGTGACCGTCCGACACCCGACGAAAAGGAGCATCCATGACCGTTCCCGGCAACGACGACGGGCCCGTCACCAGCTCGACGGCCGAACCGTCACCGCGTGGCGCGGGCGCCAGCCGGGGCCAGCGCCGGCCAAAGGCGCCGCCGCGGCCGGTCCGGGTGGTGTCGGTGTCGCGGCTCGCACCCCGCCTGGTCTCGGTGCTCCTCGGCGGCGACGGGCTGGAAGGATTTCGCCACGGCGCCCCGACCTCGCACATGAAGGTGTTCCTCCCCGCCCCCGGCCAGGCTGCACCGGTGCTGCCGGAGCGCGGCCCCGACGGGGCGATCTGGCCCGAGGACGCCGCCCGCCCGGTGGTACGGACCTACACCCCACGAAAGCTCGACGACGAGGCCCGTACGCTCGAGGTGCAGTTTGTCCTCCACGGCGCCGGTCCGGCCTCCGAATGGGCGGAACGAGCCCAGGTCGGTGACGAGCTGGCCGTGGCCGGGCCGGGGGGAAGGTTCTCGCTCGACCCTGCCGCCCGGCGTTGGTGGATCGGCGGCGACGAGAGCGCCCTGCCGGCGATCGGGACGCTCCTCGACGCCCTGCCTCCGTCGGCGGTGGCCGAGGTGCACGTCGAGGTGGCCGGCTCCGACGACGAGATCCCCCTTCCCAGCGCCGCACAGACCACGCTGACCTGGCACCACCGGCGGAGCCCCGACGCCTGGGGCACCGAGCTGGAGGAGGCAGCGCGGGGCGCCGCGCTCGGCGGCGACAGTGGAACCCACGTGTGGGTGGCCTGCGAGGCCGTGGTCGTGCGCCGAATCCGCAAGCACCTCCTGGATGACCGGCGCCTCCCGGTCGGCTCGATCGTGACCCGCGGCTACTGGCGGCTCGGCGTCGCCGACCATCCCGACCACGACTACGGCGACGACTGAGCGGCACGCCCCTGCCTCGGCCGAGTGGCCGGCCCGTCCCGCCGCGGCCCGCCGCTCCCCCACCGGTGCGCCCCGGGGCCACCGATCAGCGGCCGCTGTGGCCGAACCCGCCGGAGCCCCGCTCGGCCGGCGGGAGCTCGTCCACCGGTGCGAACGTCGCCTGCTCGACCCGCTGGATCACCAGCTGGGCGATCCGGTCGCCCCGCCGCACCTTGTACTCCTCGTTCGGATCGGTGTTGACGAGCACGACCGCCAGCTCACCGCGGTAGCCGGCGTCGACCAGCCCCGGCGAGTTGAGGCAGGTGATCCCGTGGCGCAGAGCGAGGCCGCTGCGGGGCTGGACGAACCCGGCGTAGCCGAAGGGGATGGCCACCGCCACCCCGGTCGGGACGAGCACCCGCCCGCCGGCCGGGGGGAGCACGGCGTCCTGGCGGGCATAGAGGTCGCAGCCGGCGTCGCCGGGATGGGTGTAGGCGGGGAGCGGCAGCTCCGGGTCGACCTGGCGGACCGGGATCGGGAGCACTCGGCGATGGTAGACGGCCGGGGAACGGGGTCACCGGCCGCGGGCACCGGCCGCGGGCACCGGGGTCGCCGGCCGCGGGCACCGGCCCCGGCCACCGGGGTCGCCGGCCGGGGCCTGGCTAGCATCGCGACGATGCTCGCCTGGATGGACCTCGAGATGACCGGCCTGGACCCGGCCCGGCACACCATCGTCGAGATCGCCACCTTGGTGACCGACGACGACCTCGCCATCGTGGCTGAGGGCCCCGATCTGGTCGTCTCGGCGACGCCCGAGGAGCTGGCGGCGATGAACGACTTGGTGCGCCACATGCACACGAGATCCGGCCTGCTGGCGTCCATCGAAGCCTCCAGCCTGTCGCTCGCCCAGGCCGCCGAGGCGACGCTCGCCTTCCTGCGCCAGCACATCGCCGAGCCGGGGACGGTGCCGCTCGCCGGCAACTCGATCGGCATGGACCGCCGGTTCCTGGCCGTGCACGCCCCACAGATCGAGCAATTCCTCCACTACCGGTCGATCGACGTCTCGACCGTCAAGGAGCTGGCCCGGCGCTGGATGCCGGAGGCGGCATCCCAGGCGCCGCGCAAACACGGTGCCCACCGTGCGATGGACGACATCAAGGAGAGCGTGGCCGAGCTCGCCTACTACCGGCGGGCCGTGTTCCGGGCGCCCGAGACCTCCGACGGCCGCCCGTCGCCGCAACCACGATGACGAGGATCTCCCTGGCCGAGGCCACCGCCGCCCTCACCGGCCCGGGGCAGCCGTTCGAGATGGAGGAGGCGGTGATCCGTGGCATCCCCACGCGGGTGTGGAAGAAGGCGCCGGCCACCCTGCGCACAGTGCTGGAGCTGTCGCGCGCCCACGGCGAGGCCGACTTCTTGGTGTACGAGGACGAGCGGCTGAGCTTCGAGCACCATTACCGGGCCGCCGCCACCCTCGCCCACCGCCTGGGCCAGCGGTTCGGGGTGGTGAAGGGCGACCGGGTGGCCATCGCCATGCGCAACCTGCCCGAATGGGTGATCGCCTTCTGGGCGGCCGCCGTCGCCGGTGCGGTCGTGGTCCCGCTCAACGCCTGGTGGACCACCGACGAGCTGGCCTACGGGCTGGCGGACTCGGGAGCGGTGGTCGTCGTCACCGACCGGGAGCGGGCCGAGCGCATCCGCCCCCGGCTGCCCGAGCTGCCGGCGCTGCGCGCCGTGGTGGTGGCCGACGAGCGCCACCGCGCCTCCCCCACCGCCCCGGCCCCCGAGACAGCGTCCCCCCCGGCCCCCGGG
>JBOGGE010000193.1:0-54563 GCA_050743865.1 Acidimicrobiales bacterium
GGCGTGCTCGGAGAACCGCCTGAGCGTGCGCAGTTTGTAGACGATGGTCCTCTGCGACGCCATTCGCTCGCCGGCCGAGGGGTCGCGGCCCTCGAGCGAACGCTTCCAGCTCATGACGTGGGCCGTCGTCACGTCGCCGACCCTCTGACACGCCGGATCGATCGCCAGGAGACGGGCGGCGAACTGACGCAGACAGAGCTCCGCGGCGTCGACGCTCCGAGGCGCGGGGCGCCCGGCGAGCTCATGGAGCTACGCGGTCATCGTCGGCGTCGATCACCTCTGCCGCCCGGCGCTACTCGTCGGTCGGCCAGCAGGCCCCGAGGTGCAGGTAAAGGTGGTGGAGGCGATCAAGCCGTGCCCCGCCTCACGAGGTGTCGAAGCGGTGGGACGCAGGCCTGTCCAGCCCGTGCTCAACGAACGACCAGTGTTGCATCTGCTGCAATAGATCCTATTCAGCCGGGCTGGTGGCGCCGAGGTAGCGCTCGCCGCCCCACCGGCTCCCGACGACGGTGGGGGTGGCGTCCACCCGCACGACCGCCCCGGTGTGAGGGGCGTCGATCATCTGGCCGCCGCCCAGGTAGATCCCCACGTGGCTGACGTCGCCGGCCGAGGTGCCGAAGAAGACGAGGTCGCCGGGCGAGAGCGGGCTGCCCGCCCCCACCGCCGGCCCGGCGTCGAACTGGGCCTGGGTCACCCGCGGGATGGTCACCCCGGCCGAACGGTAGGCCGCCTGCACCAGGCCCGAGCAGTCGTAGCCGCCGACGCCCGTCCCGCCCCACCGGTAGGGGACCCCGAGCTTGCCGGCGGCGAAGGCCAGGGCGGTGGCCGGCACCGAGCCCAGCAGCGGATCGGCCGCCAACCCTCGGGCCAGCACCAGCACTCTCGCCACGTAGACGGCCGAGTGGTCGTAGTCCCACACCGCGCCGTAGACGCCGGGCGGCGTTCCGCCGCCGTCGGCGCAGAGGAGGGCGGCAGCCGTGTAGACGGCGTCGGCCGGATCGTACGGCGACGGGGGGGACACCCCTCCCGGGCCGACGACGGCGTGGGCGGCGAACGTGGACGGCTCGAACTGCATGGGGCCCTCGGCCCCGGCGGGGTTGGCCCCCGAGGCGACCCCGGGAAGGGTGGACCGACCGCTGTCGCTCTCGACCTCGCCGATGGCGGCCAGGACGCCCCACGGCAGGCCCGTGCAGGTGGCTGCCGCACCCTGGTCGAGCGCCTCCCAGCCGGGCGGTACGGCCCGGCGGCCCGGGACCACCGGGGTCCCGGTCGGGGCGGTCCCAACCGCCACGGGCCCGCCCGGGATCCCGGCGGCCAGGGCCACGCACCCGCCCATCCCCAACCCGGCCGCTCCCAGCAGGCCCGCCGCTGCCACCGCCACCCGTCGCACCCCGATGACCTCCCTTGCCACCCGCACCCCGACACCGAACGGTCCCGCCACTAGGCTGGATGGCGCGCCACGGCGACGACGGGAGGGACCGCACATGCGCAGCACGATGCAGGACGCACCGCTCCTCATCAGTGGCATCCTCCGGCACGGCCAGTTCGTCTACGGCGACAGCGAGGTGGTCACCGTCGAGGCCGACGGGTACCGCACGGCGACCTTCGCCGAGGTCGGGGAGCGGGCCGAGCGCCTGGCCGCCGCCCTCCGGCGCCTGGGGATCGGGGCGGGCGACCGGGTCGGCACCTTCTGCTGGAACAACCAGGCCCACCTCGAGGCGTACCTGGGCGTCCCGTCGATGGGGGCGGTGCTCCACACCCTCAACGTCCGCCTCTTCCCCGAGCAGCTGGCGTACGTGATCCGCCACGCCGAGGACAAGGTGATCGTCGTCGACGGCTCCCTGACGCCGCTGCTGGCCCGGATCAGGGGCGATCTGCCCTCGGTGGAGAAGATCGTGGTGTCCGGGGACGGCGACACCTCCGGCCTCGGCGACACCTTCGACTACGAGGAGCTCCTGGCGGCGGAGGAGCCGGGGGAGGGTTGGCCCGATCTCGACGAGCGCGACGCCGCCGTCATGTGCTACACGAGCGGGACCACCGGGGACCCGAAGGGCGTGGTCTACAGCCACCGGTCGACCTACCTGCACTCGATGGCCATCACCTCGGCGTCGTCGGTCGGGATGACCGACCGGGACCGGCTGCTGGCCATCGTGCCGATGTTCCACGCCAACGCCTGGGGAACCCCGTACGCCGCCTACATGGTGGGCACCGACCTGGTCATGCCCCAGATGTACCTGAAGGGCGAGCACCTGGTCAGGATCATCGCCGAGCAGCGGGTGACGATGGCCTGCGGCGTGCCGACCATCTGGAACGAGGTGCTCCGGGTGGCCCGACCGGACGACGACCTGTCGTCCCTTCGCGCCGTCACCGCCGGAGGATCGGCCGTCCCCCGTACCCTCATCGAGGCGTTCGAGGAGCGGGTGGGCATTCCCCTCCTCCAGGGGTGGGGGATGACCGAGACCAGCCCGGTGGCTGCGCTGGCCGTTCCCCCGCCCGACTGCCTTCCCCACGAGGCCATCGACTACCTGGTGAAGGCCGGGCGGGTGGTGGCGGGGGTGGAGGTGCGCGTCGTCGCCCCCGACGGCCGGATCCTGCCCAACGACGGCGAGTCCGTCGGGGAGTTCGAGATCCGGGGACCCTGGGTGACGGCCGAGTACTACAAGGACGCCGATCCCGGCCGGTTCCACGACGGCTGGCTGCGGACCGGCGACGTCGGGTCGCTCGACCGGCGCGGGTACATGCAGATCTCCGACCGGACCAAGGACGTCATCAAGTCCGGCGGCGAGTGGATCTCCTCGGTCGAGCTCGAGAACGAGGTCATGGCCCACCCCGACGTGTTCGAAGCGGCGGTGGTGGCCGTGCCCGACCCCAAGTGGCAGGAACGCCCCCTGGTCTGCGTGGTCCCGGTGGCTGGGGCCCGGCCCGACGCCAAGGAGCTGGTGGGCTTCCTCCAGGGCCGGGTCGCCCGCTGGTGGCTTCCCGAGCGATGGGCCTTCGTCGAGGAGGTCCCCAAGACGTCGGTCGGTAAATTCGACAAGAAGGTGCTCAGGGCGCGGTACGCCGCCGGCGAGCTCGACGTGGTCACCGTCGACCTGCCGCCGGCCGACTGAGCCCCGGTCATCGGGCCGGGCGGTCCGTGGCGTCGCCGGCCGCCCGCCGGTCCAGCTCGGCCAGGAAGCGGTCCTGGGTCTGGGCCTCGCCGTCGAAGGTGACGCGGACGTGCTGCTCGGGCCGGCGCCGGTTCTGGATGGCCTGCGCCGCCATCGACCGCCGGTCGGCCCGGGTGAGCGGTGGCTGCACGATCGCCCTCGGCCACAGCCGGCGGGCGAGGACGACGTTGAGCTCGGCGGCGTAGACGGTCATCTCGACGGCGATGTACACCCAGGCGAAGAGGCCGAGCACGATCCCGAAGAGGCCGTAGACGGCGCTGTCGTTGCGAAGGTAGTGGCTGACGATCAGGCCGCCGACCTCCTCCAGGACGGTCCAGCCGACCCCCCCGGCGACCGCACCGGGGACGAGCTGGCGCAGCCGGATGGTGCCGGGGGTCAGGATCCGGAACGCCACCAGGTACTCGGCGCAGTTGACCAGCCCCGAGACCGCGGCGCTGCCGACGGTGATGCCGGCGCCGGTGGCCAGCCGGGGCACCACGTTGACGAGGAACGTGGTGGCGATCAGCCCGAGCCCCAGGACGGCCAGGAAGGCGAGGCTCCGGGCCAGGCGCTTGGGGTAGTTCGGACGCGCCGTGCCCGGCAGGTTCCAGACCTGCATCATGGTGAAGATGCCGTTCTGGGCCAGGCCGAGCGATCCCCAGATCGTCCCGGCCAGGCCGACCGTCAGGCCGAGGACGCTGTTGTTGTGGAGGGCGGTGATGTTCTTCTGCAGGCCGTTGCCGATGATGGGGAACTGGACGATGGCCGAGTGCAGCACCTGGGCCCGCAGGTGGGAGTGGCTGCCGAGGATCATCCCGAGGATGGTGACCAGGAACAAGAGGAGGGGGAAGATCGATCCGAAGGCCGAGTGGGCCAGCGTCGACACGAGGGATCCGGCGTTGTCGTCCCCGTACTTCTTGACCAGGCCGAGGCCGAGGGCGGTGGCCAGGTGACGCTGCTGGAAGGCGTCGACGCCACGGACCGCCCGCTCGAGCCGGTTCATCCGGTCCGGCGGTGCCGGTGAGGGCGGGCAGGGCTGCCGTCGCCGTGTCGTGCCATCGGATCCGGCATCGCCCCAACCGTTCCCTGTTGCTACCGGGGTTATGCGTCCCGGCGTTGCCGGATCCGACCGCGACCGCGGCCGATCGAGGCTTCCGGCAGCCCGCCGGCACGACCAAAGGTTGACGACGGCTCGCCCGCCGGTCGTGCCGTTCCACCCGGAGATCGCTGCGATGGCCGTCTCCCTGCCGAGGCGCCAGGCCCGACCACGGGGTCAGGCGTGGTCCTCGCTGACCACGTCGCCGTCGGGCACTCCGAGGTCGCCCAGCGCCGTGCGGGCCGATTGGACCATGGCCGATGGTCCGGCCACGTAGTACCTGGCCGGGGCGTCCCCCCGCCCTCCCGCCATGACCTCGGCCAGCATGGCGGCGTCGATGCGCCGGTGGTACCGGGCCGCCGGGTCGCCGGTGCGGCGCGTGAAGGTGTGGACGATCTCGACGCCCGGCCGCCGGCCGAGCTCCTCCATGGGCCGGCGGAGCAGGAGGGACGCCCGATCGCGGCTGGAGCACAGCATCGTCACCTGCGTCGTGAGGCCGGGTGCCGTCGCCTGACGGGCGATGGAGATGAGGGGGGCGACACCGCTCCCGGCCCCGATCAGACCGAGGGGGCCGCCGTCGGCCTCGGTCCAGGTGAGGAACCCGAACGGCCCCCGCACCCCGAGGACGTCCCCGGCCCGGACCTGGCGGACCAGCAGGGGCGACGTCCGGCCGCCCTCGACCTCGCGGACCGTGATCTCGATCTCGGCCGAGGTCGGGTCCGGGGCGGAGGACACCGAGTACGCCTGCTCCACGGCACCGGGGGGTGAGGGCATGGCCAGGCGTACCAGGTAGTACTGGCCGGGCAGCAGGTCCGGGACCGATGGCAGCCGCAGGCGCAGGGTGGCGGCGCCGGGCGATGTCGGGACGACGGCGAGCACCTGGGCCACTTCCCACGACCGGGCCCGATCGGCGGCCAGCCAGCGCGCCTCGTCGGCGCCGGCCGGGGCCGGACCGCTCACCTTCCGTCGTCGCCGGGACGGGAGCCCGGGGATCCCGGGAGGAGCATGCCGGCCAGGGAGCGCCATTCCGCCAGGGGCAGCCGGTCGGGTGGACCGGTGAGGACCTGGATCGCCACGTGGTCGGCGCCCGCCTCGAGGTGGGCGTGGAGGTGGCGGGCGACCTGCTCGGGGGAGCCCCAGGCGACCACGGCGTCGACCAGCCGGTCGCTGCCGTTGCCGGCCAGGTCGCCGTCCCCGTAGCCCAGCCGCGAGAGGTTCCGGGCGTAGTTGGCCAGCGGCAGGTAGGTGGCGAGGTGGCCCCGGGCGATGCGGCGAGCCGTCGCCGGGTCGGCTTCGAGCACGACGGGGACCTCGGGGCAGAGCAGCTTGCCGGGGCCCAGGATCCGCCGGGCCCGGTGGGTGTGCTCCGGGGGCACCAGGTAGGGATGGGCGCCGTCGGCCCGCTCGGCGGCGAGCTCCAGCATCCGCGGCCCCAGCGCCCCCAGCACCCGGGCCATGGCGTCCCGGCCCGGCGGCGGCGCGCCGTAGGGGGCGGCGTCCATGGCGTCGAGGTAGCCCCGCATGGTCGCCAGCGGCCGCCGGTACCCGTGGCCCCGGGACCCGACGAGCCGGTCGTGGCTTACCCCGAGGCCGAGGAGGAAGCGGCCGTTCCAGGCCTCGGCCAGGGTGCGCTGGCCGGCGGCCATGGCCATGGCGTCCCGGGCCCAGATGTTGGCGATGCCCGTCGCCACCACCAGGTGGGTGCTGGCCGACAGCAGCAGGGACGCGTTGGCGAACGCCTCGCGGCGGGCCGCCTCCCCGATCCACAGGGCCCCGAAGCCGAGACGCTCGATCTCGGCGACCGCCTGGCGGGCAGCCGGGGAGGGCTGGCGGTCGAGGGTCGAGGTCCAGATGCCGAACCGCCCGATCTCCATGGACCTTCCTCAGGCGCCCGGCACGTCCGGCGCCGAGCGGCGGGCCAGGTCCCGCAGCACGAAGGGGAGGATCCCGCCGTGGCGGTAGTGGTCGCGCTCGCTCGGGGTGTCCAGCCGGGCCACCGCCGGGAGCGGCCGGCCGTCGGCCAGGACACCGAGCGCGCCGTCGTCGCCGGCTGCCACCTGCTCCAGGCCCACGAGGTCGAAGGTCTCCTCGCCGGTGAGCCCCAGGCTGGGCACGGACGACCCGAGCTGTACGGGCAGGACCCCCATGCCGATGAGGTTGGAGCGGTGGATCCGCTCGAAGCTCTCGGCCAGCACCGCCCGCACGCCCAGGAGCAGGGTCCCCTTGGCCGCCCAGTCCCGGGAGGATCCCGAGCCGTACTCCTTTCCGGCCACGACGACGAGTGGGACGCCCTCGGCCCGGTAGCGCTCGGCCGCCTCGAAGATGGGCAGTTGCTCCCCGCTGGGCAGGTGGCGGGTGACGCCGCCCTCGACCCCCGGGACCAGCGCGTTGCGGAGGCGCACGTTGGCGAAGGTGCCCCGTACCATCACGTCGTCGTTGCCCCTCCGGGCACCGAAGGAGTTGAAGTCCGCCCGCTCGACGCCCCGCCCGAGGAGGTACCGACCGGCGGGACCGGAGGCCGGGATGGAGCCGGCGGGGGAGATGTGGTCGGTGGTGACGCTGTCGCCCAGGAGCGCCAGCACTCGGGCGCCGTGGACGTCGGGCACCTCGGCCACGTCCCTCGTGACCCCGTCCAGGAACGGGGGCCGCCGCACGTAGGTGGAGCTCTGCTCCCAACCGAAGAGGGTCCCGCTCCCCACGTCCATCGACGCCCACCGCTCGTCCCCGTCGTAGAGGGTGGCGTAGGAGGCCGTGAACTGGTCACGGCCGAGCACCTCGGTCACCACCCGGTCGACCTCGGCCGGGGCCGGCCACAGGTCGGCCAGCATGACCGGCTGCCCGTCGGGCGCGGTCCCGAGCGGCTCGGTGGCCAGGTCGATGTCCATCGTCCCGGCCAGGGCGTAGGCCACCACCAGGGGCGGCGAGGCCAGGTAGTTCATGCGCACCTCGGGATGGATGCGTCCCTCGAAGTTGCGGTTCCCCGACAGCACGGCGCACACGGCCAGGTGCCCGGCGGCGACCGGGTCGGACACCCCCTCGAGCAGCGGCCCGGAGTTCCCGATGCAGGTGGTGCACCCGTAGCCGACCAGGTCGAAGCCGAGCCGGGCCAGGGGCTCGGCCAGCCCGGCGCGCTGGAGGTACTCGGTGACCACCCGCGATCCCGGGGCCAGGGAGGTCTTCACCCACGGCTTGGGCCGCAGGCCTCGCTCGGCGGCCCGCTTGGCCAGCAGGCCCGCCCCCACCATCACCTGAGGGTTCGAGGTGTTCGTGCAGCTGGTGATGGCGGCGATGACGACGTGGCCGTCGTCGATGGTGACCGCCTCGCCGCCCAGCACGGCCGGCACCTCCCGCCGCCGGCGGGTCGGTTCAGGCTGGTGGGGTGGCACCGTCTCCTGATTGAGGAGGGGATCCGGCGCTCCGGACGCCCCGAGCCCGGCCATGACGGACGGGGGGTCGCTGGCCGGGAAGGACTGGGCCGAGGCCTCCTCGGGGCTACCGCCGTCGAAGGCGGGCGTCACCGGCGCCTCCGCCCCGCCGCCGGTCGTCACGGCGTCGGGCTCGAGCCGGGCCAGGGCGGTGCGGAAGGCCCGCCGTGCGCCCGACAGGGCCACCCGGTCCTGGGGGCGCGAGGGACCGGCGATGCTGGGCTCGACGCCGGCCAGGTCCAGGGTGAGGAGCTCGGAGAAGGCCGCACGATCGCCGCCGCGCTCGTGGAACAGCCCCTGCTCCTTGGTGTAGCGCTCGACCAGGGCCACGTGCTCCGGGGAGCGGCCGGTCAGGCGGAGGTAGTCGAGCGTCACCTCGTCGACGGGGCTGATGGCGCAGGTCGCCCCGTACTCGGGCGCCATGTTGCCCAGCGTGGCCCGGTGCTCGGCCCGCAGCGCCGAGAGGCCAGGCCCGGTGAACTCCACGAATTTTCCCACCACCCCGTGCCGCCGGAGGAGCTCGGCCATGGTGAGGACGAGGTCGGTGGCCGTCGCCGTCGGGGGCAGCTCGCCGCTGATCTCCACGCCGACGACCGCCGGCATGGGCATCGGGAGCGGCTGGCCCAGCATCGCCGCCTCGGCTTCGATCCCGCCGACGCCCCAGCCGAGCACCCCGAGACCGTTGACCATCGGCGTGTGCGAGTCGGTGCCCACCAGGGTGTCGGGAAAGGCCTCACCGTCCTCGGTGGCGAACACCACCCTGGCCAGGTGCTCCAGGTTGACCTGGTGGCAAATCCCCGTGTCGGGGGGCACGACGGCGAAGCGGTCGAAGGCCTGGCTGGCCCAGCGCAGCAGGCGGTAGCGCTCGACGTTGCGGTCGTGCTCGATGGCGGCGTTGACGGCGTAGGCGTCGGGGCGTCCGGCGACCTCGGCGATGACCGAGTGGTCGATGACCAGCTCGACCGGCAGGCGCGGGTTGACCAGCGCCGGATCACCTCCCAGCTCGGCCAGCGCCTGGCGCAGGGCGGCCAGGTCGACGACGGCCGGGACCCCGGTGAAGTCCTGGAGGAGGACCCGCTCGGGGGTGAAGGCCACGACGGCGGTGGCCGACGGATCCCCCGGCCACCCGGCCAGCTGGGCCACGTCGGCGGCGGTGACGAGGTGGCCGTCCTCGTGGCGCAGGGCGCTCTCGGCCAGGATCTTGATCGAGTACGGCAGCCGGGCCAGGTCGCCCAGGTCGTCGAGCGCCGACAACCGGCAGATCCGGTAGCGCTCATCGCCCACGGTCAACGTCGAGCGAGCACCAAAGCTGTCCAGGGTCATGGCGACCTCCCGTGCCACCCTAGGTGGCCGGTCTCTGGCGCATGGTCGCCGGGGTCAACCGGTGCACTCGTTGAGGGCGTCGATCAGCAGCCGGAGGCGGGAGAACCGGTACCGGTCGAAGCGCAGGGCCACCCGGGGCAGGTCGAGGTGGTCGCCCCCGGACCGCTCGGGGGGGAAGGGCCGGGCCGGGTGGATGGCGCCCGACAGCACGATGTCGGCGAACCGGCGGTTCAGCTCTCGAAGCTCGGCCCGGGTCGGCAGGACCTGGAGCCGCAGCACCAGGAGGTCGCCCACCCACCGGCACGAGTGGTAATTGCGGTAGAAGCCGAGCACCTCGGCCGCCGCCTCCTCCACGGTGTTGGCCACCCGGAACAGGGCGACATCCTCGGGCGACACGTAGCCGGGACGGATCGCCTGCTGGTCGAGGAACTCCCGCCAGCCATGCCAGTAGGTGCCCCCCTCCGTCTCCACCAGGACGACCGGCGCCGGCTCGGCCTTCCCGGTCTGGAGCAGGGTGAGAAGCTCGTAGCACTCGTCCTGGGTGCCGAACCCGCCAGGCAGCACGGCGTAGGCGTGGGACTCCTTCATGAGCACCAGCTTGCGGGTGAAGAAGTAGCGCATCTCCACCAGCTTCGGGTCCTGGGCGATGAACGGGTTGGCCCCCTCCTCGTGAGGCAGCCGGATGTTGACCCCGAAGGCCCGGTCGCGCCCGGCACCCTCGATGCCGGCGGCCATGATCCCCGGGCCGGCCCCCGTCACCACCATCCACCCGGCGCCGGCCAGCCGGGTGGCCAGGTCCCGGGCCAGCACGTAGACGGGGTCGGCCGGCAGGGTCCGGGCCGACCCGAACATCGTGAGCTTGCGCACCGGCCGGTAGGGGGCGAACACCCGGAACGCCTCGGCCATCTCGGCCAGGGCGGCGTCGGCGATCTTGAGGTCGCCCATGTCGGTCCCGGGCCGGCACAGCTCCCACACCGTGGCCAGCATGGAGCGGGCGATCTCGCGCCGGTTGGGCGGCAGCGGACTGCCGCCGGTGATCGCCCGGTAGGCATCCTCGACCACCTCGGCCGGCGGCCGAACCGGCGGGCTGCCGGCCGGCCGGCCGTCCCCGATCACCAGCAGCGGGTCCTCGGTGCCGGGCACCGGGGACGGGCCGGCGGGGCTCACCGGGCGGCAGCGGTCGTGGCGGGGCGGCCGTAGAGGGTGGTGCGCTGCACCAGCGGCCGGCCGAGGGGCGCCACCACCGCCACCAGGTCGTCGGCGCTCATCCGCTGGCCGTGGTTGGCGCCGGCGGCCCGGGAGATGTTCTCGTCCATCAGGGTCCCCCCCATGTCGTTGGCCCCGGCCCGGAGGACCTGGCGCGCCCCCTCGGCGCCCATCTTGACCCAGCTCACCTGCACGTTGTCGATGGCGCCGGCATAGGCGATCCGTCCCACTGCATGCATGAGCAGCGCCTCCCGGAAGGTGGGCCCCCGCCGGGCGCGGCGCTGGAGGTAGATGGGCGAGGCCATGTGCACGAACGGCAACGGCACGAACTCGGTGAAGCCACCGGTCTCCCGCTGCAGGGAGCGGGTGCGCACCAGGTGGCGGGCCCAGCTCACGGGGTGCTCGATCGAGCCGAACATGATGGTGACGTTGGACCGGAGCCCGACGGCGTGGGCGGTGCGGTGGGCTTCGAGCCACTGGTCGGTGTCGATCTTGTCGGGGCACAGCACGGCCCGGACCTCGTCGTCGAGGATCTCCGCCGCCGTCCCCGGCAGGGTCTTGAGGCCGGCATCGCGCAGGCGGACCAGGTAGGCGGCCAGCGGCTCGCCCAGGCGGCGCGCTCCCTCGGTCACCTCGAGGGCGGTGAACCCGTGGATATGGATCCGCTCCGACCCGGCCCGCACGGCGGCGAGGACGTCGACGTAGTAGTTGCCGTCGAATTTCGGGTGGATCCCGCCCTGCAGGCAGACCTCCGTCGCCCCCTCCGCCTCGGCCTCGACCACCCGGCTGGTGATCTCGTCCAGGTCCAGGAGGTACGGGGCGCCCCGCAGGTTGAGCGACAGCGGCCCCTTGGAGAAGGCGCAAAACCGGCACTTGAACGTGCAGATGTTCGTGTAATTGATGTTGCGGTTGGCCACGTAGGTCACGTCGTCGCCGACCGCCCGTCGCCGCAGGTCGTCGGCCACCTCGGCCAGCGCCCGCACCTCGGGGCCCCGGGCGGCGAACAGGGTCACGATCTCGGCTTCCGACACCTCCTGGCCGAGGGTCACCCCGGCCAGCACCTCGGCGACCGGGCCGCCGGCGGCGGGGGTGCCGGACCGGGCCAGGAGCGAGGGCGGCGGCGCCTCCCCCCCCGAGGACCACGGGTCGTCCCGGGCCAGGCACTCGGCGTCGGAGGCGTCGAGCACGGCGAAGCGGACGGCCGGGTCGAGCCACCGCTCGGGGTCGAGGGCCATCTCCGGGTAGACGGTCAGGCGGGGGGCCAGGGCGTGGCCGGCGCGCTCGGTCGCCGCCTGCAGCGCGGCGAGGGCAGGCCAGGCCCGCTCGGGGTTGACGTGGTCGGTGGTGACCGGCGAGACGCCGCCCCAGTCGTCGATGCCGGCGCCGAGCAGCGGCGCCAGGTCGTCGGACAGGTTGGGCGGGGCCTGGACGTGGATCTCGGGCGGCAGCACCAGGCGGGCGGCGGCGATCGACCACACCAGCTCGTCGGGCGGGCAGGCCGGGTGGCGGGCCATGGCCGTGCCCGGCTTGGGCAGGAAGTTCTGGACGATGACCTCCTGGACGTGGCCGTGGCGCCGGTGCGAGGCGGCGATCGCCTCCAGGGCGGCCAGGCGGTGGCGGCGGGTCTCGCCGATGCCGACCAGGATGCCGGTGGTGAACGGGATGGCCAGCCGCCCGGCCGCCTCCAGCGTGGCCAGCCGCCGCTGCGGCGTCTTGTCCGGCGCCCGCCGGTGGGCAGCGAGGTCGGGGGCGAGGGACTCCACCATCATCCCCTGGCTGGCGGTGACCGGGCGCAGGAGCGACAGCTCGGCCTCGGACAGGGCGCCGGCGTTGGCGTGGGGGAGGAGCCCCGTCTCCTCGACGACGGCCCGGCAGGCGGCGACCAGGTAGTCCACCGTCGAGCGGTAGCCGTTGGTGGCCAGCCAGCGGGCGGCCGCCGGGTAGCGGTCCTCGGGCTGCTCGCCCAGGGTGAAGAGCGCCTCGTGGCACCCGGCCTGGCGTCCGGCCCGGGCGACGGCCAGCACCTCGTCGAGGGTGAGGTAGGGCGCCGGCAGCCGGGCTGGGGCCTTGGCGAAGGTGCAGTACCCGCAGCGGTCCCGGCACAGCATGGTGAGGGGCACGAACACCTTTGGCGAGTAGGTGACGCGGGTCCCATGGGCCCGGTCGCGCACGAGGCGGGCCGTCGCCGCCAGCTCGTGGGTGGGGGTGGCCAGCAGGTCGGTGGCCGCCGCGCCGAGCCGGGCCGGAGCCGGGGCGGTCGTCACAACGACGGGATCCGCCACGAATCGCCCGAGCGCTCGAGCAGGAGGTCGGCGGCGTGGGGGCCCCAGGTCCCGGCGTCGTAGAAGTGGAGGCCTACCCCCGGCTCTGACCACGCCTCGAGGTAGGGGTCAACGATGCGCCACGCCTGCTCGACCTCGTCGGTGCGGATGAAGAGGGTCGGATCGCCGCACATGACGTCGTGCAGGAGCCGGGGGTAGCCGTCGCTCTCCCGGGTGTCGCCGAAGGCGGCGTCGTAGCGGAAGTCCATGGCCACCGACTGGACCCGGAAGGCCTCGCCCGGCACCTTCGCCCCGAAGTGGAGGCTGATGCCCTCGTCGGGCTGGATCCGCAGCACCAGGGTGTTCGGCTTGAGCTGGCGGACCAGGTCGCTCTCGAAGGCCAGGTACGGCACCCGGTTGAACTGGAGGGCGACCTCGGTGACCCGGGCCGGCAGCCGCTTGCCCGTCCGGACGTAGACGGGGACGTCCGCCCACCGCCAGTTCTCCACGCCCAGCCGGAGGGCCACGTAGGTCTCGGTGGTGCTGTCCGACGCCACCCCGTCCTCGTCCCGGTAGGCCGGTACCGGCGCCTGGTCCAGCACCCCGGCCTGGTACTGCCCCCGCACGGAGCGGTCGACCGCCTCGTCGGGGCTCGGGACGGCGACCGCCTTCAGCAGCTTCACCTTCTCGTCGCGAATGTGCTGCGCGTCCATGCGGGTCGGTGGCTCCATCAAGGTGAGGGCGAGCACCTGCATCACGTGGTTCTGGACGATGTCGCGCAGCGCCCCGGCGGTCTCGTAGAAGCCGCCCCGGTGCTCGACGCCGATGCTCTCCGCCACCGTGATCTGGATCTGCTCCACATAGCGGCGGTTCCAGATCGGCTCGAAGACGGCGTTGGCGAAGCGGAGGGCGAGGACGTTTTGGACCGTCTCCTTCCCCATGTAGTGGTCGATCCGGAAGATCTGGTCCTCGTCGAAGGCGGAGTGGACCGACCGGTCGAGGTCGAGGGCGCTCTCGAGATCGCGCCCGTAGGGCTTCTCGATCACCAGCCGGACGAACTTCCCGCCGGGCCCGGGGACGTTGCAGCCCTCCTTGGCCAGCGCTTCGGCCACCATGGCGAACACGGCCGGCACCGTGGCCAGGTAGAAGACACGGTTGCCGGCGGTCCCGTGGTCCCGGTCGGCCTCGGCCAGGAGGACCTTGAGGCGGTCGAAGGTCTCGGTGGCGGCGTACTCGCCGGGGACGTAGCGGAAGCGCTCGACGAGCCTCCGCCACCGCTCGCCGGCGTCGGGCACGTCCTTGAGCGCCGCCTGGCGGAACTCCTCGTCGCTCCACTGCGTCCGGGCCACCCCGATGACCGTGACCTCGTCGGCCAGGAGCCCGCGGTCGGCCAGGTTGGCCAGCGCCGGGAGGATCTTGCGCGAGGTGAGATCTCCCGAGGCGCCGAAGATCACGAGGGCCAGCGGCGGGGTCCGGGTCGGGGGCCGGGGGCCGGTGGCCGCCGACCCGGTCTCGGCCGGGGCGGCGCTGGGCGGAGGCGATGGCGCGCCGGGCGGCGGCGCGGGAGGCGGCGCGGGAGTCACCCGATGGCGCTCGCCTTGTCGGTGAGCGATTGGAGGAGCTCGTCGAACGACTTGGAGAACGAGCTGACGCCCTGCTCCTCGAGCGTGGTGCTCACGTCGGCCATGTCGACCCCGGCCCCGGACACCTGGTCGAGAACCCGGTGGGCGGCGTCGAGGTCGGTGTCGACCGCCCGCTCCAGGCGGCCGTGGTCGATGAAGGCGTCGAGCGTCGGCTCCGGCATCGTGCTGACCGTGTCCGGGCCGACCAGGGAGTCGACGTAGAGCAGGTCCGGGTAGTGGGGGTTCTTGGTCGAGGTGGAGGCCCACAGCGGCCGCTGCCGCCGCGCCCCCTTGGCCGCCAGGGAGTCCCAGCGGGGGCCGGCGAAGGTGGTGGCGAAGTGCTCGTAGGCGACCTGCGCCTGGGCGACGGCGGTCTTGCCCCGGAGGTCGAGGATCGCCGGGTCGCCCGAGCCGTCCCCGCCGCCGGCCAGTGCCTCGAGCCGCCGGTCGACCTCGGTGTCCACCCGGCTCACGAAGAAGGAGGCGACGCTGTGCACGCCCGACAGGTCGGACGCGCCCGACGCCGCGAAGGCCTCCAGCCCCGACAGGTAGGCCTCCGCCACCTGGTCGTAGCGGTCCAGGCCGAAGATCAGGGTCACGTTGATGCTCAAGCCCTCGGACAGCAGCTGACGGATGGCCGGCACGCCTTCCGCGGTGCCCGGCACCTTGACCAGGAGATTGGCCTGGTGGATCCGCTGGTGCAGCGACCGTGCCGAGGCGACGCTCCCGCCGGTGTCCCTGGCCAGGGACGGCGCCACCTCCAGCGACACGAAGCCGTCGGCCCCGCCGCTCTGGTCGTACACGGGCCGCAGGGCGCCGAGGGCGTCCTCGATGTCGTCGACCACCATCTCCCAGTAGGCGCCTTCGACGCTCATCGACGAGGTGAGCGACCGCAGCTGCTCGTCGTAGGCGCCGGTGCCTTCGATGGCCTTGGCGAAGATCGTCGGGTTCGAGGTGACCCCCCGTACGCCCCGGTCGCAGAGCTCGGCGAAGTGGCCGCCGGTGAGCCACTCGCGGTGGAGGTCGTCGACCCACGGGCTCTGGCCCTGGCGGTCGTACAGCTCGTGCAGCTTGGTCATGACCGTCCTCCTTCGCCGACGAGGGCCACCGCCCGGTCGGCCACGTGCTCGGGGGTGAACCCCATCTCGGCTAGGACCTCTGCTCCCGGCGCCGAGGCGCCGAAGGTGTCGATGGACACCGAGGCGTCGGCGTAGCGTGCCCACCCGAAGGACGTGCCGGCCTCCACGGCCAGCCGGGGAACACCCGGGGGGAGGACGGCCCGGCGGTAGTCGGCGTCCTGCTCCTCGAACCACTCCCAGCACGGCAGGGAGACGACGCGGGCCCGGATCCCCCGCTGGCCCAGTCGCTCGGCGGCGGCCACGCAGACGTGCACCTCGCTGCCGGTCGACACCAGGACGACGCCGGCCGCTGGCCCCGACCCGTCCGGTTCGGCCGGCTCGTCCACGAGGACGTAACCACCTCGCCCGACGCCGTCGGGCGCCCGGTCCGCCGTCTGGGCCAGGACCGGGATGGCCTGGCGGGACAGCACCAGGGCCACCGGCCGCTCCTCGCCGACCGCCAGCCGCCATGCCTGGGCCGTCTCGTTGGCGTCGGCCGGCCGCACCACCACCAGCCCGGGCATGGCCCGGAGCGACGCCAGGTGCTCGATCGGCTGGTGGGTGGGGCCGTCCTCGCCGAGCCCCACCGAATCGTGCGTCCACGAATAGACGACGTGGGCCCGGGACAGCGCCGCCAGCCTCACGGCGCCGCGCATGTAGTCGCTGAAGCAGAAGAAGGTGCCGCCGACGGGCAGCACGCCGCCGTGGTGCGCCATCCCGGTCAGCGCCCCACCCATGCCGTGCTCCCGTACCCCGAAGTAGATCTGGCGGCCGCCCGGGTGCTCGGGCGACTGGCGCTCGGCCCCGTCGAGGAGGACGCCCGTATTGCCCGTGAGGTCGGCGGCGCCCGACACCAGGCCGGGGACCACGTCGACCGTGGCGTTGAGGCAGGCGTTGATGGCCTTGCGGGTGGCGATCTCCTTCCCGGGCTCGAAGGTGGGCAGCTTGGTCTCCCAGCCCGGCAGGCCGCCACCGGCCCACGAGGCGTCCCACGCCGCCCGGTCGCCGTCCCAGGACTCGAAGCGCGCCTCCCACTCGGCCCGCATGGCTTGGCCCCGGGGGATGGTCCGGCGGTACAGGTCGAGCACGGCGTCGGGCACCCAGAACGTCTCGTCGGGCGGCAGTCCCAGGATCTCCTTGGTCGCCCGGATCTCCTGGTCCCCGAACGGCTCGCCGTGCGCCTTGGCGGTGTCGGTCAGGTGCGGCGAGGGCCAGCCGATGTGGCTGCGCAGGACGATCAGCGAGGGCTTGTCCTCCACCGCCATCGCCCGGCGCAGCGCCGCCTCCAGGGCTCCGGTGTCGTTGGCGATCTCACCCACGGTGTCGACGTCCCAGCCGTAGGCGTCGAAGCGTTCCGGGACGTCGTCGCTGTAGGCCAGCTCGGTCGGGCCGTCGATGGAGATGTGGTTGTCGTCGTAGACGTACACCAGCCGCCCCAGCCCGAGGTGGCCGGCCAGGGACGCCGCTTCGTGCGAGATGCCCTCCTCGAGGCAGCCGTCGCCACAGACGACGAAGGTGTGGTGGTCGACGACCTCCGGTCCGAACCTGGCCCGCAGGAAACGCTCGGCGATGCCCATCCCCACCCCGTTGGAGAAGCCCTGCCCCAGCGGGCCCGTGGTGACCTCGACCCCGGCCGTGTGGCGGTGCTCGGGATGGCCCGGGGTCTTGCTGCCCCACTGCCGGAAGGCGCGGAGGTCCTCGAGGGAGAGGCCATAGCCGCACAGATAGAGCAACGAGTAGAGGAGGATCGAGGCATGGCCGTTGGACAGGACGAACCGGTCCCGATCGGGCCAGGCCGGGTCGGTCGGGTCGTGGCGCATGACCCGGGTGTAGAGGACGTGGGCGAGGGGGGCCAGCGCCATGGCCGTGCCGCTGTGGCCCGAATGGGCCTTCTGGGCGGCGTCCATGGCCAGACCCCTGATGACGTCGATCCCGAGCTGTTCCAGGTCGGCGTCCGCCGGCGGCAGGTCCAGGGGCGGCGCGGCGCGAGCCATGGGCTCACCCTACCGTCCCCTCTCGGGGACTACCCCAATCCGCCACCTCCGGTCGGAGGCGACGGTCAGAGCTCGGTCCCGAGGTCCTCCATGATCCGCCGGAGGTGCTCGAGGCAGCGCCCGCGGGTCGGGCCGATGCTGCCGACGGGCATGTCCAGCACCTGCGAGATCTCCTTGTAGGACGGGAGGTCGTCCTTCATCAGGACGCCCAGCAGGCGTTGGCAGTGGGGCGGGAGGAGGGCGAAGGCCCGGCGCACCGCCGTCGCCCGTTCGTCGCCGATGGGGCCGGCATCGGGGGACCCGATGTTCGGGTCCGGACGTTGCAAGAGGCCGTCGTGGTCGAAGGTCACGCGACCCTTGGCTCGCACGACGCGCAGGCTCTCGCGCTTGGCCGTGGTGGCCAGCCAGGCGCCGATGCGCTCGGGCTGCTCGATACGGTCGATGTTCTCCACCATGCGAAGCCACGTCACCTGGTGGACCTCCGCCACGTCGGCCTCGGGGAGACGGCACCGGCGGGCGATGGCCATCACCATGCTCCCGTAGCGGCGCAGGAGGACGGCCCAGGCCATGGTGTCGCCGGCGGCGGCGGCGGAGACGATCTCGGCCAGGGCCGACTGCTCGACCGGCGGGCGTGGCGGGCGTGGCGGGTGTGCCGGGTGTGGCGGGCGTGCCGGGCTACTTCGGCTGGTGTCGGCCAGCGCCGGGCCGGACCGGGCCACTTCGGGCGTCGCGGGGATCAAGCTGGCATGAGACTCGATGGCGCCCATCGACCTCTCCTCCGAGCTGGGCGGGCGGTGAAGATACCGACCGACAGGGTTCCTTCGGACTGGTCCTCCGCCCCCCTTGCTTCTCCCTCCAACACCGATCGTGATCCGCGAGCCGCTCGCCGTCATCCCCAAAACTGAGGAAATTCAACCGGTTCCGGGCTCGGTTCCGGCTCCGGGCTCGGTTCCGGCACGGGCTGGCAGCTCGACCGTAATCGGTGTGCGGGCGGAAGGTCCGCTCGGGCAACGTTTATTGCCTGGTGCTTTCACCTGGCCGGCAATCACCGGCTCTGGGTCCGGCGGCGACCGACAGGCGCCGCCCGACCCGGCGGCGCCTGTCGTCTCCGCGGCGGGCCCCGCAATCGTGGCGGGACGTAGGACCGGCATCGTGGCGGGACGCCCCCCAGCCGATCCTGGGTGTCGGAGCGGCCGCTGTGCGGAATGAGGTGGGCGCGTCAACGGCGTCGGCGGCTCCGGAGCTCTCGGGCGGCGTGCGACATGACGCACGGCAAGGTGGAGAGGAGAATTCCCAAGTCCAGAGCCAGGCACCAGTCGTCCACGTAACGCAGGTCCAGGCGCCGGTAGGCGTTGAACGATGGGTTCCGGCGCGCCTGGACCTGCCAGAGCCCGGTCATGCCCGGTCGGACGAGGTGACGTCGGCGCAGCTCGTCGTCGAACTTCTCGACCTCGCTCGGCAAGGCCGGCCGGGGGCCGACGAGGCTCATCGTCCCCCGGAGCACGTTCCACAGCTGGGGAAGCTCGTCGATGCTCGAGGCGCGCAGGAGCCGCCCGACCCTCGTGACCCGCGGATCGGCGGAGGCCTTGAACAGGGGACCGTCCGTCCGCTCGTTGAGGCTGGCCAACGCCTCCGGGGCCGGCGCCACCTCGGGCGACATCGAGCGGATCTTGTACACATCGAAGAGCTGCTCGGACCGCCCGACCCGCGCCCCGCGGAAGAGCACCGGCCCGCCGTCCTCGATCTTGACCAGTGCCGCCGCCGCCACCAGCAGCGGCGAGGCCACGAGCAGCCCCACGACGGCACCCACGACGTCGATGGCCCGCTTCGTCGCCATCTGCCAGGACGGGGTGGTCCGGGGCTCCACGTAGAAGAACGGCTCGCCCGCCGCCGGCACGCTGTGCAGGCGGCGGCTTCCGACCCCCCAGCCTCCCGGCCAGACCTGGGCGTGGAGGCGGCTCGATGCCGCCACGGCCAGCGCCTCCTGGATGGCCGCTCCGGGGAGCGAGCACGGTACGACGATGCCGGTGGCGCCGGTCGTCGTGGCCAGTCCCGGGATGTCGGAGAGCGAGGCGCTGGAGGGTAGGTCGGACCACGCCGGCCCCCCCGCATCCTCGCCGACCACGGCAGTCACCGAATAGCCGATCTCGGGTTCGGAGCGGAGCATCCTTCTCAGGTCGACGGCGTCCTGGTTGGTGCCGACGAGCACGACGCCCTGCAGGTAACGGCCCTCGGCCCGGCAGGTCCGGAGGAACTGGCCGAACTCCCACCTGGCCACACCGAGCAGGATGGTGCCCGCCCCCACCGCCACCAGCACCCCGGGTCGGGGCGCGCCGACCTGCAGTTCGACGAGCGTGAAGGCACCGCCGGCCAGCAGGTTGGCCACGCCGGTGAGGAGGAATTCGTGAGCGCGTCGGCCGCACAGGCTGGAGCGGTAGAGCCCGAGCGCTCGCAGCGCCAGGAGGGCCGTCGCACCGGCGGCCATGGCCGGGCCGATGGCGCCGACCGGCGTCGACGGCTCCTGGAGCCACGGCGCCAGTAGAAGCCAGGTGACGGCCACGCAGACCATGTCCACCGTGAGCAGGTGGGTGCGGAGAGCCCGGTGCGCCCGGGCCCCGTCCGCCGGTGGCCCGTCCGCCGGTGGCCCGTCCGTCAGGACGTGGCCGAGGGGTGGCGGTCGCCGACCCGTGGCCACGGACAGGCCCGGTCCGGCGAGGCAGCGCGCGTGGGAGGCCGCCGAGGTGGGTGTCGGCAAGGCCCCCGGTGAGGTTGCGGGTACCGCCAACGCCGACGGTGAGGTTGCGGGTACCGCCAACGCCGACGCCGCCCCGTCTCCACCCATCGGACCGACCGACAAGGCGTCACCCGCCGCCAGGTGGAGCGGCGAGAGCGGCTGGGCGTCCGACGTCATGGTGTCCTTCCCGTACCGGCCCGGGGGCAGCGCGGCCCGGAGCGGTCGACATCGCCCCGGCGACCCGATTACCGTCAGCAGGGCGGTTGCAGTCACCAGGAATTGAGGGGCCGGGGCCCCGTTCGATACGTGGGCTGCTCCCGGGATCTCAGCTGGGCTCGACCGTCGCCGCTCCCGGCCCCGGGGGGTGGTGGCGGAGGGGTGTGCCGAGAGGCGATGATGGGGGAGAGAGGGGGTGGAGCACGTGGTGGAACAGGATCCAGCCGCCGGTGCCGCCGGTCGACCCGGTCCTCGATCCGGCCGGAGTGACCGAGCACCTCGAGGATGCATATTGTGCGCGGCGGTCGTCCCTTCCGGGGAGGCCGAGGCGCCCCCTTCCGGTACGAGCCGGACGCTGATCGCGTACGCCGACGATCACCTGGTGGCGGTGATCGAGCACGGGATGCCGGGCGTGCTCGTCGCGCCGCGGGCCCATGTCGAGGGGCTGGCCATGGCACCCGGCGAGGGTGGGATCGTGCTCGGCGCGCTGCGGCGTGCGGCGTCGACGGTGCGGTCGTGCTTTGGGGCCGACGGGACCACCATCGAGCCGACCACCGAGCTTCCCGGGGCGCCCGGGCACGTCTGTTACCGCGTCGTCTGCACGCGAGGAGGCGTACCGTTCCTGCCTGGCTCGTACCCGGACGTGGACCCCGACGTGCTGGCCCTGGCCCTGAGCCGCGTCTGGGCTCCGAGCAGGCTCAGCCCCGGCTGAGGGCGCTGCCGAACCCACCCACCGGTCCAGGGGGGCGGCTCCCGGCAGTTCGCACGCATGACGGCGGTCTCCGGGGGCCGTGTCGCTAAGGTCGGACCGCTTGGCCGTCGGATCCCTCCTCCTCGCCGTGGCAGGTGCGGCCGCTGCCGCCACCGCCGCATTCCCCTCCACCATCGGCGCCGCCGCCCCTTCGGCCGGCGCCGTCCCGGGGGGGCGCGGGTCCGGTGGAGGCCACGGGATCACTGCGGCGGCGGCCCCCCCAGGGGTGTGCGGCAGCGGCCAGATGCGCAGGGGCCCGGCGTCGCCGCCACCGGGTGCCGTCACCGTCCCGACCGGCGACGACGACGCCGGCCAACTGGGCACCCCGCACACGACGTACTGGTTCGCTCCGGGCGTCCACACCCTCGGCGGTGGCAAGTACGCCCAGGTCGAAGCGGGCGACGGGGACACCTACGTGGGCGCACCCGGCGCCGTCCTCAGCGGGCGGGGGGTGAACCTCTTCGCCTTCACCGGTCATGCCATGGGCGTCACCATCACGTACCTCACCGTCGAGCACTTCGGACGCGGCGGGGACAACGGGACACAGGGAGTGGTCAACCACACATCGGGGTCGAGCTGGACGGTCGAGCTCGACACCATCGAGCACAATGCCGGGGCCGGGGTCATGCTCGGCAGCGCTGACATCCTGCGGGACAACTGCCTCTTCGCCAACACGCAGTACGGCTTCAGCGCCTACCGCACAGGTGGTGCCGTCACCAGCGTGACGGTGACGGGCAACGACGTATCGGGGAACGCGACCTTCAATTGGGACGCCAGCCGGCCCGGTTGCGGTTGCTTCGGCGGGGCCAAGTTCTGGGACACCCGCGGTGCCGTGGTGACCGGCAATTTCGTCCACGGCAACCACGGCCCGGGGCTGTGGGTCGACACGGACGACGCTGGCTTCGACATCTCCCACAATTACGTTGCCCGGAACTACGCCGAAGGGATCGTCTACGAGGTCAGCTACAACGCGCTGATCGCGCACAACACCCTGGTGGACAACGGCTGGCACGCTGGCGCCAAGCCGACAGCCGGCTTCCCCGAGCCGGCCATCTACGTCTCCGAGTCCGGAGCCGACGCCCGGGTGCCCGGACCCTTCTCGGGAACCTTCGAGATCACCGGGAACATCCTGATCGACAACTGGGGCGGGGTCATCCTCTGGGAGAACGCCAACCGGTCCTGCGGCGACGGCTACGAGGGCTCGTGCACCCTGGTCGACCCCACCGTCTTCACCAGCGCCTCCTGCAAGGCCGCACTGCCCCACGCCGCACCGGGCGGTCGGCCCGACTACTTCGACAATTGCCGGTGGAAGACGACCGGGGTGCGGGTCTCGGGCAACACCTTTGTGTTCACACCCAAGGCGATCGGCCCGGAATGCACGGTAAAGCGAGAATGCGGTTACTCCGGGCTGTTCTCCGAGTACGGAACAGTGCCGCCCTTCAAGGGCTGGGTTGTGCCGCATGACATCTCCGACGAGCAGCACGACGTCTTCACCGTCAACAGCTACCGCGGGCCGTGGCGATTTGACGGGTTCGCCCTCGGCGTGCGGATGACCTGGACGCAGTGGACGCACGGCGTCCACGATGTGGCCGGTTCCGGGTACTCCTTCGACCCCCAGGACGGTGGGTCCACGTACCACCCGTAGCCACCCGCCCTCCCGATCGATGTCCTGCCGGTCCCCCGTGTATCAGCACCGGTCGTCGGATGCTCGACACCGGGAGCCGGCATGCAGCCGGATCGGGCCGCGCCGAGCGGGGAGCCTCAGGGCGACCACGCTCGCGAGAGGAGCGGTGGGTTGACCGAAGAGGTGCTCGACGTCCGGGGATGGGCCCGCCTCATCCGGCGGTTCTGGAGAACGGTGGCGATCTTGGCCGCCGCAGGTGTCGTTGCCGCTGCCGCCTACGTGACGTGGGCCGTCCCCAGCTACCAGGCGGCCTCGCTGGTGCTCCTGCCGACCTCGGCAGCCAACGGGTCGAGCACAGCGGCCTCGACCCACAGCGCCACAACCGACGCACGGATCGCGCTGAGCGCGGCCGTGCTGGTGCCGGCCGGCCGGGAGGTGGACCGGTCGCTGGACTTGAACGCCCTCCAGGATCGGATCGGTGCCACGAGCGCGGCCAGCGGCGTGCTCCGGATCACTGCCCGGGACGCCACGCCGGAGAAGGCCGAGTCCCTGGCCAACGCCGTGGCCGACCAGCTGACGACGTTCCTCGCCTCGAACGGCTCGACCACCGGGTCCAACGTGGTCGCCGCCCTCCATGCCGAGATCCACCAGCTCGATGCTCAGGTCACCGACGTCCAGCGGCAACTCGCAGTCGCCCGCCAACGGCTCGCCTCCGAGAGCGGGACAAGAGAGCTCAAGAAGACCGGGACCGACCTGGTGACCACGCTCACCACCGAGGAGTCCAGCCTGTCCCTCCAGCGCCAGGCGGTGAAGAGCCAGCTGTCGCAAGCCGCCGTGGCCCAGCTCGCCGGCAACCAGGGGGCCGAGGTGATCCAGCGGGCCACCACGGCCAGCGCGCCGTCCCCGACCTCGCTGGCGTTGCCGCTGGTCCTCGGTGCCCTCGGGGGACTGCTGGTCGGCTCGCTGGCCGTCTTGACCTGGCACCGGCGCGACCCGCGGCTCCGGACCCGGGACGCGCTGGCCGAGGCGGTGGGCGCACCGGTCGTGGCCTCGCTGGTCGTCCCCAAGCGCCAGGAAGCGGCAGGGTGGGCGTCGCTCTTCATGGAGTACCGTCCGAGCGCCCTGGAGCAGTGGATCGTGCGCCGCGCCCTGCGAGAGCTCGGGGTGGGCGACGACCGGGGCACCCGGCTCACGGTGCTGGCCTTCGCCGGCGACGGGCCGGGCGTGGCCCAGGCGATCCACGTCGCCGTCGCCATGGCGGCATCGGGGAGCCGAACGGCCCTGTCGGTGACGGCGGAGGGCGACGCATGCACGCCACTGCGGTCGGCAGTTGCCAAGATGGCCGACGACCCGCGGGGGCCCCGTGCCAATCTCCGGCTCCTGGGGCGGGCGGACGCTGCCGACGACCTGACCGACCTGATCGTCGAGGTGGTCGCCCTGGACCGCCAGCCCAACGCCGGGCAGGCCGGCCGCCCGGGCACGTCCGTGGTGCTGTCCGTCTCCGCCGGCTCGGCCTCGGCCGAAGAGCTTGCGTCGACGGCAATCGCTGCCGCCGACGGCGGTGGTCGCGTCGAGGGAGTCCTCGTGGCCAACCCCACATCGACCGACCGATCGGTCGGGCGGTTCGCCTCGTCCGGCCCGAGCCGGCCGTCGTTCTCCGACCGGCGTGCGGCGGCGACCAGGTCCGGGGCGGCAGGAGGCCGTGCCCGATGAGCCGCCATAGGGACCCGGCCCCGACCGGCGGCAGCCCGCCACCGGTCCGGGCCGCACCGGGGCGTGATGCGCCGATGACGACGGAGCCCGAGGGCGCCGGCAGCCAGGACCACGATGGCGGCGGTGACGCCGAGATCCTCCGGATCCTCACCGGCGGGCTCGTGAGCCTTCGGTACTTCCGTGACGCGCTGCGGCGGCGCCGGCGGTTCTGGCTGGCGACGGCGCTCGCCGGGCTCGTGCTCGGGACCGGGTACCACCTCGTCGTGCCCGTGGACTACGCCGCCTCCAGCACCGTCTACCTGGCCCACCCGGCGACGACCAGCAGCACAACCGCCGTCCAGGACGACCTGGCGATCCTGGGCACCGGTGCGGTGGGACACCGGGCCATCGGGTTGCTGGGCCCCGAGGGTCGCGGGCTCACGCCGGCGAAGCTTCTTGGCAAGGCACCCGGCATCGTGGCCAGTGGGAACGTGGTGGACATCACGATCTCGGGGCCGACTCCCGAGGCGGCGGTGCGGCGTGTCGACGCCGTGACCCGGGCCTTCCTCTCGTTCCGGGCCCAGCTGTACCAGAGCCAGGAGCAGGCGCTGGTGGCGGCGTCCAGGACGACCGTCGCCCAATTGCAGCACCGGGTGGCGACACTGACCTCCCAGATCGCCGGCGCCCACGCCCAACCGCCGGCCCGGGTGGCCGCCCTCGAGGGCGAGCTGGCAGCCGCTACAACCCAGATCACCAGCCTCGAGCAGTCCATCCAGCAAGACCAGCTGGGGGTCGTCTCGGTCACCCGGGGGAGCCACACGATCACGCCGGGCACCGCCGTGCCCACCTCTCGGGCCAAGGCCTTCGTCCTCGACGGCCTCAGCGGCCTGGCCATCGGCCTGGCTCTCGGGATGGGCATCGTCGCCGTCCAGGCCGCTCTGAGCGACCGGTTGCGCCGGCGGGAGGACGTGGCCGCCGTCCTGGGCGCCCCGGTCGGCGTCAGCGTCGGCCGGGTCCGTCGCCGCTTCGGCCTGCGCCGGCCCCGAGACGGCGTTCTCGCGCCGCGGGCGGTGCCGCTGCGGATCCTGGTCCGGTACTTCGAGGACCAACTGGACGCCCGGGGGCCCAACGCGACGGTCCTGGTGGTCGCAATGGACGACGTGCGTGCACCGGCGGCGGCCCTGACCGAGCTGGCCGGGACCTTGCGTGCGGCTGGAGAGCGGGTGGTCCTCGTCGACGACACGGCCGATCGCTCACTCGGACGCTCGCTCGGCCACCTCGGCTCGCCCGGCCCGCTCCTCCAGCCGGTTCGGACGCCAGGCGGGCCGTCGGTCACACTCCTGGTTCCATCGAGACCGTGGGAGAGCGGCCACGACCGACACTGGCTGGACGTCGCCGACGAGCTGGCCGGTGCCGATGCCGTGCTGGTGATGGCCAGCATCGACCCGGCAGTCGGTGGGTGGCACCTGCGGAGGTGGTCGTCCGACGCCGTCGCCACGGTCACGGTGGGTCGCTCCACGCCCCAGCGCCTCGCCGCAGCGACCGAACTTCTCGACGCCGCCGGGATCACGGTGTCGTCTGCCGCGCTCCTCGGTACCGACGCCGGCGACGAGAGCGCCGGGCTCGGGTTCCCCGGCCCGGTGGCGTTCGAGCGCCGGCTGGACCTCGTCCGCACGGCCGCCGGCCCGCCGGCATGATCGGCACCGAGCAGAGGCTCCGGCTCCGGGCTCCCTCGCCCGCGTTGCGCCGGGCACGGGTGGACGCGGCGGCGCCGTCCACGGCGTCCGTCCGTCGCCGGATCGGCTGGATCTGGGGGCTCCTCTTCCTCAACGTCCTCCCGTACTACTTCAGGTCACCGGTCCTCCACCTGCCCGTATCGCTGGGGAAGGTCATCACCCAGGGCGCTCTGGCCGTGGCGCTGGTGCTGGCCGTGTCCGTCAACCGACGGGTGCTGGTCCGCTCCAATCTGTTCCTGGTCCTCATGTCGCTCTTGTGCGTCACCTCGGTGATGATGAGCGTGCACGGCTACTTCGGGTTTGGCTCGATCCTGCGGGCGGGCCGGCTGGTCATGTTCGTCGCCGTCCTGTGGCTGCTCACCCCGTGGTGGGGGAGGAGCGATCTCTTCCTCCTCCGCTTCCACCGGCGCGCCCTGGCCGCCGTGCTGGGGATCGTCCTGCTCGGCCTGGCCGTCCTTCCCGGGCATGCGCTCGGTCAAGCCGGTGGCGACCGCCTCGGCGGGGTGATCTGGCCTATCCCCCCGACCCAGGTTGCCCACTATGCCGCCCTCTTCACCGGCATCACCGTTGTCCTGTGGTTCGCCGGCATGGTCCGGCCACGGATCGCCGTGGCGGCGATCGTCACCGGGATGGCGATGCTCCTGCTCACCCACACCCGGACGGCTGTCGTCGCCCTGCTCGTCGGCGTTCTCGTTGCCGCCCTCAGTCTCTTCGCCAGCCGGCGCCGGGTCCGGAAGGCCTTCGCCGTGACCGTCGTGGTGGCGGCGCTGGTGGCGCTCACCTTTGCCCCTTTCCTCGCCAGCTGGTTCGGTCGGGGCCAGAGCGGCCAGGAGCTGACGAACCTGAGCGGGCGCCAGACCGTCTGGTCGGCGGTCGCCGCCCAGCCGAGGTCGGAGCTCAACACCGTCTTCGGGTTCGGCATGTCCAACGACGGGTTCGACGGGCTCTCGATCGACTCCAGCTGGTACTCGACCTACCTGGACCAGGGCCTGTTCGGGGATGTCGTCGACGCTTCGGTCCTCCTCCTCCTGCTCCTGATCGCCGCCTTCCGGCCCCGCGGGCCCGGACGGGCCCTCGCCCTCTTCCTGGTGGTGTACTGCGCCATCGCCTCCGTCACCGAGACCGGGCTGGGGGAGGCGTCGCCGTATCTCCTGGATCTGGCGGTCGCCATGTCGCTCCTCATGTCGCCGCTCACGGAACCGGACGCCCTGACCCCGGTCCAGCCGGGGTACGACGTCTAGCATCCGGCCGACCGTGGACTGCCGGGACAATGTCGCCTGCTGACGACCGGCGGTCGCGCCTGCGCCCGGGCGTCGTGGCTGCGGCCACGGCCCCCCGCTCGTACGAGGATCGGGGCGCGGTGGAGAGATCGGTGGCCTCGGCCCTGTCGTCCCTCGACCTCGGTCCCGACTTCGTCCGGCCGGGCGACCGTGTGGTGCTCAAGCCCAACTGGGTCAAGGAGCACGACGAGCGGACGCCGGGCCCCGACGCCTGGGAGCACGTCGTGACCCATCCGGCCGTGATCGAGGCGGTGATCCGGTGGGTGGCGCCGCAACTCGGGGGGGCCGGCTCGGTCGTCCTGTGCGACGCTCCGCAGACGGACTCGTCGTTCGCCACGATCCGCCGGTACTGCGGGCTCGACGAGATGGTCCGTCGGTGCCGGGCCGATTTCCCCGGCGTCGGCATCGATCTCCTCGACCTCCGTCAGGAGGAATGGCGCACCGTCGACGGGGTGACGGTCGCCACCACGCAGCTTCCCGGCGACCCGATGGGGTCGACCCTGGTCCACCTCGATCGCCACAGCGAGCTCCACGGCTTTGCCGGGTGCGGGCAGCTCTACGGCGCCAGCTACGACATGGCCGAGACCAACCGGCACCACGCCGGCGACCGACACGAGTACCTGCTGTGCCGGACGCCGATGGACGCCGACGTTCTCATCAACCTCCCCAAGCTCAAGACGCACAAGAAAGTCGGCATGACCTGCGCACTGAAGAACCTGGTCGGCATCAACGCCGACAAGAACTGGCTCCCGCATTACACCGAGGGAACGCCGGAGCGGGGCGGGGACCAGTTCGGGTCGTCGACGGCGAGGACCAGGCTCGAGCACTCCTGGATGGCCTTCGCCAAGGCCCGCCTGCGGCACCGGCCACGACTTTCGCGTTGCTTCGTCCCGCTCAAGAAGGCTGGTCGCGTGGTGTTCGGGGACACCCAGGTGGTCGTGCGCTCGGGCAACTGGCACGGGAACGACACGTGCTGGCGTATGGTGCTCGACCTCAACAAATGCCTCCGGTACTTCGACGGGAAGGGACAGCGGCGCCGGGCACCGCAGCGGTACCTGGCGGTGGTCGACGGCATCGTCGGCGGCGAGGGCAACGGTCCGATGGCCCCGGACCCCAGGCCGTGCGGTGTCGTGGTGGCCGGCACCCATCCGGTTGCGGTCGACACTGTGTGCGCCACGCTGATGGGCTTCCAGTGGGACCGGCTGCCCATGCTGCGAAATGCCTTCGAGACGCGCCATCTCGTCTTGACGCCGTTCCGGTCCGAGGACGTCCTGGTCGTCTCCGACAATGCCGACTGGAGCGGCCCGTTGGCGGAGATGCGCGGTCCCTTTGCCTTCCGCCCGCACTTCGGATGGGTCGGTGCGATCGAGGCGACCGGCACCGGGGTGCCGGTGTGATGGACGCCGTGGCGACGGCGGCCGGGCGGGCCCGGGGCGCCGCACGTGCCGCCGAACGTACCGCACGCGACGCACGTGCCGGACGTGCCGGACGCGACGGACTGCCGTGAACGTCGAGGACGTCCTCTACCCGCTGCTCCCGCTCCAGGAACGGGTTCCCGAGAACGTGCGGGCGGGCATCGGACGGGTCTACCGCCGCCTACCCCAGCGGCTCCGCCTGGGTGCCGGCTACGACGCATTCCGGGCGCTGGCGGCGGCGGCGGAATTCTGGTCGGAGGAGGAGATGGTCGACTACCAGGTCACGCAGTTGCGCGCCGTCCTCCGTCACGCCGCGGCACATTCGCCGTTCTACGCCAGCCGCTTCGCCGACGCCGGCTTCGACCCGCGGCGGTTCGACGGTCCTGACGACCTGGCCGGTTGCCCGTTCACCGGCAAGGAGGACCTGGTCGCACACCGAGAGGACATGGCGACCGACCGGCCTGGGCGCTCTCGGCGGCTCTTCGTCACCAGCGGGGGCTCCACCGGTGCTCCCGTGGGGTTCTACCTCCACCGAGGCGTGAGCCGGCCGAAGGAGCAGGCGTTCCTGGAGGCCCAGTGGCGTCGAGCCGGGTACTTCGACGGTGCCCGGCTGGCCGTGGTGCGAGGGCAGGTGACGTCGGCTCGGGCGGCAGGACGCATCTCCGCCTACGACCCGATCGGCGACCGGCTCATCCTCTCCTCCTCCCACCTGACCGAGGAACGGCTCCCCGAGTACCTCGACGAGATCGTCCGGTTCGGGCCGGAAATCCTGCACATCTACCCGAGCGCGGCATTGCTGCTGGCGGCCCTCCTGGCCAGGGCCGGACGGACGTTTCCCATTCCCCTCCGCTGCGTGCTCGCCGCCTCCGAACGGCTGGACGACGTCCAGCGGCGCCGATTGGAAGAGGTGTTCGAATGCCGGGTCTACTCGTGGTACGGGCACGCCGAACGAGTCGTCCTGGCCGGGCAGGGGCGTCGTTCGCACCTCTTCTACTTCTGGCCCGCTTACGGGTTCGTGGAGCTCGGGCCGCCGGACGCCCAGGGGCTGCAAGAGGTGATCGGAACGAGCTTCCACAACCTGGCGATGCCGCTCATCCGGTACCGGACGGGCGACTTGGTGCGCGCCCACGACCCGCGGCGCGACGGCCCCAAGGAGCTTCCGTGGCCGGCAGTGCGATCCATCGAGGGGCGAGGCCAGGAGCTGCTGGTCACGGCCACCGGTCGGCGGATCTCCCTGACCGCCGTCAACATGCACGACAGCACCTTCGAGGGGCTCTATGCGGTCCAGTTCTTCCAGGAGACGGCCGGCCGGGTCGAGCTGCGGTACGTCGCCGGGTCGGACGTTGCCGGCCGGCGGCACGTCCAGATCGAATCGGCGCTCCGCCGAAAGCTCGGTGACGACCTGGAGGTCGAGTTGCGCCGGGTCGACGACATCGAGCGGACCGGGCGCGGCAAGGGAAAGTGGCTGGTCAGCAGCCTGGCTGACGCGTCACCGCCGTCCCTGCCGGCGGCCGACCCCGGGGGTCTCGGGATTGCCTGACGCTCGCCCGCCGGATCGCCGACCGTGTCCGCGGTCGTCACCGCCGTCGCCCCCAGCCCCCTCTGGCTCGGCCTCGGTCCCTTCCCCCGCCTCCGCCCGGCTGGCGCCGTCGGCAGGCGGGCCACCCGATCCGAGGCGCAGTTCGGTGCGTAGGAAGCACGTGGCCAGACGTCCACCGCCGACGAGGGTGGTGATGGGTTCCTTGCGGCCAAAGCCGCTCGAGTACCAGCCGAGCGTGGGCTCGGTCACCCCACGCCACGCCTTCCAGGTCAGCTCCATCGGCAGCAGGAGGGTAGCGGTGGCTGGCGTCCCGTCGGGGCGGCGCCACCGCAGGTGGGCACGCCAACCCCGGAGGTCGACCTCGATCGTCGGTCCCAGGTGGAATGCCAGCCGGAGGTGGTGGGGCTGGGCGTCGTCAGCGATCACCCGATCGTCGATCCTGAGCGACCTCTTCGAGATGTCCAGGACCACGCTGCGACGATGGCTGACCGGATGTGCCAGCCGGCGGTAGCCGTCGTGCTCCGCCGTCCACCGTTGCACGGCGGAGCACCCGTCGTCGTCCGACGGCGCCTGCAGCAGCTCGGTCCGTGCCGGGCGGGCCCACAAGAACGCACCCCCCGCCACGGACTGGTCTTGCCCGTCGACCTCCAGGGTGTTGTGCGCCAGCGTGGAGCGGAAGTACCGCCGCCACTCCGGGTAGCCCTGGTAGCAGTACGTCCCCGGGTCGACGAGGATCTCGACCCCGCCCACCCGCAACTCCAGGGAGAGGGCGTCGGCATGGGCGTGAGCGGAGATGGAGAGATGGCCGTGTGGCCCGCCGTCGCAGCGGCACCAGATCTCCTCGGGAGCGCCCTCGGGGGAGCGCAGGACGGTGAGACCGGCGTCGGCGAAGTGGGAAGGCCGGCATCGGGGCCGGCTGTTGGGGCGACGCCGCGGCACGGCTGGCGCTCCGGCCAAGGCGCCCAGCACCGTGCTTCGGACGTCGGGGACGGTCGACGGCCACCACGGGAGGGATCCGACGACGGCGGCTCCTGCCGCCATCAGCGAGCGCCAGCGATCGGTCCCCGGACCGTCGAGCACCAGGGCCCGTCCGTCGTCTCCGTCGCCGTAGCGGGGTGGCGCACCCGAGCAGTCCGTCACTGCGGCGACCACGTCCAGCATCCGGGCCGTCAGAGCCCAGGTAGCCGGTGGCAGCGGCTCGCCGGCTGCCTCGGCCTCGACCAAGGCCACCAGGGCCAGCTCGGCCACCAGGCCGTGGTACTCGAAGGCCTGTTCGCGATCTACCCCGCCCGGAAAGGTGTTGCGGAGCAACTCGCGCTGAAGGAGCTGGGCGGCGCCCTCGCGCCAGCGGTTCGACGCCGAGAACCACGGGAAGCTGCACGCAGCCACGAAGAGGCCTGCCGCCTCGGCGATGACGTGGTTGTTGGCCGACGATCCTCGACTTGGAAACGCGGCCAGGTAGCGTTGATGCCAGTACACCTGGTGGACCGCCATCGGGTTGTCCTCGAAGAGTGCGGCGGCGCCGGCCCAGCCGTCGAGGAGGCGCCGGGTCCAAGCCCACGAGATCAAGCGGATGCCCAGCTCGATGCCGCTGGACCAGTTCACTCCCTTGCAGACGGCGTTTCGCTCCCACCACGAGGTCAGATGGCGTGCCGCAGTCACCGCGTGCCTCTCGTCACCGGTCAGGCGCCATGCCGAAGCGAGCAGCGTCACGTGGTGGTGCCGGGACAGCTCCCAGACCTGCTTGACGTGGCGCTGCTCGGTCGGGCGACGGTAGTCGATCCGGAAGGCGCAACGATCTTGCGGGAATCGCTGGCCGCTCACCGGGTCGAGCGACCAGTCCGGGTCGACGAGGTCGTGGCGGTGGTACCCGAGGGTCCGGGCGAACCCCCGCCGTACTTGCCCGGCGGCCTGGACAATGTCCTCGATGGTCGCCGGGGCCAGGGCCGACAGGTCGGCAGGCGGCATTGCCGGGGCCCGTCGTGTCGCCAGGGGAAGGCAGCCCGGAGGTGTCGAGACGTCGAAGCGCCGCCGGGCCCACAGCTCCTGGCGCAGGCGGTCCTCGGCCCGCCAGGCGATCTCTTCCGGCGACATCCGCCGGAGCCGGTTGACGTACCATCCGAGACCGGTGCCGGCGACCGCCGGGGCCCCGGGAGGCGTCACTCACCGCTCACAGGGTGACCGGGCCGCTCGACTCGAGGCTCTGCTCGACGGCGAGGGTGGCCGTAGTGGTGGCGGCGAGCGACGCCAGGGAGATCGGCATCGGGCCACCGCCTCGGACGGCGTCAACGAAGGCAGCAATTTGAGCTCCCTGCCCCTTGTCGATCGGGCCGAAGGCGCGGCGGGTCGACCGGCGTCGCCCGCTCCACACCGTTGCCCGACGGAAGTTGTCGAAGCGGGCGGTCCGGCCACCGGCCGAGACAAGGAGCGTCTCCTTGGGGTACCGGGGACTGCCGCCGGTGACGTAGTCGATACCGGCCACAGAGCCGCCCCCGTAGCGCACGGTGACGTGGAGGTCGTCGTGGCCATGGGCTCCGACGGCGTCGACGCTCTGGGGGAACGCGTCGAGCCACCATCCGATGGTGTCCAGGAAGTGACCGCCCTCACCGACGAACCGGCTGCCCTCCAGCCGTCGGCCGTACCAGCTTGTCGCCCCGAGGGCCCCTGCGTTGACCTGGTAGTGGAGCACGGCCCCCCCGGGGCTCGGTCCGAACCGTTGTCGCAGGTCCGTCAGGAGCGGGGAGAAACGTCGGTTGAAGCCGACCATCAGCCGGTCGTTGGCCGTCGCCTGCACGACGTCGAGCACCGCGGCCAGCTCGGCCGCAGTCAGAGCCAGCGGCTTCTCGACGAAGGTGGCTTTGCCGGCCTGAAGGCACCGGCACACCAGGTCGGCGTGACTGTGGTGCCGGGTGGCGACGAAGACGGCCTGCACGTCCTCGTCCTCGAGCAGCCGGTCGACGTCGGTGGAGGCCGATGCGAAGCCGAACCGGCGCTGGGCATTGGCGGCCGACAACGACGTGTTCGTCACCACGTGGGCAAGCTCGACGTCGTCGCGCTTTGCCAGTGGAGGTAGCAGCATCGAAGAGGCGTAATGCCCGGCACCGACGAAGCCGACGCCGAGGGCTCCCGGCCGCCCGACCCGGCGGGGGGCCCGGGCCCGGGCCGTGGTGAGGGCCGGGGCCGGGGTGGGAGCGTGGGCCGGAGCGGGGGTGGGGGCCGGGGCGCGGGCGGGGGCGGTCACCGCCGTACGGTTCGCCGTGGTGTCGACGTCGGGGTACGCGAAGAGGAAGCCGATCCCCTCCAGCCGTCCCTGGCGCAGCCGGGTGTACACGTCGGGCGCCTCGGACAGCGGGAACGTCGCCGACGACAGCAGGTCCACAGAAAGGGAACGGCGGGCCAAGAGGTCGAGGAAGCATTCCAGGTTCCGCCGCTCGGTCCACCGGACGTAGGACGCCGGGTAGTCCACCCCCTCCAGTTCGTAGGTCTCGTCGTAGCGCCCTGGCCCGTACGAGCGGGAGAACCGGACGTCGAGCTCCTTCTCGTAGTAGGCGTTCCACGGCAGGTCCAGGCGCAGCTTGCCGACATCGACGACCCGGGCCCGGTCCCTGGCCAGGCGGGCCGCCGCCTCCACCGGGCCATTGGACGATCCGCCGGCCACCAGCAGCACGCAGTCGGCACCGCGGCCATCGGTGAGCTCGGCGAGGCACTGCGCCACGCGATCGAGCCCGGTTCCGTCGGGTGCGTCGCACGCCACGGCACCCGACCTTTCGGCCAGCCGGCAGCGGTCGGCCAGCGGGTCGAGGCCGACCACCCGGACGCCGGCCGCCACCAGCAACTGGACCACGAGCTGGCCCACCAGGCCAAGCCCGACCACGCAGGCCGTCTCGCCGAGCTGCATCTCGGCCCGACGCAGTCCGTGCAGCGCGACGGCGCCGACGGTGGCGAAGGCCGCCTGCCGGGGTTCGACCCCGTCGGGCACCGGGACGCAGAGGTTCTTGGGCACCCAGTTGACCTCGGCGTGGAGGGCGAATTCGTTGCCGGCGCAGGCCACGATCTGCCCGATGCTGAGCTCCTCGGCCCCCAGCCCGACGTCCAGGACCACCCCGCACAGCGAGTATCCGAGTGGCGTGAACGAGTCCAGGTGGTTCATGGCCTTGAGGTAGGTGTTGCGGGCTCCCTGCTCGCCGACGCTCTCCAGCAGCTTGCGAACCTGGTCGGGCCGGGCGCGAGCCTTTCCGACCAACGAGAGGCTGGCCTCGGTGACCTTCATCACCTCGGTTCCGGTGGAGATCAGCGAGTACAGCGACCGGACGAGCACCCCGCCCGGCCGGCAGGACGGCTCCGGGACGTCGAGGACCCGGAGCTCCCCGGTGCGGTAGTTCTGGGCCACCTGCTTCACCGTGACGTCCCCTTCCTCGGCGGAGCCGACGGCTGCGGCGGACCGCGTCCCGGTCAGGGGTCCGCTCCCGCTGAGTTGTCCGGATGGGGTCGCCGGCCAGCCTCCGGGCGGAGCAGCCGGTGAGCCGCAGTGGCGCCCGCCTCAGGCACGGCCCGCCCCGACCCGCTCGGCAGGGACGGCGGAGCGGCCACCGCCGGTGAGGCGGTCGAAGACGCCCACGTAGGCCGGCGCCTGGCGGGACCAGGCCAGCACGTCGACCACCCGCCGGCGCCCGATGGCCGCCATGTCCCGTCGGCGAGGCTCGTCGTCGACGAGCTCGACCACGAGGTCGGCGAACCGCCTCACGAGATTGGGCTCGGCGTATGCGGCGGCGCCGGCGGCGGAGACGCGGGTCTCGGCCAGATCGAAAGCGACGACCGGCAGGCCGTAAGCCATGTACTCCATGGTCTTGTTCATGGTGGACACGTCGTTGAGGGCATTTTTGGGGTCCGGGCACAGGCCGACGTCGGCCGTCGAGAGGAGCTGGGCGACCTCACGGTCGGGGAGCCGACCCGGCAGGTCGACGAACCCGTCCAGACCGAGGTCGTCCCGCAGGCGGACGACCTCGTCGTATGCCTCGCCGGACCCGACGAACGTGAACGAGATGTCGGAGCGCTGCCGCCGGTGCACGACGTGGTCCGCCGCCCGCACCGCCAGGTCGACACCGTCCTGCGGGCCCATGACGCCCAGGTAGACGCACAGGTAGCGCCGTCCCCTTCGCAGATCCGGGCAGGGTGGCCCCGGTCTCATGCGCTCGGGGTCTGGCCCGGTCCGTACCACGGTGACCTCGTCGGGCCGCTTGCCACCGCGTGCCATGGCGATCGACCGATAGGAGCGGTTGGTCGAGATGACATGATCGGCGCTCCGGAAGGTGGCGCGCTCGAGGGAGCGCAACACCCGGTGAAGGGCTGATCGGCGTCCAGGGAACTTGGCCTCGTAGAGCTCGGGGCAGAGGTCGTGGTGGTCGAACACGAACGACGTCCCCCTGCGGTGCAGGGCCAGGGCCAACGGCCAGAAGATGTCGGGGGGGTTGCAGGCTTGGAGGACGTCGATCCGGTGGCGGCGTCCCGCCCGCAACACCAGGCGGGCCGTGGCGGTGAAGGACCAGGCGTACTCCCAGGCATAGGCGATCGGGCCCCTCCCGGTGGCCGGCGGCCGGTACTTGAGCAGGGTGATGCCGTCACGCACCTCCTCGGCCGGGTCACCTGGAGCGGCCGGGCACACCACCGACACCCGGTAACCGGCCGACGCCAGTGCCTGGCACTCGAGCCAGACGCGTCGGTCGAAAGGGACCGGCAGGTTCTGGACGACGATCAGCACGTGCGGCATCACCACACGACCCCCTCGTAGCCGGGGAGCCCCTCGATGATCGGACCGAGCCGCCCGTTGAGGTCGATCGTCCGAGGCGGCGGATGCTGGACCAGCGCGTCCACGACGGCAGGGTCCGAGCTGGACACCAGTGCCAGGTCGGCGTGGTCGAGCGCGTCGGCGGCGCTCGGCCGCAATGCCCGCCGCACGTGCGGAAGCTTGGACTCGAAGTAACGCCGGTTCTCGCCGACCATGCGATCGACGTCGACCGCGGGGTCATGGATACGCACGTCGAAGCCCTTGCCGATGAGCGTCTCGGCCAGGTCGACGTAGGGGCTCTCTCGGACGTCGTCGCTCAGCATCTTGAAGGTGATCCCGAGCAAGGCGATCGTCCGGGCGTCGGTCGCCACCACCCGGTTCACGACGTCGGCGATCGACAGCTGATTGGTCGCCATGGTCCCGGCCAGGAGGGGAAGATCGACGAAGTTGGCCCGGGCCAGGTAGAGCAGCGATCGCAAGTCCTTGGGAAGGCACGATCCCCCGAAGGCGAATCCAGGTGCCAGGTAGCGGGCTGAGAGATTGAGCTTCGTGTCCTCGCAGAACAGCGTCATCACCCGGCGGGCGTCCACGCCGAGCAGGCGGAGGAGGCGACCCAGCTCGTTCACGAAGGAGATCTTGGTGGCATGGAAGGCGTTGCAGGCGTACTTGAGCGCCTCGGCCTCGCGTGGCGCCACCACCCGAACCGGGGAGCCGAGGAACCCGAGGACCTCCTCTACGGCACTGACGACCTGGTGATCGTCGGTGCCGAGCACCGTGATCGGCGAATCGTAGAAATCAGCGATGGCCGATCCCTCGCGCAGCAGCTCGGGGCACATCCCGATGCCCACCCGGACCGGTGCGCCGGCAAGGGCGCTCCGGAGGCGGGGGGTGAGAAGATCCTCGACCGTGCCCGGTGGGACGGTGCTTCGGATGACCACCGCGTGGGGGCTCGCCGACCCCTCGGCGGCCAGGCTCCGGCCGATGTCGTCGATCACGGCCAGCACGTGGCGGAGATCGGTGCTCCCGATCGAAGAGGACGGGGTGCCCACGCAGACGAGTGAAAGCCGGGCTCCGGCCAGCGCCTCTCCCGCGTCCCTCGTAGCCCGAAGCCGCCCGGAGACGGCACCGGCGGCGACCAGCTCGTCGAGTCCCGGCTCGCTGACCGGGCTCCTGCCCGAGGCCACCAGCCGAACCTTCGGAGGGTCGACGTCGACGGCCCGGACCTCGTGGTCGTGGGCGGCCAGGATGGCGGCGGTCACCGTCCCGACGTACCCCAGTCCGAAGACCGCGACGTTCATGTCGTCCCCTTCACGCTGGCCCGGCGAGCTCCCTCTGGTAGTCGAGCCGTCAAACCCCGGGCAGATACCGCGACCCAGGACAGCGCGCCGCCCACCGGAGAATGGCGCCGCGCCAGGTACCCGCCACGCGTCTTCAGGGCGAAGCGGGCGGGACCCTCCCGCCCGTCGATGGAGACCCGCTCATGGCCGTACCGTCCTGCCTCGGGCGTGTTGAACCCGAAGGCGTGAGCGAAGCCGGTGGCCTCGGCCGCCGCCCGTACGACCGGTGACTGGCGGCCGTAGGGATAGGCCAGGAACCGGGGCGCCCGGCCCAGGATGCCAGCCAGGCAGTCGTACGACGCCCGCAAGTCGCTGGCGGCCACCCAGGGGTCGGACCGCTCCAGGTCGAGGTGGCCGTGACCGTGGCTCTCCACCGTGATGCCCCGGCGGCCTGCCGCCCGGAGCTCGTCCTCGTCCATGACGGGCAACGGGTGGCAGGGGCCGCCCGCCTCCCACGCGTTGTCCTTCCCGATCCACTTGGTCGGCACGAACAGCGTGGCCGGGAACCCGTAGGTGCGGAGCACCGGGCCGGCATTCACGAGCACGTTGCGGTAGCCGTCGTCGAAGGTGATGGCCACCATGGGCCGCGCACCGCTCCGGGGACCCTCCACCAGCTCTTCCAGGCCGACCACCTGCCGCCGCCGGCTCAGGAACGCCATCTGGCGGGCGAAGACCTCCGGGCTCACGCACAAGCAGTCGTGTGGTGGCTCGGGATGCGGGCAATCGCCCACGCCGTGATAGGCGAGGATGGCGGGAGGGGGTCTCATGGCGACCCGGATCGGACCGGCCACCCGGCGCCCATGGGCGTCCCCGAGAGAGCTGCGGCCAGGTCGACCATCCGGCCGGCCACCTCGGCCGGCGCGTAGGTCGACGCCCGGAGTGGTCCGTCGATCGAAAGCCGGTGCCGCAACTGCCGGTCCTCAGCCAGCGCCCGCAGGGCCCGGGCCAGTGCCGGCGCGTCGTCTGGGGGGACGAGCACCGCGTTGCGGCCACCGTCGACGATCTCGGACACACCTCCGGGGCAGGAGGTGGCGATGAGCGGCACGCCGAGGGCGAGGGCTTCGAGGACGGCGATCCCGAAGCCCTCCCACCGCGACGCCTGAACGGCGACGTCGGCACTGGCCAGCACCGGGTAGGGGTTGTCGAGCCGGCCGAGCAGGTGGATCCGGCCGGTGAGGTCGCGTGCCGCCACGAGGCGCTCGAGATCGGGCCGGAGCGGGCCGTCGCCGACGACGAGCAGCTCCCACTCGGTGCCGAGCCCCGCCATGGCGACGGCCTCGATGAGGACGTCGAACCCCTTGGCCGATACCAGCCGTCCGATGGAGCAGATCCGGAATCGTCCGGAGCGGGGGGCGGCGGGATTGGCCAGTCGGCGGATCTCGTCGGCGTCGAGCGGGTTGGGGACGACCACGACCCGCTCGGGCCCGGTCCGGGGTGCCAGCCTGGCCACGAGCGACTCACGGACGCCCTCCGAGACGGCCACCACTCTCGGTGCCCTGCCATACAGAGCGTCGGACAACCTCGCCGTCCGGCGCAGGTAGCGGGGGACGTCGGCACGGTCCATCGCCGGCAGGGTCTGCTCCCATGGCAGAACGGTGCAGTGGGCCAGGGCGCCGGCGGCGATGGCCAGGGCGCCGATGGCCCCCGGAGTGGCCACGGTGAGCGCCGGCCGGCGGTCCCGGAGGTACGCCACGAGCGCGGGGAGCGCGGTCCGGGCCCGGCGGGCACCGAGCTCGATCTCGTGCACCCGGCCGGGACCGGCACCTTCCGGCCGGCCGGGGGTGGGGGAGGACCGGGGACCGGGGTCGGGGCGGAGCCCGCCAACGGAGGTCGGAGGGGACCCGGGGCGGGCTTCGAAGGCCCTCGACCTCTGGTCGAGGTAGACCACGTCGGCCACGGCGTCGATCTGGCGGAGACCGGTGCCGAGCCAGTGGGCGATGCGGGGAAAGGCCGGCCCCCATGACGCCATGGTGACCACGGCCAGCAAAGGGCGCCCGGAAAGCCTGCCGGCGGGGTCGAGCGACCCAGCTGCGGCGTCGGCGACGACGTGGCGAGGCGTCATAGGACTGGCGGGGAGAGTCCTCGCACGACCGGTAGAGGTGGGTGGGGCGTCCGAGATACGAGAGGCGGGCCGCGTATCTGGTGCACGGGCGTCGGCTCTCTCTCGGCGGGAGGCAAACGAGAATGGTCCACGCGACACCGGGAGGTTGGCGGCCGCACCGCGGAACGCCGGCGAGCACCCGGTACCCGAGATCGAACGAGGTGCACCGTGCGAGCCGCTGACCTGCTCGACGTCCGGGCCGTGGGGTCAGTGGCCGAGGCGTCGCCGGACCACGCCCCGGAGCCGGCGGAGCCGAGAGCCCACCGTCGATCCGGCGAGGCCCGGCCGGCGGCGACCAAGAAGCTCGTCGTCGTCGGGCAGGGCTACGTCGGACTACCCCTGGCCCTGCGGGCGGCAGCCCGCGGGTACCGGGTCGTGGGCCTCGACCTGGATGAGGAGCGGATCGAGGCCCTGCGCGGCGGCCGCACGTTCGTGGAGGACGTCTCCGACGCAAGCCTCCTCGCCACCCTCCGCAACCGGAGGTACGTGCCGACGAGCGATCCCCGCCAGTGCGCCGGGTTCGACGTCGCCGTCGTCGCCGTCCCCACCCCGCTCGCCGACGGAGCCCCCGACCTGTCGGCCATCCAGGCCGCGTCCCGAGTCCTCGCCCGCTACCTCCGGCCGGGCGCCACCGTGATCCTCGAGTCGACCACCTACCCCGGCACGACGGAGGAGGTGGTGGGGCCGATCCTCGAGGAGGGCTCCGATCTGGTGCCGGGGACCGACTTCCACCTGGGTTACAGCCCTGAACGGATCGACCCGGGGAACCGGGCGTTCCCGTTCTGGAAGATCCCAAAGGTGGTGTCCGGGGTCAACGAGCGCTCGCTCGAGATGGTCGGCGCGTTCTACTCGGAGATCGTCAATGCCATCGTGCCGGTGAGCAGCCCGCGGGTGGCCGAGATGACCAAGCTGCTCGAGAACACCTTCCGGCACGTCAACATCGCCCTCGTCAACGAGCTGGCCATGTTCGCCTGGGACCTCGACATCGACATCCGGGAGGTCGTGGACGCGGCGTCGACCAAGCCCTTCGGGTTCATGCGCTTCGTCCCCGGTCCGGGTGTCGGAGGGCATTGCCTCCCGATCGACCCGAGCTACCTCTCGTGGAGGGTGATGCGATCCCTGGGGAGGAGCTTCCGGTTCGTCGAATTGGCCAACGACGTCAATGCCCACATGCCGGACTACGTGGTTGCCCGCATCACCGACCTGTTGAACCGCAAGGCCAAGGCCGTCAACGGGTCGAGGATCCTCCTCCTTGGGCTGTCGTTCAAGCCCAACACCGGTGACGACCGCGAGTCGCCGGCGAGGGTGGTGGCGGCCCAGCTGCTGGCGGCCGGTGCTGAGGTCCGAGCCTTCGACGAGCACGTCGAGCCGAAACGCTGCGATCCCCGTGTCCGCCGCGTCGACCTGACCCCCGACGAGGTCCGCTCCTCGGATCTCGTCGTCGTCATGACCGACCATGACGGCGTGCCGTATGACATGGTGTCGGCCGAGGCTCCCGCCATCCTCGACACCCGACACCGGACTACTGGGCCGCGGGTCGAGCACCTGTGAGCCTGTCCATCCCCCCGACGGCCGCGGCGGGGTACGAGCGTCCGGGCACCGCGGCTGCCTGCCCGGACGAGAGCGATCGGCGGGGATGATGCGGGTGCTGGTGACCGGTGGTGCCGGCTTCATCGGGAGCCATCTCAGCGAGGTGCTCGTGGCCAGGGGGGACACCGTCACCGTCCTCGACGACTTCTCCACCGGGCGGATCGACAATCTCGGCCAGCTGCCGGCCAGTCCCCGTTGCCGGCTGGTACGCGGGACCGTCCTCGACCGGGATCTGGTGCGAGGCCTGGTGGGTCCCAGTGACGCGGTCGTCCATCTCGCCTCGCCGGTCGGTGTCGGGCTCATCGTGGAGCATCCGCTCCAGTCCGTCCGCACCATCATCCACGGTACCGAGTCGGTGCTCGACGCCGCCGTCGAGAACGGGACCAGGGTCCTCGTCGCCTCGACGTCCGAGGTCTACGGCAAGAACACCGGCCTGCTGCACGAGGAGGCTGACCGCCTCTGCGGACCAAGCACCGTCCCGAGATGGTCGTACGCAACCGCCAAGGCCATCGACGAATTCCTGGCCTTCGGGTTCTGGCAGGAGCGAGGCCTTCCGGCGGTGGTGCTCCGCTATTTCAACACCGTCGGCCCCCGGCAGCTCGGCAGCTACGGCATGGTGCTCCCGCGCTTCGTCGCCAGAGCCCTGCTCGGCGAGGACCTGGTGGTCTACGGGGACGGGCGACAGCAGCGGTGCTTCTGCCATGTCGCCGATGCCGTCCGGGCCACGGTGGGGCTGCTCGACAACGCCGAGGCACCCGGCAAGGCGTTCAACATCGCCTCGGAGGAAGAGGTGACCATCCTCGATCTGGCCGACCGGGTCCTGGCCCTCACCGGCTCGGCCAGCAGGGTGCGACTGGTACCTTCTCGGACCGTGTACGGGGACCACTTCGAGGACATGGTCCGGCGCCGGCCCGACACCCGACGGATCCGCGAACTGCTCGATTGGGCCCCGGCGCACTCGCTCGATTCCACCGTCAAGGACGTCGTCAACGAGGCTCTCCGGGTCGGGCCCCGGAGCCTCCTTACCCGGACCACGTGAAGCTCGTAGCACGTCGACCGTTGCCGTGACACCGACCGCCATGCTGCTGGTGCCGGTGCCGGAGGTCGAGACGTACATCGATCCGCTGCGGCGGCGACTGGATCCGAGCTGGCGTCAGGGCATGCCGGCCCACGTCACGCTGCTCGTCCCCTTCCCGCCGGTCGACCCGACGTCCGACCCCATCGTGCCGGCGCTCCGGGACCTCTTCGAACAGTTCGCGCCGTTCGACTTCGCCCTCCGGCGCACGAGATGGTTCGACGACCGGGTGCTCTACCTGGCGCCCGAGCCCGCCGAGCCGTTCCGCCGCCTGACCGGGGGCCTGGTCAAGCAGTTCCCGGACCATCCCCCCTACGGCGGGGCGTTCCCCGACATCGTCCCGCACGTCACCGTCGGCGAGGGTGGCCGTTGGCGGAAACGTCGGCGGTCGATGCGGCGGGCGGTGGCCGCGCTCGACGGCATGGCACCGATCCCTGCCCATGCGTCGGAGGCCTGGCTCATGGAGCTCTCCGGAGCGTCGTCCCGGTGGCGACGCACGGCCACCTTCCCCCTCGGAGGATTGCGTTCTTCGCTCTTGCCGTCGGGTTGGGTCGCCCGCTGAACCCGGCCGCCGACCACGGGCCGGAGTGCTGCCGCCCCGCCTCGGTCCCCGTGTGAGATGTCCCGGCTACCGGTGGCCGCCCGCCGCCCGGCCGCCCCGGGGGCGCCCTTTGCGGTCCGGTAGGAGCCGAAGGTCGTGCAGGTCGACGGACCGGGAGGCGAACCCCGAATGCAGCACACGCTGGGCGGCCGGGGTGAGGCAGGGCACCCTCCGGCGGCCCACCCGCCCGTCGGTGAACAGGTCGGTGGGTGAGCCGCCGGCCCGGAGGATGCCGGCGGCCAGCGCGCCCTCGTCCAAGCTGAGGAGGTCGATCCGGCACCCGGCCCCGTCATCGAGCGTCCACTGGTCGCCCAAGAGGGCGGCGGGCCGAAGGTGGCGGTCGACGAGATCGAACCCGAGGGCAACCAGCGCGTGACGGGCGTCCGGCACCCGCCGGTCGAAGTCGTCCAGGACGACGTCGAGGTCGTCGTGGCGCCGCGACTGGCACCCGCAGAGGGCGTCGACCCCCCACCCTCCGGCCAGCCAGTAGGTCATCCCGGTCCGGTCGAGGGCGTCGACCACCTGGACCAACCTGTTGGCCGTGACCTGGCCCTTCACTTTCGACCGCACCGGAGCGAGGGCGCGCCACGGCGACCAGCGCGGTGCGGCGGCAACGGCGTGGCTCACCCGCCGAGCCGCCGGGCCGGCGAGCGGGCGGTCGGCGAGGCGCCCGCCGAGGGCCCGGACGAGGTGACCCTGGTTGCCGGACGTCACGCCATCTCCGGCATCGACCGTTGCATCACCCCCCGCTCCGATGGGTCGGCGCTCCGGCGACCGGGGCGATACCCGCCTTGACCGCGATGAGCGACTTGGTGACACCCATGACCCGCTCGCGCAGGATGGCGGCGTCGGGGAACGCCTGGCGGAGCTCATCCTCGTTGAGCAGGTGGAAGTCGACCTCGGACGTCTTGGGCCACCAGTGGTTGGCCCGGTCGACCAGCCCGACCTGCCAGCTCCGGGGAAGGGCGACGAAGATCCCGGGCATCCAGGTGTGCGACTCGATGGGGAAGAAGCGACTGGGGGTCTGCACGAAGTACCGCTTCCCGAGCCGCCGGACCTCAGTTGCGAATTGACGCTGGGCCGGCCGGGCTCGCCGGGCGAACTCCGCCGTGCTCATCACTGAGCGAAGTTGCTCCACGGGGACGGTGACGTGCTCGATGACCGACGAGCAGAAGACGACGTCGAAGTACTGGTCGGGGAACGGGAGCCGTCCGCTCGGTGGGACCACCACCGGCGTGAAGCCGTGCCGGCGCGCCCCGAGCTCGACCGCCGGCCGGTCGACGTCGGCAATGTAGACGTCTGCCTGCAGGCCGAGGGACGCCATGTACGTCCCGTCGCACCCACCCAGGTCGAGCACCCGGTCGGTAGGGTGCACCGGCACGAGGCGCCGGAACATCTCGCCGCGCCTTCGGCGGGACCTCGTGGCGAAGCGCGCCCCGGCCGCCAGGACGGATTCCCGCCAACGGCTCCCGCTCACCCCGGGCGGGGGGAGGCTCACCATGGAGGCGGAGCCGGAGGACCGGCACCGATCACCGCAGGTGCCCTTCATCCGACCTCCTCGTGCGCCGGCAGCAGCGACGACCGGGGAATGGGCCCGAGCCCGGTCGGCGTCGTCGGATGGAGGGCGGCGAACCGGTAGACGTCTTCCAGCTCGCCCACGATCCTCGCCGGCGTGAACCGTTGCCGATAGGTGGCCAGGGCGGCATCGCCCAGGGCCGACACCAGCTCGGGGGATCGGTCCAGGCGGCGCAACACCTCGGTGAGGGCGGCATCGTCTCCGGGCGGGTAGAGAAGCCCGTCGATCCCGTCACGAATGATGTCGGGGAACGCCCCGCGACGGGTGGTCACCGGAGCCACGCCGGCGGCCATGGCCTCGATCACCACCAGTCCGAAGGGTTCGGGCCATTCTGAGGGCGCCACCACGGCGGCGGCGCGGCGAACGAGGTCGGCGCACTCGTCACGGCCCAGGAGCCCCAGCATGTCGACCGAGGGTCGGTCGCGGGCCCAGGTCCGCAGGTGGGCGTCGAGCGGCCCGGACCCGGCGATGGCCAGTCGCAACCTCGGACCGGTAGCCGTCCTGGCGTACCGGTCCCACGCCCGGACGAGCACCGGGAGACCCTTCGCCTCGGTCAGCCTCCCCAGGTAGACGATGAGGCGCCGGCGACGGGCTCGAGGCGCCGCCGGAAGGGTCAGGTTCGCCTTGACGAAGCACCGCCACCCCGGGAAATGGAGCGGCGCCAGCTCGCGTCGCTGCGCCTCGGAGACGAAGAGGTACGCGGCCGGAACCGTGCGCCATGCCCGTCGGTGCACCACCGACGACAGGGCGAGCGGCACGGTGGCGACCGCCGAGCCGTGATAGCAGCCGTGCCGGACGGCGGCCACCGGCATCGGCCGGCCCACGCAAGCCCGGCAGATCGCACCATCACGGTAGAGGTCTCCGCGGACGCAGGCCTGCTGGTAGTTGTGCAACGTGACCACGCACGGCACCCGACGGCGCCCGCAAGCCCACAGGACGGAGGGGCTGAACAGGGGGAACAGGTTGTGAAGGTGCACGACGTCGGGCTGGTGGGCTCGCAAGGCGGCGTCGAGGTCGAGTGACGACCGCCGGCTCCACACGATCCCGGCAGGGATCGCCGCCTTGCGGGCCACCGAGAACGCACCGATCTCGTCGTTGGACCGTTCCAGCCGCCAGACCTGGTGGCCGGCCTCGATCAGGGCCTCGTGCTCCTGGTCGACCACCCGGTCCTCCCCACCGGGCGACGACGACCGGTACCGGTTGTGCACCACCAGGATCTTCACGCGGCGATGCCCCTCCCCGTGCCCTTGGAGGTCTCGACGGGCGGTCGGCTCCGTTGCCCCGATCGCCTGGTCCGGTCGGATCCGTCGGTCCAGTCGGGTGGCCCGAGAACCAACTCCCCCAGCGTGCGGCCGTTCACCCTCGACCGAGGCCGGGTCGGGGTCGCGTGATACGCGGTGGCGAGCAGATCGGAGCCTGGGTATCACCAGGCGCCCGGCGCGCTCTGGGGGATCATGAGGATGTCTCGTCCGGGCGCGTCATGCCCGGGCGACCGGCCGAGACGCATTCACGGACGGTCGCCGCTCCCCGCCGGACGGCGCTCCAGCTGGCGCCGGGCCCGGAACCTCAGCCGGGTGATCGCCGTGCCGGCCATCTCGGCGGCCTTGGCCGCCGGGGCGTCGGTGCTCCCGGCCCGAGGGGCCACTACGACGGTGCCGACGGTCACCGCCGTCTCCCCGGTGGCCGGCCCGGTGGGCGGTGGAGGAACCGCCCCCGTCACCCGGCAGACGGGCGCCTTCCCGGTGAACGGCGAGTCGTCCGGCGACAGCTCGATCACCATCGCTCCCGTCGCAGTAGGGGACCTGGTCGTGCTGGCGATGCAGCTGCATTCGAGCGGTGTCACGGTCATCGGGGTCAGCGGGGGCAACGTGGGAGCATGGCAGCGCGCCGTCTCGTACACCAACACCACTACGGACACGCTGCATTACGAAGTGTGGTGGGCGGTGGCATCGGCCGTCGGGCCCTCCGCCGTGAACCTCACCTACTCGGCGCCGGTGACACAGCTCGGGATCGAGCTTGTGGCGGACTCCTTCACCACCGGCAGCGACCTGCCGTGGACGCTCGTGCAGTCGGCGGGATCGTCGAACCCGTCGTCGACGGCGGCAGCATGGCCGTCGCTCACGAGCGGCAACGCAGCCGACGAGCTCTATTGGGGCGCGTCCGAGGAGGAGTCGGGCGGCACCTCCACCCCGACGCCGGGGTTCACCAGCAACCTCTCGGCCAACGCCAACTGCTTCCTCTTCGACGGCGGCCTGGCGCCGTCGACGGCGTACGCGCCGACCTGCGGCGAGTACCCCGGAGACGTTTCGACGGCGGTCGGGACGATCTTCGCCGCCGGTGGACCCGGCGGGACCGCGGGGACGACGGTGACCGTCAGCGGATCGAACTTCGCCGCCGGGGACACGGTCCAGTTCGGATCGACCCCGGCGACCTCGACCACCGTGACCTCTTCCTCCTCCATCACGGTGGTGGCCCCGCCGGGTGACCCGACCAAAGTTGGCGGAACGGTGGACGTGACCGTGTCCGGTCCGGGAGGGTCGAGTGCCACCAGCCCGGCCGACGAGTTCACCTACCGGGTGACCAACGCCACATACGCCATCTCGCTCACCGCCAGCTCCACCTCGCCGGCTACCGGGGTGCCGGTAACCCTGACCGCCACCGCCAATCGGGACATCGGGCCCACCCCATACGGAATGTCGATCGTGGACGCCTCCACCGGGACCATCATCTCCCACGCCGGGTCAGGATCGTCGTTCGGCGTGGACGTCAGCCAGTCGTCGCCGATGGTGCAGCGCTATGTGGCCGAGGTCGACAACTCGGGTGGCACCAACATCCAAGCCAACTCGCCCCCGGTGATCGTGACGTGGAGCGGCACACCGCCTCCACCGCCGCCGCCGTCACCGACCGTCTCCGGGGTCAGCCCTCCGTCGGGGCCGGCGGCCGGTGGGACGACAGTGACCGTGACCGGCACCGGCTTCGCCGCCGGGGACACCGTGGCCTTCGGCTCGACGGGGGCCACCTCGGTCAGCGTGGCCTCACCCTCGTCGCTCAGCGCGGTGGCGCCGGTCGGCACCGGGACGGTGGACGTGACGGTGACCGGGCCAGGCGGGACCAGCACCACCGGCACCGCCGACCGCTTCACGTACACGTCTCCGGTCGGCGGGTCCGCCGGGACCTACACCGAGGCGAGCGGCTTCCCCATCTACGCCCGCGGGACCGGTCGGTCGACGATCGCCGTCACCCCGGCGGCGGTGGGCGACCTGGTCGTGCTGTTCATCGAGCTGCACTCGGGCACGTCACCGACGGTCACCGGGCTGACCTCGTCCAACATCGCCTGGCGGGCGTCGGCCGCCGCCGTCGACGACGACCCGGCCGTGCCCCTCCATGTCGAGGCGTGGGCGGGCGTCGCCACCTCGACCAGCACCGCCACCACCACGATCACCTTCTCGGGGTCGGTGTCGACCAACAGCATGGAGCTCGTCGGCGACTCCGTTCACTTCAGCGGGTCGGGCACCTGGCAGCCGGTCCAGGGCGGGGGAGCCAACGGCTCGTCGGGCACCGTCGCCTTCCCGTCCCTTGCCGCAGCGACCGGTTCCTCGGGCGGCGTCTACGTCGGGTACTCGAGGGTGGCCAGCAGCTTCGCCGGGGGCACGACGACCGGCTTCAGCTACTACGGGACGCCGATGGGCAACGTGGAGCTCCGCGGCCTCTCGCTCGCCCCGGCGACGCCGGTCGCACCCACGGCGAGCCAGTCGGTCAGCTCCGAGTTCACCTCGATCGGGGCCGTGTTCGCCGTCGGGTGAGCCGTTCGCCCCAGGCCGGGGGCGGGGATCACCCGCCGGACCCGGCGAGCCGGTCACCGGGAGCAACCGGGATCCCCCGGGGAACGCGGCCTCAGCCGGCGGCGGCAAGGCCGGGCTGAAGACCCTCGGCGGCGTGCCGCGAGAAGCGCCAGTGCAGGGCGAGGGTCGCCGCGGAGACCACGGCGCACCGGGCGATCGCCGCTCCGGCCGCCCCCTGCACGCCGAACATCGGGACCATGACGACGACGGCGATGACGGACACCACCAAGGAGGCGACGCTCTTCCGGAAGACCATGTCGGTCAACTTGACCGCCTTGAGGCTCAGCACCGCACCCACGCTGAGGGTGCTCAGCAGCACCGACAACGCCAACAGGTCGGCCGTGGAGCCGAACTGGCGGAACTGCGGACCGTACAGCAGCGCCAGCAGCTGACCTCCCCACAAGAGCACCACCACCCCGACCGCGGCCACGCTGACGACGCTGGCAGCGGTGATGGCCCGCTCGACCCGTCGCAGGCCGGGCCATCCTCGCCGCTCGAGCGCCTTGGAGCTCTCCGGCAGCCCGACGCTGCCACCGGCCTGCAAGAGGACAAGCGATGGGCCGCTGACCAGGCTCAACGCCGCCCGGAGCCCTCCGATGCCGGCCGGGCCGAGCAGGGCGGCAGTGATCACGATGTAGGCCTGGGAAGCTCCCCAGGTGGTCACCGAGCCGCCGAGGAGCCAACGGCTCATCGGCCACCGTTCGCGCATACGGGCGACACCACCCGAAAGAGCCGGCCGGACATGGTGCTGGCGGAGACCGAAGAGGGCCCCGGCCAGCGCGCCGACACCCCATGCCCCGATGGCCAGGGCCGACGAATGGGTCCCCACCACAAAAAGGACGCCGAAAGCGAGCCCCTGGACGACGTCGAACACCAGGTCGTTCGCCAGTGCGTGACCCGGGCGCGCCCGCATGAAGGCAACCCACCGCCAGTAATCCTGCACCAGGAGAAAGGGGAGCCAGGGAGAGAGCCCCACGAACGCCGTGCCGTAGGCGTGCTGGCCGCAGAGCAGGAGGAGCCCGCCGGCGCCGGCCGCCACTCCCGCCATGGCCAGCCCGAGGACGATCTCGGCGGCCAAGCCGACCTGCACCGCCCGCCGCATTCGTGTTCCGGTCAGGTCGTTCTCGATCGCCATCGGATCGGTGACGAGCGACCGGTGAAAGTCGGCCAGGAGGAGCCAGACGACGTACGCCAACGAATAGGCGCCGAGGGCATCGATGCCGGCCACTCGTGCGATTGCCACGCCGACGGCGAAGTTGGAAAATGACGAAACGCACTGGTCGGCGGCGGTGAGAGCGAAACGCCCGCCGAGGGCCCGCCGCCATCTGCCCCGCCCGGCCGGCGCGGCGCCCTCGGACGCCGGTAGTCCGACTGGCAGGGGATCGAGCGGCACCACCGCCCCGGGCGCGACCGCCCCGGGCACCACGGCCCCGGGCGGCTCGGACGCGTCGGCGTGAAGGGACCTCGCGTCGGCGTTCGTGCTCATCGATTGGTGAGCACGGAGGGCGCCAACTGATACGTCGGCTCACGAGCTGCCGTGCCTTCCGAGCCGCAGCCGGTCACCTGCTCCCGGGGCGGGTAGCGTGCCGTGATGCCTCCATCCGTGCTGCAGGTGCCACCCAACTGCGACCTGACCCTCGGGATGGTGTGCGTCGACAAGTCGGTACCGGGACGGACGGTGTGGCAGATGCCGGCCGACGAGCGCTTCGCCAACCCGGCCGGGACCGTCCAGGGCGGGTTCCTCGGCGCCTTCTGCGACTCGGCCATGGGCGCCGCTGCCGTGACCCATGCGCGGGGGCGGGCCGTCCGGGTGGCCAACGCCGAGATGAAGGTGAGCTTCCTCGTTGCGGTAGCCGTCGGCGAGACGCTGACCTGCGAGGCAACCGTCGTGTCGGGCGGGTCCCGCGTGGCCTTCGTGGAGGCCACCGTGACGACCGGTGCCGGTGCCATGGTCGTGCGGGCCAGCTCGACGTACCTGCTGTCCGAGCGGGTCGGAAGTGCCGGCGCCGGTTCCGCCGGCCACGAGGCCTGATTGGCGGGGACCGGCCCTCGGCCCGGGGACCGACCGCCAGGGGGACCGGGTGGTGTCTCCCGTTTGCGGGAATGTGGTGGTCAGAGGAAGATGACCAGGTCGGACGAGACGCCGAGCTGACCGCAGGCAGCGCCGCCGTGCGACGACGATCGAGAGGAGCCACGTCGAGTGGGAAGGTTCGGCACGCGAGGAGGCCGGAAGGACCGGGGCAGTAGCGTGCGCCGCAGCGGGGGCGATGCCGTCCAGCTGGTCATCGACTACGTCAAGCAGGAGACCTTGGGACCGCTCAAGGGCCTGGGCCGGTTCCTCGCCTTCGGCATCGCCGGTTCCCTTGCCCTGTGCGCCGGCCTGGCCATCCTGCTGGTGGGCGCCCTCCGGCTCATCCAGGGAGAATCCGGGACGGTCTTCGCCGGTGACCTGAGCTGGATCCCCTATCTGATCGTGGCGTTCGTCGCCCTCGTGCTGATCGGCCTGGCGGCATGGCGCATCGGGAAGGGGCCAGCGGCCCGCCGCCGGCCGGCGAAGGAGAAGGGAGACCGGCACTGATGCCGATCACGACCAACGGGCACCGCATCACGCGCACAGATCTCGAGGTGGCCTTCTCACGGACCTGGGGCGACGGCCACGAGGCAGCGACCGCTGCCGTTCCCAAGGCCGTCGTGGTGGCAGGCGCGCTGGCCCTTGCCGTCGTGACCCTCGTGTTCATGGCCGGCAAGCGCCGCGGGCGACGGCGTTCGCCCGTCGTCGAGATCCGCCGGATCTGAGCCAGGAACTCGAAGGGTCGTCTCGGCGTGGACGCGCTGCTCAGGTGGCTGGGTCGATCGGGGCTGCGCCGGGGGCTCTCGGGCGGCCATTGGGCATGGCTGGTCGTGGCCGGTGCGTCATTCCTCCTGCGCCGAACCCGGCGCCCGGACGACGCGTCGGCGACCATCAACCTCGCCCCCGGGGAGCGGTACCTCGTTCGCCTGGTCGAAGCCGGAAGGCGAACCGGACCCAGCGGTGGCGGGGACGCAGGGGACGGCGGTGGCGGGGTGGCGCCGGCCGGTGGCGGGCCTGCCGTCGCCGGCGACCCGGTCTCCGGATCGCGCCCCTGATCTCGATGGGAACCCCGGCCCCGCTGGGGCCGCTCGCCGCCGGCGAACGGGTGCTCCTCGTCGATGCCAAGGACCGCCGGTACCTGGTGAGGCTGGCGGCGGGCGCGACCTTCCACACCCACGCCGGCACCTTGCCCCACGACCAGCTCATCGGGCACGACGAAGGTTCGGTGGTGATCGGCTCCACCGGCCGGAGGTTCCTTGTGCTGCGTCCGACCCTGGCCGACGTGGTGCTCAAGATGCCCCGGGGGGCGCAGGTCATCTACCCGAAGGACATCGGCGCCATCCTGGTGGCCGCTGACATCGGCCCCGGCCAACGGATCCTCGAAGCCGGCGTGGGCTCGGGGGCGCTCTCCCTCGCCGTGCTCCGTGCCGGAGCGTCGGTGGTCGGGTACGACCTGCGGGAGGACTTTGCCGCCCGAGCCCGGGCCAACGTGACCGGATTCCTCGGCCCGGACGTCGACTACCGGGTGGAGATCCGGGACGTCACCGAGGGGGTCGCCGAGACGGGCCTGGACCGGATCCTGCTGGACATGCCGGAGCCGTGGAGGGTCGTGTCCCACGCTGCGTCGGCCCTTCGACCGGGCGGGATACTCCTGGCCTACCTCCCGACCATCAACCAGACGGCGGAGCTGCGCCAGTCCCTGGTGGCCGCCCCGTTCGGGGTGGCGACCACGGTCGAGGTGCTCCACCGCACCTGGCATGTCGAGGCGCGCTCGGTCCGGCCCGACCACCGTATGGTGGGCCACACCGGGTTCCTCACCACCACTCGCCGGCTGGCCCTGCCCTGACCGACCGCACCGTGTCCGGGCGCAGCGGCCGACGCGCCCGAGGCGCGTGCGTCAGTCGCGCCCGAGGCGCGTGGGTCAGTCGCGCTCGATGAAGATGCACTCGCCGGGACACTCCTCGGACGCTTCAGCCACCGCGTCCTCGAGGTCCTCGGGCACCAGCGCCATCCCGGCCGATCCGCCAGGCTCGTTCTTGACGTCGTCGCCTTCCTTGACGTAGGCGAGACCGTCGTCGAGCAGGGTGAAGACGGCGGGGGCGATCTCCTCGCAGAGCCCGTCGCCGGTACACAGATCCTGGTCGATCCAGACCTTCATTCCTCGCCTTTCTCCGTTGGCGCCGTTGGCCACTCCCGACCCCACCGGCAGGACCCGGAGCCGTTCGACTAGCCGGAAGCCGGGCGGTGGCGACGGGGGACCCCGCGCCAGAACGTCGTGACGCTGCTGCCGGTCCATCCAGATTAGTACGGTGAGGGAGCAAAGCCAGCATTCCCCGGCGGCGGGCGGAGGGCGCCCCCGGCGGTCCCTGGGGGTACCGCCGGGGCAACGGAGGGTGAAGGTGGACGTACGGGCGCTGGTCCCGCCCGGTATGGTGAGCGAAAGGGTGGCCCGCAGCCGGCGAAGGGCGGCCCAGGGCCGGCCGCAGCCGGGAGAGCCCACCACCCGGGAGGTGAGTCCGACGCCTGATCGCAGCGCCCACGAACATGGCGGCGGCTCCGGTGCGGAGCCGGAGGCCTTGCGCGTCCGCCTACTGGGCGCCGAAGAGGAAGTCCAGGTCCTGCGGCGCCGGCTCCAGGAGAGCCCCGGCCGGGTGCAGGCGCTGGAGGAGCACCTGCTCGAGTCCAAGGGCCAGCTGGCCCACGCCGTGTCCCAGAACGAGAAGCTCACGTTCACCCTCCAGCAGGCCAAGGAGCAGTTGGCCGCCCTCCGGGAGGAAGTCGAGAAGCTCACCCAGCCGCCAGCGGCGTACGGCACCTTCCTGGCTCCGAACGACGACGGCACCATCGACGTCTTCTCTGGCGGTCGCAAGATGCGCGTGGCCCTGCACCCCGACATCGACGCCCGGTCCCTCCAGAAGGGTGACGAGGTCGTCCTCAACGAGTCGCTCAACGTCGTGCTGGCCCGGGACGGGGAGAGGGCGGGCGAGGTGGTGACCCTGAAGGAGATCCTGGCCGACGCCCGGAGGGTGCTGGTCTTCGCCCGTGCCGACGAGGAGCGGGTGGCCGAGCTGTCCGACGCCATGATCGGCCAGCACCTGCGGGTCGGCGACGCCCTGCTCATGGACAGCCGTACCCAGCTGGTCGTCGAACGCCTGCCGCGCCCCGAGGTGGAGGAGCTGGTGCTCGAGGAGGTTCCCGACATCACCTACGCCGACGTCGGTGGCCTCGACGCCCAGATCGACGCCATCACCGACGCCGTCGAGCTCCCGTACCTCCACCGCGAGCTGTTCGGCAACTATCGCCTGCCGGCTCCCAAGGGCATCCTGCTGTACGGCCCGCCGGGGTGCGGCAAGACCCTCATTGCCAAGGCGGTGGCGAATTCGCTGGCCAAGAAGGTGGTCGAGACCACCGGCAACGAGAACGTCCGGAGCTACTTCCTCAACATCAAAGGGCCGGAACTGCTCAACAAGTACGTGGGCGAGACCGAGCGGCAGATCCGGCTGGTCTTCCAGCGGGCCCGGGAGAAGGCCGAGGAGGGTGTCCCTGTCATCGTCTTCTTCGACGAGATGGACTCGCTCTTCCGCACCCGGGGGACAGGGATCAGCTCCGACATGGAGTCGACCATCGTTCCCCAGCTGCTGGCCGAGATCGACGGCGTCGAGACGCTGCGCGACGTGATCGTGATCGGCGCCTCCAACCGCGAGGATCTCATCGACCCCGCCATCCTCCGCCCGGGCCGACTCGACGTGAAGATCAAGATCGAGCGACCCAACGAAGAGGCGGCGGCGCAGATCTTCGCCCGCTACCTGACCTCCGATCTGCCCTTCGACCCCATCGAGGTCGACCGGCTGGGCGGCGGGGACCAGGCCAAGGCCGTGCAGGCCATCATCGAGACGACGGTGGCCGAGATGTACCGGGCCGACGACGAGAACCGCTTCCTCGAGGTCACCTACCAGAACGGCGACAAGGAACTGCTCTACTACCGCGACTTCTCCTCGGGGGCCATGATCGAGAACATCGTGCGCCGGGCCAAGAAGCTCGCCATCAAGCGGACCATCGCCGGGGAGGCCAAGGGGATCCGGACCTCCGACCTGCTGGAGTCGATCAAGCAGGAGTACAAGGAGCACGAGGACCTGCCCAACACGACCAACCCGGACGACTGGGCCAAGATCTCGGGCAAGAAGGGCGAGCGCATCGTGTTCGTCCGGACGCTCATGAGCGAGGGCCGCGACGGACGCGGTGGTCGGGCGATCGAGCGCGTCGGTACCGGTCAGTACCTCTGACGGGCGAATAAGGTCAGACCGTGGCCATTCCCAAGGTCTGCGGTATCGAGACCGAATACGGCATCCACGTCCTCGGCGGCGAGAGCAACCCGATCGCGGCTTCCTCGGTGCTCGTCAACG
>JBOGGE010000194.1:0-46790 GCA_050743865.1 Acidimicrobiales bacterium
CGCTCCCGACAGCCCGCCCGGCAACCTGGTGCTGGGACCGGTGGCGGCACTGGTCGACCGGATCCGCGACGCAGCCAGCGCCGCCTAGCGGGGGCCTGGCGCCCCGAGGGCAGGCCGACGACCGGGAGAGAGGAGCGGGCCATGGCGATGGCCAGCCTTGACGGCCCGGAGCTAGGCCCGGTCGGCCGAGCGTGCCCTTGGGGGCCGGGTGGTCTCGAACATGCGGCGGGATGTCCGGCACGGCAAGGTGCTGGTCGACTGGAGCCAGAACAACCCGGCCAAGGCGACGGTGGCCGCCTACTCGCTGCGGCCCCGGCCCCGCCCCACCGTGTCGACGCCGGTGACCTGGGACGAGGTGGCCGGCTGCGAGCGGTCTGGGGATCCGGGGCGGCTGGTGTTCGGCTGGCGCGCCTCCCTCCCGGCTCAGGTCCCGGGCGCCGCCATCAGGTCGAGCCCGATGTCGAGCGCCGGGGCGGAATGGGTGAGCCCGCCGGCCGAGACCAGGTCGGCGCCGGCGGCGGCGTAGGCCGGAGCCGTGGCCAGGGTCACCCCCCCCGATACTTCGACCAGCGCCTCGGGGCGTCCCGACGACCTCACGAGGGCGACGGCCTCTGCCACCTGCTCTGGGGTCATGTTGTCGAGCATGACGATCGTGGCGCCGGCGCCGGCGGCCTCGGCGACCTGGTCGGTGCGGTCGCACTCCACCTCCACCATCCGGCCCGGCCAGCGGGCCCGGGCCAGCCGGACGGCCTCGGCCACGGTCAGCCCGCCGCGGTGGTTGTCCTTCACCAGGACGCCCTCCGACAGGCTGCCCCGGTGGTTGGTCCCGCCGCCGGCCCGGACGGCGGCCTTCTCCAGGGCGCGGAGCCCGGGAAGGGTCTTGCGGGTGTCGAGCACGCGGGTGGCCGGGTTGGCGGCGGCGACGGCGTCCACCATCCGGCGGGTGGCGGTGGCCACCCCCGACAGGTGGCAGAGGAAGTTGAGGGCCGTCCGCTCGGCGGTGAGGATCGAGCCGGCTGGTCCCCGCACGTCGGCCAGGACGGTGCCGGCGGCGGCCGCCGTGCCGTCCGGCCGGTGCCAGTCGACCTCCACCGCCGGGTCCACCTGGTGGAACGTCTCGACCGCGCACAGCCGGCCCGCCACCACCCCCCCGGCTCTGGCCACGAAGACCATGTGGGCCGTGCGGGCGGGATCGAGCAGCGACGCCGTCAGGTCGCCGAGGGGGAGGCAGTCCTCGGCCAGCGCCCGGCCGACGGCGTCTCGCACCGCCCCTATCGGCGGGTCGGGGAAGCCTGCGGGGATCGTGATGGCGTCACCTCGGTGGCTCGGGGACCGGAGGGCCGCCCGCCGGCCGGTGCGGCCGCCGGGGAGTGCCGGCGATGCTACCGGCGCCCGGCGGGGCTACCGGCGCCCGCATGCACCCGGCGCCCGGCGGGGTGCAGTGTCGGGGGGGTGGCGCCGCACAGCGTCGTCAGCTGGCCGTGCTGACCGAGGACATGTTGAAGTCGGGTACCCGCAGCGCCGGCATGGCGGTGCGGCTCATCCACTCTCCGAGCTCGCGGCCGAGGGCCCGGACCGTGCCGCCGGCCTCGGTGGCCCGGGACAGGAGGTCGACCGGGCTCTCGTTGAACCGGAAGTTGTTGGCCGCCCCCACGACGGCCCCGTCCTCCACCACGTACACCCCGTCCCGGGTGAGGCCGGTGAGCAAGAGCGTGGCCGGGTCGACCTCCCGGATGTACCACAGGCAGGTGAGCAGGAGCCCGTGCTCGGTCCGGGCCACCAGGTCGTCGACCGTGCCGGTGGCCCCGGGCAGCTCGAGGAGCAGGTTGCCCGGCGGCGGCGCCGGCTCGGCTCCGGCCCGGGCGGCGCCGGCCCGGTGGTAGGCGAGGTGGCCCAGCCGACCGCCCCCGATCCAGGAAGTGCGGCCCACCGCCATCCCGTTGTCGAAGACCGAGACGTCGGGCCCCGAGGCGCCGGCGGTGACGAAGGGCGCGCCTTCGAGCCCGGGCTGGGCCGGGTCGCTCCACAGCTCCAACGGCAGCGCCGAGAGCACCTCGCCGACGCGGGTGCCGCCCCCGGCCCGGGAGAAGACGGTGCGACCCTCCGCCGCCTCCTGCCCCCCGGCCGACGCCACCAGGAAGACCATGAGGTCGGCCACCGCCTCGGGGGGGAGCACCACCTCGTGGCGGCCGGCCGGGACGTCGATCCGTCGAGCAGCGTGCTCCAGCCCCCGGGCCACCCGCTCCTCCAGCGGCCCCACGCCCGTCCCGGTGAGGTCCGCCGCCGCCTCGGCGGCCCACGCCGAGCGGGTACCGCCGGCCGACCGCCCGACCAGCTGGACGGTGCCGGCGGGCTGGACGTGACGCCGGCGCAGACCGGTGCTCGATCCGAGCCACGTGGTGCCCACCGCCTGCTCGGCGAAGCCGGAGAGCACCCGCCCGGACTTCTCGGCCCGGGCGAAGGCCCCCGACAAGGAGGAGAGGACCCCGGCCAGCGCACCCAGGTCGGCGCGGGGGGCAGCGCCGGCGAACCCGGGCTCGGCGTCCCCCTCCACCAGGGGAGCGGCGTCGCCGGCCGGGGACGACGCCGCGGCATCGGCCGCCGCCGCCACCACCATCTCGGCCACGTCGGCGTCGCCGGCCCGGCGGGCGACGCCGGCCGCCACCCCGCCTCCGACCTCGACCGTGCGCACCACCATCACCCGCCGGTCGACCCGGACGCCGTTGGTGGTGGTCGTGTTGTTGGCGAAGCGGACCTCGGCCTGGTGGGACTCCTCGACCACGACCAGGCAGCCACCGCCGCCGGCCGCCGCCAGGGCCCGCTCGACCACCGCCTCGGGCGGGGGCAGGCCGGAGGCCGGGTCGCTCACCGGCCCGACTCCCGGAGGGTGTTGAGCACCCGGACCTGACGGACCAGCACGGACGGGCAACCGTGGCTCACCGGCGCCACCTGGCCCGGCTGGCCCTTCCCGCAGTTGAAGGCGCCGCCCAGGCGGTAGGTGCCACGCCCGCCGACGGCCTCCAGCGATCCCCAGAAGTCGGTGGTGCTCGCCTGGTAGGCGACGTCGCGGAGCTGGCCGGCCAGCCGCCCGTGGCGGATGGCAAAGAAACGCTGGCCGGTGAACTGGAAGTTGCGCCGCTGCATGTCGATGGACCAGCTCTTGTCGCCGGCGACGTAGATGCCCCGCTCCACCCCGCCCACGAGGTCGTCGGTGGTCGGCCCGTCGCCGCCGGCGGGCTGGAGGGACACGTTGGCCATCCGCTGGATGGGGACGTGGAGCGGCGAGTCGGCGAACGAGCACCCGTTGGAACGGCCGAGCCCGGCGGCGGCGGCCATCGCCCGGTCCAGCTGGTACCCGACGAGGACCCCGTCGGCGACCAGGTCGAAGGACTGGGCGGCAACCCCCTCGTCGTCGACGGCGACGGTGGCCAGCCCGTGCTCGGTGGTGCGGTCGCCGGTCACGTGCATGAGGGGCGAGCCGTACCGCAGGGATCCCAGCTGGTCGGGGGTGGCGAAGGAGGTGCCGGCGTAGGCGGCCTCGTAGCCCATGGCCCGGTCGAGCTCGGTGGCATGGCCGACCGACTCGTGGATGGTCAACCACAGGTTGGTCGGGTCGACGACGAGGTCGTAGGGGCCCGGCTCGACCGAGGGCGCAGCGAGCTTGGCGGCGAGGAGGTCCGCCATCTCGGCCAGCTCGCCGTCCCAGTCCCAGCCGTCGCCCTCTACGTACTCCCAGCCGCGGCCGGCGGGCGGGGCCAGGGTGCGCATCTCCTCGAAGTCACCGTCGTCGGCCACCGCCATCGCCCCGACCACCGGGTGGATCCGTACCCGGCGCTGGACGGCGACGGTGCCCGACAGGTCGGCCAGGTACTTGTCCTCGCCCACCGCCAGCACCTGCGCCGTCACGTGGGCGATCCCCGGCGCCCCGAGCAGCCGGTGGCTCCAGCCCTCGAGCAGGGCCACCTTGTCGGCCAGGGGCACCTCGGTCGGGTCTCGCCGGTAGGGGGAGCTCCACCGCAGCGTGCCGTGGGACGGCTCGTCGGCCAGCTCCAGCGGCCGCCGGCCGGCCAGTGAGGTGAGGCGGGCGACCTCTACGGCGCTGGTGGCCAGGGCGGCGGCGGCGTCGGTCCCGATGGCCACGGTGGCGGCGAACCCGGGGGCTCCCCGGTGGACGACCCGGAGGCCGACGCCCAGCTCGGTGTCGTCGGCGGTGGTCTCCACCCGCCCGTCGCGCAGCGCCACCGCCTGCGAGCGGATCCGCTCGACGCGCACCGTGGCGTGGGAGGCACCGAGTCGAGCCGCCGCGCCGAGGGCGGCGTCACCGACCGCGGCCACCCGATCGGGGTCGAGGCCGTCGTGGAGCTGGCCGCCGCCGGGCACGCCACCGACGCTACCGGTCGTCGCTCAGCACACGGCGCGGGTCTTGGTCCGGCCATCGGGTGGTCGGACCGGGGGCCGGCCCCTCCGCCCGCCGCGCCCGCCGGGGGCTCCGGCCGGCTTGGCGTCGCCCCGGTGGACACCGGCCGTCGGCCCCGGCGTCCCGGTTGCGCTTCCGCTGCCCCCGCTGGTCGCTTCCAGGTGGGCGACGGCGTTGCCGAGGTCGGCCACCAGCTCGGTCGCCATGTCGGTGCTCAGCCCCTCCCGGACGACGACGCGGAGCACCTCCACGTCCTCGGCGTCCGGCGCCATCTTGTAGGCGGGGACGATCCAGCCGCGCTGGCGGAGCATCTCGGACAGGTCGAAGACGGTGTAGGCCGGGTGGCCGGTCAGGCGGAAGCACACCACCGGCAGGTCGTCCCCCCGTCCCAGAAGCTCGAAGCACCCCATCCCCTCGACCTGGTCGGCCAGCCACCGGGCGGTGTCGCCGAGGGCGGTCATCACCTCCCGGTAGCCCTGCCGGCCCAGGCGGATGAGGTTGTAGTACTGGGCGACGATCTGGGCGGCGCCACGCGAGAAATTGAGGCCGAAGTTGGCGTGGGTGCCGCCGAGGTAGTCGACGGAGAAGACGAGCTCCTCGGGGAGGTCGGACTGCTCGCGCCACACCACCCAGCCCACGCCGGGGTACACGAGCCCGTACTTGTGGCCCGAGACGTTGATCGACCGCACCCGCCCCACCCGGAAGTCCCAGGCCAGGTCCGGTTGGCGGAAGGGCGCCACGAACCCGCCGCTGGCCGCGTCGACGTGGAGGGGGACGTCCCAGCCCTGGCGGTCGCACACCAGGTCGAGCGCCCGCTCGAGGTCGGCGATGGGCTCGTACTGCCCGGTGTAGGTGCTGCCGAGGATCCCGACCACGCCGATCGTCCGCTCGTCCACCATGGCCATCGCCTCGTCGACCCCGATGATGAACCGGCGGTCGGTGAGGGGGACGTAGCGGGGCTCGACGTCGAAGTACCGGGCGAACTTCTCCCAGCAGACCTGCACGTTGGCCCCCATGACCAGGTTGGGCCGGTCGTCGGGGAGCCCGGCCGCCTGCCGGGCCTTCCGCCACCGCCACTTCATCGCCAGCCCGGCCAGGTGGATGGCCTCCGACGAGCCCACGGTGGCCGTCCCCACGCTGGCCGCCTCCTCGGGGGCGTGGAACAGGCGGGCCAGCATGTTGACGCAGCGGTCCTGGAGCTCGACCGTCTGGGGGTACTCGTCCCAGTCGATGGCGTTCTTGTTGGCGCACTCGGCCATCAGCCGGTCGGCCTCCTCGTCCATCCACGTGGTGACGAAGGTGGCCAGGTTGAGCTCGGGCGTCCCGTCCAGGGCCAGCTCGTCGTGGATGAGCCGGTAGGCGGCCGACGGCGCCATCGGCTCGTCGGGCATCCGGTAGCGGGGGATGGGGCTGGTGAGCCCCCGGCGGGCGTAGGTGGGGGTGAGCGGGCGTTCGGCGCCAGCCTCCTCGACGGCGATCTTCCTGCTCAGCATGGGCGCTCCTTCCTCTGGCGGCGACCCTATCCCGGCCCGCTGGCGCCGCCGGCTCCGGGCCGTCCTCTACCCTGGAGGCAGTGCGACCGAGGGCCGCGATCATCGGCCGGGCGGGCCTCCCGGCGGCGGGCACCGGGTGAGAGCGGCGCCGGTGGTCCGCCCGGCGACGGCCGCCGACGTCCCGGCGGTCGGGGCCATGTTGGCCCGTGCCTTCCACGACGACCCGGTGTCGGCCTACCTCTTCCCGTCGGCCCGCCGGCGCCCGGGGGGCCTGCGCACGTTCTTCGGCCGGCAGATGGCCTGCGACCTGCTTCCCCACGGGGGGGTTTTCACCACCGACGGCTGCCGGGGCGCCGCCCTGTGGGCTCCTCCGGGCAAGCCGCAGCCGAGCCGGCTGGCGGTGGCACGGACGGTGCTGCCGGTGGTGCCCTACGTCGTCGGGAGGACGTTCCGGCGGTCGGTGAGTTTCCTGGCGCAGGTGGAGGCGATCCACCCCCACGAGCCGCACTGGTACCTGGCGACGCTCGGGACCGAGCCGGCCGAGCAGGGCCGGGGCATCGGCTCCGCTCTCCTGCGAGCGGTGCTCGACCGGGCCGACGCCGAGGGGGTGCGGGCCTACCTCGAGTCGTCCAAGGCGGGGAACGTGCCGTTCTACCGCCGCCACGGCTTCGAGGTCAGCCGGGAGGTGCGCCTGGAGGGAGGGCCGCCGATCTGGGCGATGTGGCGGGAGCCGGGGGCGGGGCCGGCGGGCTGATGGCGGGGCCGGCGGGCGCCGGGGTCAGCGTGGGCGCGTCCGGGCGGCGATGGCCGGGTGCACCCCTTCCGGTCGCTCGGCGTCGTCCTGGACGACGGCGTAGAGGAGGTCGATGAGGGCCCGGCTGGGGGCCGAGGGCAACCCTCGGCTGCGAAGGGCGACGCCGACCCGCCGCCGGGGGACCCCGGCCAGCGGGAGCAGGCGGAACTGGCCGCGCAGGTGGGCGGGGACGGCGGTGGCCGGGAGTATGGCCGGGCCGTGCCCGTCGAACGTCAACGAGGCGATCAACCGCAGGCCGTCGAGCTCCATCGACGGCCGCAGCACGATCCCTTCCTGGTGGACCAGTGCGTCGATCTCGTCGCGCAGCGCCGTTCCAGGCAGCGGCAGGAGGAGATCGATCCCGGCCAGGACGGAGAGGGGCAGCGGAGGAGCGTCCAGGCCCGCCGGATGCCGGGCGGCGAGCGGGTGTCCGTCCGGGACCACCAGCACGAGATCCTCCTCGAACAGCGGCGACGCCGACAGCTCGTCGCCCGGCACCGGCATGTTCACCACCACCAGGTCGAGCTGCCCGGAGAGCAGGCGAGGCTCGAGGGTGCTGGTCGTACCGTCGGCGACCGTCAGGCAGACTTCGGGATGGCGACGCCGCAGCCGGTCGAACAGGATCGGTACCAACCACCGGCTGGTGGTGCCGATCATGCCCAACCGCACCGTGCCCCGGATCTCCCGGCGCATGGCGAAGACGTCGGACACCATGGCCTCGAGCTCGGCCACGATCCGGCGGGCCCGAGCCACCACCACCTCGCCCTCCTCGGTCAGGCGGCCACCGGACCGGTCGACCAGGGCGCCTCCCAGCTCACGCTCGAGCCGGGCGACGTGGGCCGACACGTTGGACTGGACGGTGCCCAGGCGGTCGGCGGCAGCCGAGAAGCTGCCGGTGTCGGCGATGCCGATGAGTGCTTGCAGGTGTTTGATATCCACGGGCGACGCTCCGGGCAACTTGCTTGCTCATGTTATCGGCACGATCGGTATGAGAGATGATAAGTATCTCATAAAGCTGCTTGACAGATTGGGGCTGCTCCGGCAAGATGGTCCCAGACCGCAGGGACATCGGAACCCCCCCTCCGTTCCTTGAAGGTCAGTGTGAAGGGATCGCCATCCCCCCCCGGCGATCCCTTCACCGCGTTAATGCGGCGCGCACCCGATCGTCCCGGCCGTGCCGTTCTGCGGGAATGGCTCTGCTGGAATGGCTCCGACGGCCGGTCGCCGTCGGGAGGAGGACGGGGGTGGTGGCTGGCCGGCGGGTGGTGGCTGGCCGGCGCCTGGTTGCCGCCCCGGGCTCTGTGGTCGCCAGGACGCTGGTCGCCGTCGCCGCCGCCGTGGCCGTCGCCGCCGTGGCCGGGTCCCTCTGGGTGCCGGTGACCCGGTCCGCCGGCGCCGCCGTCACCCCTCCGGTCACCCGGGCGGCGCTCCCGCCGGGGGCCATCACCCACATCTTCGTCCTCGACATCGAGAACGAGGGCTTCGCCTCGACGTACGGCCCGACGTCACCGGCGACCTACCTCAACCACACCCTGCGCCGCCACGGCGTGCTCATCGAGCACTACTACGCCATCGGCCACGACAGCGCCGACAATTACATCGCCCAGGTCTCCGGGCAGGCGCCCAACCCGGCCACCCAGAACGACTGCGCGGACAGCGGGTTCGTCGACGTGTCCCCGGGAGCCGACGACCCGTCACCGGTCACCAACCCCGGCCAGGTCGACGGCTCCGGCTGCGTCTACCCCGCCCCGTCGCGCCGGCGGCACGGTGCGCCGACCATCGCCGACCAGCTGGACGCCGCCTACCCACCCGATTCCCGCACCCGGGTGGCTGCCTGGCGGGCCTACGTCGAGGACATGGGCAACGACCCCGGCCGTGACGGCGGGAAGGTGGACCGGAGCGGGGGCACCGATTGCGCCCATCCGGCCGTGGGCGGCGCCGATCGTGCCGAGAGTGCCGTGGCGGGCGACCAGTACGTCCTGCGGCACGATCCCTTCGTCCACTTCCGCTCGATCATCGACCACGCCGCGCTGTGCGACGCAAATGTCGTGCCGATGGGATCGCTCGGGCCCGGCGGGAGGCCGCGGCGCTCCGGCCATCTCGCCCGCGACCTGGCCCGAGCGGCAACCACGCCGAAGTTCGCCTTCCTCGTCCCCAATGTCTGCGACGACGGTCACGACGCCACGTGCGTCGGCACCAACGACTCGGGGACCCATGCCGGCGGCCTGGTGGCGGTGGACAGCTGGCTCCGGCACTGGATGCCGCTCGTCCTGTCGTCGCCGGCCTACCGCAACGGCAGCCTGATGGTCGTCATCACCGCCGACGAAGCCGACATCGACCCCGGCGACCCCCGGTACGCCGCCGCCTGCTGCAACGAGCAGCCCGGACCGAACACCCGGGCCCCGGGTGACGTCGCCGCCCCCACCGACGACGCCCCCGGGGGAGGACAGGTCGGCGCCCTGGTGCTCGACGCCAGGTACGTGCGGGGCGGGTCGCTCGACTCGACCGGCTACTACAACCACTACTCGGCCCTCCGCAGCTACGAGGACCTCCTCGGCATCACCGCCGGGTGGACCGACGGAGCCGGGCATCTCGGCTTCGCCGCCGCCCCGGGGCTGGCGCCCTTCGGCCCGGACGTCTTCGACCGGTAGGCGGTCGGCCCGGGCGGTGCGGGTAGCCTCCCTGCGTGGTCACCGAAGGCGTCGCCGTCCCGAGCTGGAGGTGAACGCCTCGCGACGTGACCTGCCGGTGCGCTCCCGGGTGGCGGTGGCGGTCACCCGATCGGTCAACGCCGTCTCCCGCCGGCTCGGCGCCGGCAGCGGGACCGTCATCGGGGGACGCGCCGGCCTTGCCGTGGACCACCGCCTCCTGGGCCGGCTGGCTGCCGGGCGCGACGTGGTCCTGGTGACCGGGACCAACGGCAAGACCACCACCACCCGCCTCGTGGCCGCGGCACTGTCGGTCGATCGGAACGGCACCGTCGTCACCAACGCCACCGGCTCCAACATGCCGCCGGGTCACGTGGCGGCGCTGGCGTCCGGCCCGGCACGGACGCCAGCCGTGCTGGAGGTCGACGAGGGTTACCTCCCCGTCCTCCTGGGCGAGCTGACCCCGCGCGTGGTCGTGCTCCTCAATCTCTCCCGGGACCAGCTGGACCGGACGAACGAAGTCCGGATGGTGGCCAGCCGCTGGCGCGACGCTCTCGCCGGTTCGTCGACGACGGTGGTGGCCAATGCCGACGATCCTCTCGTCGGGTGGGGGGCGCAGGCGGCCCGGCGCGCGGTGTGGGTGGGGGCAGGGCTCGGATGGCGGCTCGACGCGGTGGGCTGCCCATCGTGCGGGGGCCGTATCGAGTTCGGGGCCAGCTGGGCTTGCGAGTGCGGCTTCGCCCGGCCGGCCTTGGACGCCTGGATCGAGCGGCGTGCCGGGGCCGCCGTGGCCCACTTCGCCGACGGACGCCAGGTGCCGATCGCCCTCGCCCTGCCCGGTCGGTTCAACCAGGCGAACGCCCTGCTGGCTGCCGTTGCCGCCGAGGTGCTGGCCACGCCGGCCGGCCGTGCGCTGGGCGCCATGGCCTCGGTGGAGGAGGTGGCCGGCCGCTTCGCCGTCCGCCCGGTGGCCGGCGTGCCGGTCCGGCTGATGCTGGCCAAGAACCCGGCCGGGTGGAGCGAGCTCCTCGACCTCGTCTGCCCCGGAACGGCACCGCTGGTCGTCGGCATCAACGCCCGGGTGGCCGACGGTCGCGACCCGTCGTGGCTCTGGGACGTCCCCTTCGAGAGGCTCCGGGGACGGCGGGTGGTGGCGACCGGGGAGCGCTGCCTCGACCTCTCGGTTCGCCTGCGCTATGCCGAGGTCGGCCACTCGACGGTCGCCGACCCGGTGGCGGCGGTGGCCGCAGCGTCGGCGGGGGTGCCGGCGGGGGTGCCGGCGGTGGGGGGCGAGGCGGCGGTGGGGGGCGAGGCGGCGGTGGAGTTCGTCGGCAACTACACCGCCTTCCACGACCTGCTGGACCGGTGAGACGGCGCGCCGGTGAGGTGGCCGGCCGGTGAGCCTGGTGGTGGCGATCGTCCATCCCGACCTCCTCGGAACGTACGGCGACGGTGGCAACGGCGTGGTCCTTGCCCGCCGGGCGGCCTGGCGGGGGGTCGACGTGGAGCTGGTGGATGCGCCGTCGGGTTCCCCGCTCCCGACCGCCGACATCTACACCCTCGGCGGCGGCGAGGACGGGCCGCAGGGGCGATCCGCCGCCGCCCTGATCGACGACGGCACCATCCTGCGGGCTCACGGGCACGGCGCGGTGGTGCTGGCGGTCTGCGCCGGCTACCAGATCTGCGGTCGGACCTTTCCCGATGCCGGCGGACGGCTCCGGGACGGCCTGGGGCTCCTGGACGTCACGACGACCAGGGGCGCCGGGCGCCGGGCGGTGGGTGAGCTGCTGGCCGAGCCGTCGCTCCCGGGTTGCCCGCCGCTCACCGGCTTCGAGAACCACGCCGGCATCACCGCCCTCGGGCCACGGGCGCGCCCGCTGGGCAAGGTGGTCACCGGGGTGGGCAACGGCACCGGCGACGGGACCGAGGGCGCCGTGACCGAGCGGGTGGTCGGCACGTACCTCCATGGTCCGGTGCTGGCCCGCAATCCCGGTCTGGCCGACCTGCTCCTCGGTTGGGCGGTCGGCTCGGCGCTGGCGCCGCTCGACGACAGCCAGGAAGAGGCGCTGCGGAACGAGCGGATGGCTGCCTCCGGGCCCGGGCGCTCGGTTCGGCGGTGGGCCCTCAGGCGGCGCCGTTGAGGAAGGGCCCGCCGGTCCGTCAGCGGTCCGTCAGCGGTCCGTCGCCACTGGCGCCGGCATGGGAGGCCGGTCGTAGGAGCGGAGCACCCGGGCCCGGTAGAAGATGGCCAGCAGGTCGACCAGCATCCCGGCGGCGGCGCGGATGGATACGGTGCTGCCGAACCGCTGGCGGATCCGCACGGGCATCTCGACGAAGCGCCGGTAACCGAGCCCCCGGGCGACCACCAGGAGCTCGAGGTCGAAGGCGAACCGCTTCTCCACCATCCGCGGAAGAGCGTCGGCGATCACCTGGCGACGGACCAGCTTCATCCCCGTCTGGGTGTCGCGCACCCGCAGGTCGAACAGGACGAAGACGAGTTGTTGCCACAGCCACGAGTACAGGCGACGCAGGGGCGGATAGATCACCTGGGAGCTCGGATGGCGCTTCGATCCGAGCACCACGTCCGGCGGCCCGTCCGGATCCCCGGTCCCCGAGGCCAGGTCGGCCATGGCGGCGATCTGGTCGGGCGGGAGATCCCCGTCGGCGTCGATGAAGCCCAGGAACCGGCCGCGTCCCATGGCGAAGCCAGCTCGCAGGGCCTCGCCCTTCCCCCGGTTCTCCGCCAGACGGACCGTCCGCACCACGTCCGGTCGGAGCCCCGAGAGGCTGCCCTCGCTGCCGTCGGTGGATCCGTCCGAGACGGCGATGACCTCGAAGGTGGCACCGGTGGTGGCCAGGGTGCCCACCAGCTCGTCGATGGTCTCGCGGACGCGGTCGCCGGGATTGAAGTACGGGACGACGACCGTCAGGTCGAGGTCGGCACCTCGCTCCCACAGCTCGTCGCCGGTCGGATGATCGTCCACGGACCCAGGCCTCCGGCGCCATGTATAGGTCACGGCGAGCGTCGGCCAGCGGCGCCGGTCGTGCCGGCAGGGCGGGGCGGTCGGGTGGCGTGCCGGTCGGGGTTCGAGTGGTGGCTCAGGTCGGCGGCCCAGTTCGGCGGCCAAGGGCGGGTGGCTCAGGTCGGCGGCCAGGGGCGGGCGCCACCGTGTCCACTCCCGGCGCCTCCCTCTCCGACATCGCCTGGCGGAGGACCGAGCGCCCAGGCGCGCCGCCACGGCGAGGCCTCCGGGCCCCGGATCGGCGGGCTGCCGTCGCCGGCGGCCCGCCGCCGAGCCGTCCACCAGTCGGTCGACACCTCGTCAGCCAGGGTCTCGACCGCCGCTTCGATGCGGTTCCCGAGGCGGCGGGCGTCCTCACCCTCGTCGGGGGTGATTGGGGTCCCGAACAGCACGGCCACCGGCGACCGCCGCAGGCCGTGCCCCCGCGCCTCGGTCCCCGACCCGCCGGGTGGACGGTCGGCGGACTCGTTCGACTTCGGGAGGACGCGCCGGGTCCCGTGCAGGTGGACGGGGACCACCGGCCGCCCGGTGCGGCGGGCCAGGTAGGCGGCCCCGCCACGGAAGGGCTGGGCCCAGCCGTCGGGCGTCCTCCCCCCTTCGGGAAAGATGATCAGGTTCCACCCCTCGTCGAGCAGGCCGGCGGCGGCGTCGGCCGAGCGGCGGTTGACCCGGGTGCGCTCGACCGGGATGGCGGCGAGGCTGAACGACCACACGACGGCCTTCCAGCGCCGGTCGAAGAAGTGGTCGGACGCGGCGGCGACCACCGTGCGGTGCCGGAACCGGACGGGGAGCGTGGTGAGGAGCAACGGGGTGTCCAGATGGCTGGCATGGTTGGCGGCGAAGATGACCGGCGGGTCGAGGTGACGGAGGTGCTCGTCGCCTCGCACGGTGGTGGGCGCCACCACGCGGGCCAGGGGTCGGGTGACGTTGTCGAGGACGACCGCCCGAGCCAGGCGGACCGGGTAGCGGCGAGACCAATCGTGGTCGAAGTCGAGCCCCACCCGCCGCTCCGGCGCCGGCCGTTCGAGGCTGCCCGGCCACGTCGGGGCGGCGAACGGGAAGCTTGGGTGCGTCAGGCGCCGCGACCGACCGGACCCGCTCACCTGACGTCGGCCATGAGGAGCGGTGGCGCGTGCAGGTGGGTGAGGGTGGGGGACGGGCCGACGACGTCTTTCGCCATCTCCAGGGCGTCGTTCAGGCTGCTCGCCGGGGAGAAGCCCATGCGGCGAACCGCTACCGGGTCACCCCCGACCACGATGACCCGCCCCAGGTGGTCGAAGGCATGGGCGCACCAGTACCACATGTAGAGCGGATGCACCCCGTGGTAGGCGTGGCCGGTCCGGTAGAGGTGGACGTACCAGGGGTCGGTGGCGAAGGCCTCCTCGTACGTCTTGGACATCTCGGTCGGGTCAGTGGTCTGCGGCAGGACCTCCTCGAAGAAGTCGATGTAGCTCGGGTGATGACCGGGGTGGAACTCCCGGCGAGTGGGGTGGTGGAGGATCACCACCCCGCCTGGACGGACCAGCGGCCGGCCCCGGTACATGTTGAAGAAGTAGCCGAGGCCGAGGCACGCCACCAGGATCGGGTTCATGATCGAGTCGACGTTGTAGGGGCAGATGTAGGGCAGGCCCATGGACAGGATGTCGGTCTGGCCGTCCACCTCGACACCCTGTTGACGCCAGACATTGGCGGTGGCGAGGTCGTGCACCGCTTCGACCTCGCCGGCTTGCACCGACGTGAGGCCGTACGGCGACCGTACGGAGTGGAGCAGTTGGCGGGCCAGGCGGCCGGGCGCCCGGTCGAGGGCGGCGGCACCGGCGGCGAAGCCGGCTCGGTCCCTCAGCGACCACTCCCACTCCCGCTTCTGGAGGAATGCGAACCGGCCCGGGAAGGCGTCGTTGTTCAGGGTGGTCTCGATCTGGAAGATCTTGACGCCGGAGGCGGCGATCAGCCGACCCATCCGCCAATTGGACGAGTGCAGCTCCGACGCCGGCGCGTCCATGAACGAGTGGCTGCGGCTCATGGTGTGCGGGTTGTGGTGGTGGCGGAGGCTCCGGTAGCTGGCCAGGCCGGTGGCCACGCTCTTGTGACCACCGTCCATCGTCACCAGGGTGATGTTGACGTACACCAACAGGTCGCTGGTGGCCGCTCGTTTGTTGATCTCGACGTCCTCGCCATGGTCGGTGGTTCCGAGGTGGAGGAGGTTGTCGGGGTCCTCGGCGTCGTGCTGGGTGAGCATCCCGGAGGGGGCGAAGGCGTCGTAGACGCGGTCTCCCAGGGCGTGGCGGAGCTCGGCCTCGGTCATCCTGCGGTGAAGAGCGAGCGCCGCCACCAGCATCACGTCGTCCACTCCTGCCGCCGCGGCCATGTCGAGGACCTGCTCGATCACCAGCTGGCGGGCATCGGGTGCCTGCATCGGTGGCAGCGGCAGGGACACGTCGTCGAAGCAGACGGTGAGCCGCATGCCCGGCCGGAGCAGTGAGGGGAGGGGCTGGCTGTCGCCTTCGGGATGCAGGAGGGCGTGGCGGACGGCCGCCACCGGGTCGTCGAGCGGCGCCAAGGGCTCGGGGGCGTAGACGACCCGGCTTCCCTCTGGCAGCCGCTCGAGGACGAACCGCTCGCCGTGCCAGAACAGGGTGGGCGGCGTCGAACGGTCCACTTCGAGGACGAGACCTGGTCTCGGGCTCATCGCGTCGGCTCCCTTCGTCGTGTCGGGGGCGTGATCGACGACGCCGCCGCGCCCGTGGCCGAGTCGGCGGCCATCACCGTCACCCGATGCCCTCTTCCGAGTGGCGGTGCGCCGGGATCGGCGCCCGGATCCCGGCGGCCTGGCGCTCCGGAGCAGCCCGCCGTAGCCGGCGGTCTGACTGGCGGAGGTCGAAGGCCACCCTGACCGCCCCCCGCCGCCCGGCGGCTCCGGCGTGCGCCACCGCCTCCTCGAAGCGATCGATCGGGTACGTCGCAGAGACCAGCTGGCCCAGCCGGCGGGCACCTACAACCTCCATGGCCAGCTGGAACGTGCGGACGGGCCCACCGGCGGCGGGGTGCTCGGTGCCATAGGCGTAGGCGCCGGCCAGCGTCACCTCCCGGTGCCACAGCGGGGCCAGGTCGACGTTCAGGCGCCCTCCCATGCCGACGAGCACCACCCGGCCCCGGGGGCGCACCATGGCCAGGCACTGGGCCAGGGAGGCGGCCGAGCCGACGCAGTCGACCACCACGTCGGCACCGCCGGTGAGGCTGGCCCCACGTACCGACGGGGCGCCGAGAGCGAGGGAACCGCTTCGCCGGCGGACGGTCCGGGCGAGCTGGTCCGGTGGCACGGCATCGGTCGCCCCGAGCTCGGCGGCCAGCCGGCGCTGGTGGGGGTAGCGGGCGCCGACGAGCAGGGCCGCCGGCGTCGGGATGCGCCCGGTGGCCGAGAGGTGCGAGAAGGAAGCGGTCACCGCCAGCCCAAGGGTGCCGGCGCCGAGGACGGCGACGGTCATTCCGTCTGCGGCCCGGGCCTCGAAGGCGGCGTGCACGGCGCAGGCCACCGGCTCGACCATCACGGCGTCGTCGTCCCCGAGATCGTCGGGCGCAGGGTGGAGCTGGGTCGGATGGGCGACCAGGCCTGCTGCCGACCATCCGCCCCCGGTGTCGGCGCAGAAGCCCGTCTGGAGGCCGGGCCGGAGGTGACCGAAGGCCACGCGCTGGCAGTCGCCGGTGTGCCCACCGGCGCAGGCGGGGCAGGGAGGGTCGATGCCGCGGGCGGCGCACCCGAGGACCGGCTCGAGGACCACCCGAGCGCCGGTCGCCAGGCTCGATCCCCCGGGTTCGGTGACGACCCCGACCACCTCGTGACCGGGCACGAACGGGAAGCTGACCAGGTCCTCGAAGTAGCGCGAGCTGCGGCCGTCCAGCGTGACGAGGTCCGAACCGCAGATGCCGGAGAGGATCGGCGCCACGCGACACCAGTCCTCGCCGGGGAGGTCGGGCGCCGGGGTGTCCACCAGGCGCAGCGGACCGACGGCGGCGCCCCGCCCGGAGCCGAGGGCGGACACCACTCGGGACGCGGCGAACCGGGCCACGTTGCGCTCGAAGACGAGCGATTTCACGCCGACCGTCCCGGCCGGCCCGGCGCGATGTCGTCGAGCGGCCCGAGGGGCAGGAGCGATTGGGCGCCTCCCGACGCCTTGTCCCAGTGCTCGACGTGCCATCCCCTCCGCCGGGCGATAGCGGCCAGCCGGGCCTCCGGGTTCACGGCGACGGGGAACCCCACCGCCTCGAGCATCGCCAGGTCGCTGGCCGAGTCGGCGTAGGCGACCGACTCCGCCAGGGAGAGGCCGTGGGCGCCGGCGTAGTCGTCCAGCAAGAGGGCGCGGGCCTCGCCGATGGGAGGCAGCTCGTCGAGGGTCCCCGTGTACCGGCCGTCGCGCCGGCCGAGCCGGGCGCAGACGATGTCGTCGAACAGCGGCCGCAAGGGGGCGACGACGAAGTCCAGGGCCCCGGTGACGAGGAGGGTTCGATGGCCCAGCCGGCGGTGGGCCCGGACGCGAGCAAGCCCCCGGGGGAAGGTGCGGGGGAGGAGCTGGCGGTGGAAGAGCTCCCAGGCGTCGGCTTCGACCTGGGCAACCGGCGCATCCTCGTAACGGCGGTAGAAGCTGCGGAGGAAGTCGCCTCGGTCGCGCCGGTCGAGGGCGAGCAGGGACGGAGCCTGGCGGACCAGGTCGGCGACGAAGCGCGGACGCCGTCCCGCGCTCAGGTGGCGGCTGGCGAGCCAGGCATACGTGTCCACCACGTTCGAGGCGACGAGCGTGTGCTCCAGGTCGAAGACCGCGAGGTGCCGGTCGGCGGACAGGATCGCCCGGCGGGCCCGCTCGGGCCGGCGCCCCACGACCGACCTCCCTGGCGACGTCCGGACACGGGCGTGGTCGACCACGGACGGGAGATGGACGTCGCGGACGTACCGGTCCCAGTCGATGACTGCCGGATCGAAGCAGTACTGGCGCCGGTCCTCCTCGCCGAGGCGGTCCCACAGGGCGAGCAGGTGGTCGACGCGGTAGCGCGCCTCGGTCTCGGTGTAGGCCCCGTAGAGCTCGACGTACCCGAGCGCCCGCTTGGCCAGGGCGTTCTTGTCCTCCAGCCTGGCCGACAGGGTGGCCTGACGCCCCCGGACCGGTAGGGCGGTGAGGAGCCGCTCGACGGTGTCCATCGTCCGGCTCGCCCGCTGGAGCTGTCGCTGGACCCGTCCACGGCCAGGGAAGGTCCAGTCTGGAAGGCTGATCGGCTGGCCGCGCTCGTCGTAGAGGGGGTGGCGGCCGAACCATTCCTGGACCAGGTCGACGAGATGGCCGTAGCGGAGCGGGTTCCGGACACCCGAGGCGACGTGGTACACGGTGGGCCCCCCGGGGTCGGCGCCCTCGGCGGCCACCGCCAGGATGGTCGCCACCACCATGTCGACCGGGATGACGTCGATCACGCCCTCGGGCACCCCGGGGAACTCCCGGAGGAGGCCCCGAGCGAACGAGACGATGATGGGCTCGGCCATCCGGAACCCGCGGATCCAACCCGGCACCGGCTCGGCCAGGGAAGACTCGATGATCGAGGGTCGCACGATGGTGAGCGGGAGGGCGTCGGCGTCCGGAACGGTGCCCCGGCCGTGCTGCTCGATCAGAGCCTGCTCACCCAGCGCCTTGGTGAACGGATAGGCATCCGGCCACCCGAGCGACCGGGCCCGGGCGCTGCCGGCGTCGACGAGCTGCCGCTTTATCCACTCGGTCCGCAGGCGCTCCGCGCGTGACGCCAGAAGGTGGTCGCCGGCGGCGCCAATCTCCTCCCGGGCCTTCCGGGCGAACCGGGCCAGCGCGTCGCCCTGCCGCGAGGCGGCTTCGAGATCCCTCCGCAGGCGGCGGGCCTGCTCGACCTCGACCCTCCAGTCCACCTCGAGGGTGAACCGGTCGGCGCCCAGCAACGCCTCGCGGGCTTCTCCCTGGTGGGTGCCGGCGACGTAGGCGGTGGAGACGGCGATCATGTGTGGTCGTTCCATCCCGCGGCCGGCCTGGCGGCGGGCGTCGAGGACGGCTGCCGCCACCCGGGCCGGCCCGAGGAGGTTGATCTCGACGGCAAGGTCGAGGGGGGCGTCGAAGCTCACGGCCGCAGCGGCGTGGACGACCACGTCGCACGTGGCGACCAGCTTGCGGCCCTCGTCGTCGAGACCGAGCCCGTCCTGGCCGACGTCGCCGGCGACGGCGACCAGGCGGCTGGTCACGTCCAGCCCGAAGCGGTCCCCGGTCTGACGACGCAGCCGAGCGAAGCAGTCGTTGCGAAGGATCTCCTTGTTGGCGCGTGCCTCGACGCCAGTCCGGCGGCCAGGACGCACCAGCGCCACCACCCCGGCCTCGGGCAGGGTGCGCAGGATGCGCTCCACCAGGGCCGTGCCAAGGAAACCGGTGGCACCCGTCACGAAGAAACGCGTGCGGGCGAGCCGGCTGGCGATCGGCGATGGCTGATCTGCAGCGTGCGTTGCGCCGCCCGGCCGTCCGGCGCCGGCCCGCCCTGTGGCGGCGCTCGCCCGGGTGACGCTTTCCCGTCCGTCCCTGGTGGCCATCGAACCTGGTCTACCAGATGGTAGACAATCTGTCTACCATCTGGTAGGCATCTCATCCGTGGTGGTGACGAAAGCGACGGGTGCCACGCCGGACCGCATCCTTGACGCAGCCCTGGCGTCCTTCGGCACCCGCGGGTACGAGGGAACCTCCCTCGACGCCGTGGCGCTGTCGCTCGGGTTGCGCAAGCAGACGATCCTGTACTGGTTCTCCAGCAAGGAGACCCTGTTGGCAGAGGTCATCTCCCGCAGTGCCGGTGAGCTGGAGGAGGCGATGCAGGGCGCGCTCGACCGTGCCGGCGCCGGCTGGGAACGGGTGGAGGCGGTGGTGCGTTCGGTGTTCCGCCTGGCCGCCCGCCGGCCGGAACTGCTGGGCCTGGTTCGTGAGGTGTCGCGCCTCGGGCCGCCGCCTGCCACCCAGATGACGTCGGCGTTGCGACCGCTCGTCGACCGGGCGTGTGCATTTCTGAAGGCGGAGATGGACGCCGGGAACATGCGTCGCCACGACCCTCAACTCCTCCTTCTCGCCATCTACTCGACGGTGATCGGCATGGTGACCGAGGTGGAGGTGCTGCGGGCTCTGGGCCAGGAGCCCACGCCGCGGTCGCTCGTCCGGCGCCGGTCCGACGTGCTGATGCTATTGCGCTCGGCGCTGCTTTCCGGCGGGCCAGGGAGTTGATCCCTTCCCGGGGGGTGCCTCGGGGCTCGAGGCAGGTCGGCAGGACTGGCGCCAGGTGCGCCAAACGGCTGCCGGCCGACCTGGCCGGCGATCACCGCCGAGGTGGCACCTTCTTCTTGGGCGGCGCTTTGGGGGTATAGCGCTTGTTGGCTTCCGGGCCTTTGCGGTCCGCCGAACCCGATCGGGAGCCGCCCCGTGGCCTCCCGCCGCCCGTCGGGCCACCGGATCTGGTCCGTCGAGTGGAGCCCCGAGCCGCGGGCGGGGTGTACCCGGGTCGCACCGACTTGGCGGTGGAGGCGCCGTACTTCTGGGTACGCCACCCGCGGAGCAGGATCCAGCCGGCAAAGGCGATAAAGGGGACGACGACGAGGATCGTCCCGAAGGACACCCCGGTGATGGCGGCGGCGAAGGCCAGCGGGGCCCGCCGGCCCATGCGGGCGGCGACGTAGATGGCCCCGGCCAGGACGAGAGAGATGATCAGCGGCAGAACGTAATGGTTGATCGGGTAGATGCCGTTGCAGGTGGCGGCAGCCGTCCCGTGCTTGGTGAACGTCAGCCCTCCGGGGCAGTGGTGGCCGACCGGCTTTGTCGTCGTGGCGACGACCGTCTTGGTGACCATGTAGGGGACGTTGGCGATGATCGCCAGCACGGCGGCGAGAGCGGCGGCGGCCATGCCGATCTTGCGCTCGATGGGGTCTACGGCCGTGATCCGGGCGCGCTTCTCGTCGTCGTTCAGCCTTGAATAGTCGTCTGGCTCCGCCGCCAGCGCCGCCCGGGCCTCCTTCGTCGGCGGCCGGAGGAACGTCTCGGAGAGGCGCTGCCAGCCGGTGGTCCAGCCGGGAGACGTACCTGTCCGGCCCGCGCCGTTGGAACCACGGTCGCCGGACCGGTCGGTCCCGGTGGTCCGGTCGGATCCTGAGGAACCAGAAGATCGAGGCATGAAACCCTTAGGCTACGCCGGACGCCGACCGTCCGGTCAACTAGGGGAGCATCCGCGGTAACGTCTGTGCTCTGGATCAGGCGTTCCGTCGGTTCCGGGCGCTTAGCTCAGCTGGTTAGAGCGCAGCCTTCACACGGCTGAGGTCGAGGGTTCGAGTCCCCCAGCGCCCACTTCGAGGCAGACGAGAAGGCCAGGAACAGGCCCGACGGCGACGACGAAACCCCCGCGCAGGGCACGGCGGGGCGGACGGCGGCCCACCGGAAACGGGGAGGGGGCCGGGCGGCGGCGGGGCGGCGAAGGCCTTGAGCCGGCCCGAAAACAACAACCGGATGGTTACTCTCTCAAGGTCACCAATTGTCGATTCGGTGCGTCCACTGGATCACGTGAATGCGATGCGCACGAACTGACAGCAGGCCGGCCGCTTTGGCGGCATCCAACATTTGTAGAATTTCAGCTTCGCCAGGGCCGGGTGGCCTCCGTCCCGTTCGCCCCCCGTCGGTGCACATCCGACGCACCTGTCGCATCGCTCGCCAGACAGGCCCGTTCTTGAAACCCACCCATTTCGAGAACCGGTCCATCGCAAGCCATACCGCCTCGCTGAGCACCATAAAGACCGCAGACACATCACGGGTACCCAGCGCAGCTACCTCTCCTGGGTTCTCGTACGCTGAAGGATTCGCGTGCGTGAAGTTCGAAAGCCAGCGATACATATGAGTGCCTTGCGGGTGCCAGAACGCTTTCGCTGCTTCTACCGCGTTGAACGGATAGACCGCACTAGTTCCATCCATCGTGACGATTCGCCCACCGCGCTTGTGGCTCGTCAGCCGCAGACCCGATTCTGCGCATCGTTCTTGGATCATCCTCTTCCGTTCATGCAGCGATGCGCGCGCTCTAGCGTCGACTGCACGGAGCGCTTCAGGGATGCCCTGGATCTCGTCTAGTCGGGTCTCATTCGCAAGCTTCTCTGCCTCGCGGATGGATTCAAGCGCTGATGCAACAATCCGCCCCAAGCGCAAATCATCAGAGATCACCGGATCCAAAACAGCAAGGAGCCGAAGAGATCCCTCGAATGCCGTGCGCGCGAGCACCATTGAAGACCATGGGAGGGGATCCCCTGCACGGAAAGATAGAAGGCGAGCGGCACCTTCAAACGCTTGGACAATGTGGGCGATTCGGGCCGTCACGTCCTCGGTGCCTAACAAGAGAAGCGTTTGCCTGCTCGACGGTTCGGTATTGATGTCGACCGGGCCAAGTGCTTTCGCTAGCTGTCCCTTCGGTGGAGGCGTGGGGTAGGGCATTCCTTTCGTGACGCGAGCCCACCGCCTACTCACAACCCGCACTCGGTGGGCCAGCACGAATACTTGGAGGCGGCCCAGTAGGGGCGTCTTGTTGGTAAACCAAGTCATCAGTCAGTCGTTCCCGAGCAGGTCCCAGTGCTGTGTCTATCAAGTCGAAGGTCGCCATGCCCGACATCCGGATCGTCTCCCTCACCGCCACCGGCCCCGACGGCGTCGTCGTCGAGGTGCAGCTGACTGGACCGCCCGGGTGTCCTGCCGACGTGCTTCGTGGCCGGCTTGAGGCCGCCATGCGGCACGTGTTGGAGGCATTCGTGAGCGGGGTGCCGATCGAGATTTCCATGGGGGACGTGTGGATGTCGGGGCGGATGGTTGGGTGAAGCACAATTGCCGTCGCCAGTTGAAGCTTCTGAATCAGCCGTGGCCCGAGGTCTGGTTTACTTCCCGAACTGCCTACACGCCCTTTGCTCAAGGTGAGGCATCCCCGTTTCCCGCCACAACGACATGGAGACCTGCCCGCTCGACATTCCTCCCATCGCGTACTCCTCGTTGAACACTTGGTCAGGCGCGCCTCGATCTGCGATGTCGTAGCCGACCGCCTGCCCGAATGCGGCACGCAGCAGCGTGGACGCCATCTCTGCACTAGTCGGCGCTGACCACTGTGTCAGGAGGTGCTTCATCGCGTCCCACACGAATGGATCACCACGGAGCCCCACTGCTCAGGTCGGGGCCGGAAAACCGGAGACCAAGCCCATGTCACGGTCATAGACAATATTGGAGGAGGCTAGATGGGCGCGTCCCCTACATGTCCTGCCCTGTACTCGCTTGCGTCCCGCTCGACGCACCAGCGTCGTGCGCTGCTGCGAGTGCGGCGTCCCAGGACAATACCTGGATTAGTTACTACTCCTGAAGCCAGGCGGTAGCTGAGCTCGCTGCCGTCTCCGTCGTCGCGGCCTGGGTGTCCTCTCGCTGTTCGGCTGCCCGCCGCCGCGCCCGCACGTACAGGTAGATACCGATGCCCACGGCAGCGGCCATGAGGAAGCCCACCACGACGAGCCCGCCGCCCTCGTCGTCGATTGCCTCCACGTTCGAGGCCGCTGCCGCACGATGGGATGCTGGGCGCTGAACCGTCTCACGGCCACCCACGTGCACCACACTCCGGCACGAGCGGCACCGGGTCGCCGTGGTGGCCTGCGTCTCGAAGGTCGCCTCGCAGCGAGGACACTCGATCGTCGTCATGGAGACAGCATCGCTCCACTGGTGACGGAACAGGTGGAGCGGCCGCCTATCGCGTCGCCTCCATTACCAGCCCGAATCTGGCCAGCTCCGGGGACGTCCGCATTGTGCCTGTCGGTATAGCCGGACAGATAGCCGCCGGCCCGACAGCCGCCCGAAGTAGCCTCACCGTCGTGGTGAGGGGGACGGGTCTACGGTGACGACCATCGACGAGGTACTCGCCGACCTGCGAGCGGCCGCCACCGACGAACGGGACAAGGGCGACCGGTTCGAGCGGCTCATGGTCGCCTACCTAAAGACCGACCCCATCTACGTCGACCGCTTCAGCGAGGTCTGGCGCTGGACCGACTGGCCGGGACGTGAGGGTCGGCCCGACACCGGGATCGACCTGGTGGCCGAGGAACGTGGCGGTGGGCTCTGCGCCATCCAATGCAAGTTCTACGACCCGGCCCACACGCTCCAGAAGGCCGATCTCGACTCCTTCTTCACCGCGTCGGGAAAGGAGGGCTTCACCTCCCGGATGGTCGTCTCGACCACCGATCGCTGGTCGAAGAACGCCGAGGAGGCCTTGGAGAACCAGCAGGTCCCCGTCGCTCGCCTCCGGGTCCAGGACCTCGACCAGAGCCCGGTCGACTGGTCGAAGTTCCGCCCCGAGCGCCCCGGCGTCCTTGTCCGCCGGAGCCCGAAGGAGCTGCGTCCCCACCAGGTCGTCGCCAAGGACAAGGTCGTAAAGGGCCTGGCGAGCGCTGACCGGGGCAAGCTCATCATGGCGTGTGGGACGGGGAAGACCTTCACCTCGCTGCGCATCGCTGAGGATCTGGTCCCCTCGGGTGGTGCGGTGCTCTTCTTGGTGCCCTCGATCTCGCTGCTGTCCCAAGCGATGAAAGAGTGGTCGGCCGAGGCCGAGGTTCCCCTCCAGCTGTTCGCGGTGTGCTCAGACACGAAGGTCGGAAAGCGCACCAAGAGCGAGGACATCGGCGCCTATGACCTCGCATTCCCCGCCACCACCCGTCCTGAGGTCCTCTTGGACCAGATGACCCGAGCTCGGGCCGACCGACCCCGTGGTGCCATCACTGCCGTCTTCTCCACCTACCAGTCTCTGGGCGTGCTCACGGCCGCCCACGAGGCCGGCCTCGATTCCTTCGACCTCGTCATCTGCGATGAGGCGCACCGCACGACCGGGGTGACGCTCTCGACAAACGACGAGTCCGCCTTCGTCCGGGTTCACGACGACGCCTATCTCCAGGCGACCAAACGCCTCTACATGACCGCCACCCCCCGCCTCTACGACGACGCCAGCAAGGCGAAGGCCCAGGAGGCCGACGCCGTCCTCTGCTCCATGGACGACGAGTCCCTCTACGGACCAGAGCTGCACCGCCTGGGCTTCGGCGAGGCAGTGGGAGCGGGGCTGCTCTCGGACTACAAGGTGCTGGTGCTCGCCGTCGACGAGGCAGCGGTGACGCGCACGTTTCAGCACCAGCTGGCCCGTCCCGATCACGAGTTGAACCTCGACGACGCCGCCCGCATCGTCGGGTGCTGGAACGGTCTCTCCAAGCGGGGCATCGATCGCCGGACCTTCGATGCCGACCCGGGACTGATGCACCGGGCCGTCGCCTTTTCCCGCTCGATCAAGGACTCCCAGCGCTTCACCGCCCTCTTCGCCGAGATCGTGGCCGAGGCAGCGGCCCAGGAACCCGGCGACGGAGCCTTCTTGTCCTGTGACGTCGAGCACGTCGACGGCACGTTCAACGCGCTGGTGCGCAACGAGAAGCTCGACTGGCTCCGGGGCGCCCCGGGACCGGGGAACTGCCGAATCCTCTCCAATGCCCGGTGCCTCTCCGAAGGTGTCGACGTCCCGGCCTTGGACGCCGTGCTGTTCTTGAACCCTCGCAACTCGATCGTCGACGTCGTCCAGTCAGTTGGCCGGGTGATGCGCAAGGCCGAGGGCAAGACCTACGGCTACGTGGTCTTGCCGATTGGCATCCCGACCGACCAGTCCCCCGAGACGGCCCTGGCGGATAACCGCCGCTACAAGGTCGTCTGGCAGGTCCTTCAGGCGCTCCGTGCCCACGACGACCGGTTCAACGCCATGGTCAACAAGCTGGAGCTGAACGCCGACCGAGGCGACCAGATCCAGGTCATCGGCGCCGCCGGCTTCGAGGAGGGAGACGCCTCGACCACCAAGGCCCTCCAGGGGCAGCTCGCACTCGGCGACCTCGAAGAGTGGCGGGAGGCCATCTACGCCAAGCTCGTCCAGAAGGTCGGCGACCGCCGCTACTGGGAGGACTGGGCCACCGACGTGGCCGACATCGCCGCCCGCCACGTCGCTCGCATCGAAGGGGTGCTCGCCGACCCGGACACCGCAGCTGCCCGCCAGTTCGAGGGCTTCCTCGCCGGCCTGCGCCAGAACCTCAACGACGCGATCACGCCCGCCCAGGCGATCGACATGCTGGCCCAGCACCTCGTAACCAAGCCGGTCTTCGATGCCCTCTTCGAGGACTACGCCTTCGCAGAGCACAACCCGGTGTCCCGCGTCATGCAGACCATGGTGGATGCCCTCTCTGGAGAGCAGCTCGCCCGGGAAGCCGAGTCGCTCGAATCCTTCTACGAGAGCGTGCGTCTGCGTGCCGAAGGCATCGACAACGCGGCTGGCAAGCAGCGGGTCATCACCGAACTGTACGAGCGGTTCTTCAAGACCGCCTTCCCCAAGATGGCTGACTCGCTCGGCGTCGTCTACACGCCCATCGAGATCGTCGACTTCATCGTCCGAAGCGTGGAGGCGGTTCTGAAGAGCGAGTTCGGCGCCTCCTTGTCCGACCAGGGCGTCCACGTGCTCGACCCGTTCACCGGGACGGGCACCTTCGTCGTCCGGCTCATCCAGTCCGGAGTCATCGACCATGACTCGCTTGCCCGCAAGTACGCGAGCGAGCTGCACGCCAACGAAGTCGTCCTCCTTGCCTACTACCTGGCGGCCGTCAACATCGAGGCCGCCTTCCACGGGGAGGCTGGCGGCAGCTACCTCCCGTTCGAGGGCATCGTGCTCACCGACACCTTCCAGCAGGGTGAGAGCGACCCAGCCGACGACGTCTATTTCCCCGACAACAACGCCCGCCTCCGACGCCAGAGGGAAGCCGATATCACCGTCATCCTCGGCAACCCGCCGTATTCGGTCGGCCAGGGCTCGGAGAACGACAACAACAAGAACCTTGCGTACCCGAAGCTCGACGAACGCATCCGAACGACGTACGCCGCCCGGTCCTCCGCCGGGCTCAAGCGCAACCTGTACGACTCGTACATTCGGGCCATCCGTTGGGCGTCCGACCGTGTCGGCGAGCGGGGCGTCGTGTGCTTCGTAACCAATGGCGCCTTCATCGACTCGGGCTCGGCCGACGGCCTGCGCAAGACCCTGGCCGAGGAGTTCAGCGCCATCTGGTGCATCAACCTGCGGGGCAACCAGCGAACCCAGGGCGAGGTCTCGCGGAAGGAGGGCGGCAAGATATTCGGCCAAGGCAGCCGGACCCCAGTGGCGATCACCCTGCTGGTGAAGAACCCCGATCACGTTGGCCCCGCCACCATCGCCTACCACGACATCGGCGACTACCTCTCTCGAGAGGAGAAGCTCGCCACGGTGGCCGCCTTCGGTGCCGTAGCGGGCGTTCCCTGGGAGCCGATTTCTTCCAACGACGCCGGCGACTGGATCAACCAGCGCAGCGAGGTCTTCGAGAAGTTCGTACCGCTGGGAGACAAAGACGGCGGCGCCAGCGACGCGTTGTTCTCCACCTACTCACTGGGTGTCGTGACCAATCGAGACGCCTGGACCTACAACTTCTCCCACTCGGCGCTTGTGGCGAACATGGAGCAGACGATCGCCGTCTACAAAGAAGAGCGCGAGCGGTTCCACGCCGCGGTTCGCGAAGGCACTGCCAAGGTGAGCGAACAGGCGGTGAACAGCTTTGTCGACACTGACCCGACCAAGGTGAGCTGGACCTTCAACCTAAAGGGCGACCTACGCAAGAACAAGCCTGCGGCGCTCGTCGTCGACGAGGTCGTCCCCTCGATGTATCGGCCGTTCTGCAAGCAGTGGTTGTACTTCGACCGGCAGTGGAACGAGAGGGTCTACCTGATGCCGTCGCTCTTCCCGACGCCGGCCCACGAGAACCGGTTGATCGTCGCATCAGGAGCTGGCGCTTTGTTCACCTTCTCAAGCCTTGTCGTGGACGCCGTACCGAACCTGCACTTGCTGAACACGAACCAGTGCTTCCCCCGCTACCGCTATACCAAGGTCGACGACGAAGGTTCCCTCTTCGCCGCCGGCAGTGCCTCCGGCTACGAGCGCCACGACGCCATCACCGCTCAGACCCTGGAGCGCTACCGCGATCGCTATGGCGGCAATGTGACCGCCGACGACGTCTTCCACTACGTCTACGGCCACCTCCACTCACCCGAGTACACGAGTCGCTTCGCCGCCGAGCTGGGGAAGATGATCCCGAGGATCCCGATGGTCGAGGACTTCTGGACCTTCGCTGGTGCGGGAGCGGCCCTCGCCGACTGGCACCTCGGATACGAGACGGTGGAGCCCTGGCCGCTCGAAGGGATGCCCGACGAGGGCGCCGATCCGAAGACTCTCCGGGTCGAGAAGATGCGGTTCGCTTCGAAGGGTGACCGCAGCTCCATCCTCGTAAACAGTCACGTCACGCTCTCAGGCATTCCCGAGGACGCCTACCGCTACCAGGTGAACGGGCGGTCGGCCATCGAGTGGATCCTCGACCGCTACCAGGTGAAGACCGAGCCGAAGTCCAAGATCGTGAACGACCCCAACACCTGGTCCGACGACCCTCGCTACATCGTGGACCTGTTGGCCCGCATCGTGCGGGTGTCGCTGGAGAGCGTGGCGATCATCGACGGGCTGCCAACGCTCGGCATCTGACTGCCGAGGTGACGAGTCAGCCGCCGTCGCCCGATGCCGCGTCGCCGGCTGCTTGGTGCAGCCGCTCCCTCGCCGTTGTCACGTTCCCCGGCTCGACGTCACCGCCAAGGAACCGACGCCCCGCCCCGATGGCAGCCACGGCCGTCGTCCCTGACCCCAGGAACGGATCGAAGACCAGCTCCCCGGGTTCCGAGGTCATCTGCACCCAGTGCGTCACGGGTTCCACGGCCTGCTGCCAGGGGTGGAGCGGCCGGGCGTCGGGACCGCCCCGCCCCTCGGCGAAGAAGGTGTCGTGGATCCACTTGCGAGCCACATACGGCCCGGCCGAGAAGAGCAGCACGCTGCGGTGCCGGCCGTTGATCATCCGGCCGCGGATCTTCGTGTGCCGGCCGTTGAGCAGGTTCACGCCGTGCCAGACGTAGGTGAGCCCGCCTTCCTGCAGCAGGCGTAGCTCCTCGTCGAGGTGGACGTGGCCGCAGTAGACGGCGGCCAGGCGCCCGGGCTTCAAGACCCGGGCGGCCAGCCGGGCGAGGTCTTCGTACAGCGGCACGCCCTCGTCGTTGTAGGGCGGGTCCGTCACGACGGCGTCGATCGAGCCGTCGGGAACGTCGTCCCACACGGTCCGCAGGTCGCCGACCCGTAGCTCGTAGTCGGGGCCGGCGAGGCGTGCGGCCACGTCGGCGGCGTGGTGCCGGGCCTTGTAGCCGGCCTCTCGGGCACGTTCCTCGGCTCGGAGAAGGCTCGTGGGCCGGGCACCCTCGGGCAGTGCCGACAGGGCTGCCCGGGCACGCTCGGCGTCCCGGCGGCTGGTCACGAACAGCGACGGTGGCCGCTCTGCCGGGTAGAACTTGTGATCCTTGCCGACGACGGTCGACGGCGGTCGAGGCTCGCTGGGTGTCCGGTTCTGGACACCTGCGAGGTCGGCCGCCACCGTGGACTTGGGAGCGCCCAGGGCCTCGCCGATCCGCCGCAGGCTCCAGCCCTTGGTCCGTAGGCCGGCCACCAGGTCGGCCCGCTGGCGGCGGGTGAGGTGGCGCCGGAACAGGTTGGCTGCCACCACAAACTCGACCCGGTCGTCCTCGTCGGCCAGACGCACCACCTGACGGGGGTAGTCGGGCACCTTGGCTCCCTCGGCTCGTAGCTCCTCCCAGGCCCGGACGCGGTGGTGGCCGTCCAGGACGTCCCCGCTCTCGGCGTCGATCACGACGGGGACTCGGACGCCGTGGGCGGCGATGTCGGCCTTGAGCGCCCGGTAGGCGTCGTCGTCGAGGGCAGGGAGCAGCTGGTAGCGGTCGGGGGCCGTCACGCGAGGACCCCCTGGGTCGGCGAGGAACCGTTCAAGGCCACACCAGCTATCCGCAGGGCGGCACGGTCGGCGTCGGTGAGCGGCTGACCGGCGGCGTGACGAGCCCAGGCCATCTTGGCGAGTCCGTCCAGGTTCGCCGGGTCCACGTCCAGTGCCGGCTGGTCGGGTGTGCCGGGCGTGGGCGGTGGTGCCTCGACCACCTGCCAGCCGTTGCGCAGCCAGGTGCTGGCGCACCACCGCTCGGGATCGATCCCGTCCAGATCGCAGAGCCCGAGGGCCGACAGCTCCTGGAGGTGGCGGCGCACGGAGGACACGGGGAGCCGACAGCGGGCGGCAACCGTGGCGGTGGCGAGATCCACGATGGTGTTCACGAGGACCTCGATCACGGCGCGCCGGACCGTGGACATCGCGTCCAGGGCGCACTTGGTGAGCAGGCGCCAGCGCTCAGCGTCGTCGACGCCGATGGTACGCAGTCCGGCGGAGAGCTGGCCCAGCTCCCCCAGGAGCCTCGGTACCTCCTCTGCGGCGGGTACCTGGATGATCTCGTTGTTGTGGCCGCCGCCCCAGACGACCCCGCTCCGGCACCGGGTGCCGAGGTCGGCTAGCTCGATGAGGCGGTCCCGCTCTTCGAGGGAAGACTCCGGTGGTCGTTCGGGCAGCACGAGATCGGCGAAGAAGGCCGTCACCGCCTCGGTGCGCCGGGCACGCTGCTCGCGCTGGTGCCCGACGTTGTCCACGGCCACGATGCCGGTCAAGAGCCGGTCCTCGTCCGAGGACGTGGGCAGGCGGTAGCGGACCCAGCGCTCACCGAAGTTGGCCATGTCGATCGTGTCGATGGCCTCGGTGGCACAGGCAATGCACCCGGCGTGCCCTCGCCACTTGAGGGTCCGGCCGCCGCCGGACCCGACCGCTCGCTCCACCCGGCCGTCGAAGACCTCCCGGAAGATGGCGAGCACCTCGTTGCGGGTGCTGGCGTGCTCGGAGCAGATGCTCGTGAAGTCCTTGATCACGAGGAGGAACCGGGCGCCCCCATCCTTGAGGACGCCGCCGGTCCCGCCGTGCTCGGTCGACCCGCTCAGCAACCCGGCCTTGGTCGTCATGGACAGGGTGACGATCTCGGGCACGTCGGCCAACGTCTCGACCGTCTCGGTCTTGGCCGACGCCGGTGGCCCGATCACGAGCAGCCACACCGGCTCGCCGGCCATCCGGTTGGCGGCGACCGTCGCCAAGACGACGTGCAGGGCACCGAGATCGGGCATGTGCAGCGTCTCTTGGAACGCCCGGTCGACGTCGCAGAGCGTGGTCATGGCGTACCTCCTTGGGCACAGTCGCAACAGAGGCCGGTGCCGGTGTCGGCCGCCCCGAGCACCAGGGCGCCGCAGAGCCGGCAGGACGGAAGGTCGGCGTAGGGATCGGGAGCCCGCCCTGGCCGGGATGCCGCCCGCCGCTGGCGGTAGGCACGATCGGCGTGGGCCTTGGAGCAGTAGCGGGCGTTGGGACGCATGACGCGGGTGTCGCAGCCATCGAGGGCACAGGTGCGATCGACGCCGCTGCTCTTGGCCAGTGCCTGGACCGCCTTCTCGACGTTGGCAGCCGAGATGGGTTGTCCGAGGGCGGCGCGCTCGGCCACCTTCAAGGGCAGCCCCGTCAACCGGGCGAAGGGACGCGGCCCCATCCGCCGAGCTTCCTCCGCCACGAAGCCGGCCGGGTCGCCCTCGGAGTAGACGACCTGGTGGTCGCCGACCTCGGCGTCGGGATCGGCCAGCTGGGCGTCGACGAGCGTGCCGCCCCGTCCGACGCGCCGCACGAGGCGGCGGTCGATCCGCAACAGCACGGACTCGCGTGCCGGTACCGGGACGCACCAGTCGGCCGCCACGTCGGCCAGGCGGGTGAGCGGGACCGTGGTGCCGGGGTCTGGTCCGGTGCTGACCCGGCCTCGGCGGCCGTCGTGGTCCACCCAGGCGAGGTCCTCCCAGCCGGACAGGTCGTCGCCGGGATCGAGGGCGATCGGTGCGGGCGTGCCGGGTGCGAGCTGGCGGTCGACTCGAGCCTCGACCAGTGGAGCGAAGGCATGGGCGCCGAGTGCGACCGGCACGCGGGCGAGGACCTCAGGGCTGCCGGCGCTCCATCGGGCGAGGGCCGGGAACGGGTCGCCGTCACCCGTGTCCCACGGTGCCCGGAATGGCTCGGGACATGCTGTCCGCACCGCCAGTGCATGGGTAGCCACCGGCCGGGTCCAGCGGTGTCGCCGATCGGGCCCCCGACCGGCCATGGCCGGCGGGTCGACGAGGCCGCCACCCAAGGCGTGCTCGGTGCCGCCGATCTCCTCCCAGCCGTCGCCCGAGGCCTGCACCTTTACGTAGCGCTTCTGGGCCAGGCCCAGCACGTGGAGCGGTCGGTCCTCCTCGCCGTGCTGAATGTCCCAGAAGGCCCGGCCGTCACCGAAGGGATCGAGCTGGTCGAACCGGGCCAGCAGGCCCTCGACGTCTTCCCAGGGAATCGCCCGGGCCTTTCGGTCTTGGGAGAGCGCCACCATGGCGCCGTCGGGCAACGAGGTGACGGCGATGCCGTCGGTGTCCCGGGCCACGACGGCGCCCCCTCGGTCGGTGACCCAGCGATCGATGGCGGCCAGCCACAGCCGGGCGACGGCCGGGACCCCGGCGGCGATCGGCGGCCAGCACCACGTCCCCGGCCGCTCAACCCGCTGCCCGTCTACCGGCACGGGAGAGAGCTGGGCGAAGACGCCCCAGGCGGCGTTGGCCACGACCCGGATGAGGGCCCGCAGGCGCTCGTCGCCGCCCTTGGCTGGCCGCAGCCGGACGAGGGCAGGGACGGGATCCTCGCCCGCAGGCACCACGACCTCGTCACGGAGGCGACCCGGGTGAGCCTCCTCCTGACCCACCGGATCGAGGCGCACGGCCGCGGTGATCTCGGGCACCCGGCCCGACAGGGAGGCCGCCACCACCGCGTCGGCGGCGATCACGTGGAGGCCGTCGCCCTCGACCGGTCCCACGACGAAGCGGGACCCGTGAGCCCCGTGGCGCTCGGTCGGCCACGGCTCGCCGGCCGGCCGCACGCAGCACAGCGTCCGTCCGAGCGTCGGGTAGTTGGATCGCTCGAGGACGACACCCAGGTCGCCGTCGGCGGCCCGCTGGCAGAGGCCCCGGACCTCGGCGAGGACGTCCGTCTCGACGAGGGAGCCAGCCCGGACGACGTCCCACCACCCGGCCAGCGACCAGGCCGCCGGGTAAGCGGAACGCACGTCGGCGTCGAGGGCCGGGACCACGACGCCGGTGACCTCGGCCGTGCCCCAGCCGCCGTGGGCCGCCTCGATCCAGGCCCCCAGGGCCTCGTCGTCGGGGGCCGCGAACTTGGCGAGCGGCGCCGTGAGGCCCGTGCTGCGCCACAGGGCGCCAGCCATCGAACCGGGTGAGTAGAGGCGCCCCAAGGCCACACCACGGCCCACACGTGGCGAACGGCAGGCCCTCACCACCATCGGGCGGCCTCCTCGTCCAAGGCCAGGGCCAGGGCGTGGATGGCTCGGGCGACAGCCAGGAGGACCTCGGCGCCCTCGGGGCCGACAGGGAGGGCGGCCGGCACCGAGAGGGCCGGGAGGCCGAATGCCGCCAGGTGCTCGGCCAGATCGGACGTGTCGATGCCATCCAGGGCGAACGCCGGCCCGACGAGATCGACGATCCTCCCGAGGAAGGGGCGTCCCTTCTCCCAGTGGCCGGCCTGGCCGCCGCCGGGGAGCTTCCCGCCCCGGGCAGCCCGGCCCCACTCGGCCATCAGACCGTGGCCCCCCAAGGCCTTCGCCCGCAGCACCGGGCGGTGGGCGAGCGCTCGCCAGCCCCGGCACTCCCGGCCGGCGCCGTCCGTCCACGTCGCCATCTCGCCCCAGCCCGGCAGGCCCATGGAGAAGCCGCCCTTGAAGTGCCTCCTGGCCGGGGCGGTGTGCTCGGCCAGGAGCCCCAGGCTCCGGCCCTCGTCGGCCGTGAGGAGGAAGGATCCGCCCGTGTAGGAGCGCAGCAGGAGGCCGTCGTCGGGATCGCAGAAGGACCGGCGGGTCAGCACCTCGGGATGGCCGAGCCCGCGCGGCGTCGGGTAGCTGACGCCCTGCGCCCACGAGCCCAGGGTGGCGAAGGTGTCCGGGTCTCTGGGTTCCAGGTCGTCGGCCACCATGAGGCAGGTCCGGACCACGGTCGGACCCAGGACCGAGAGCGCCACGCCGAGGCCGATCCGCTCGGGGACAGCACCGCGTTCGGCGACGAGCACGAGGACCAGGGCGCCGTAGCGGTGCAGGCGCTGGGGCGCCGTGGGCCGCCGGGGCGCTCGGGTCTTCCCGGCGGCACCGCGTCCGGGCCAGGCCCGCAGGTTGATGGGCCCGATCGTCACGACGCCCGGCTCCAGCCCTGGCGTGCCGCCACGTCGGTGGTGATGGCTAGGAGCGTGGGTCCGAACCGGCCATCAGGCCGGGGTGGACGATGGGCGTGGCCAGGGTCATGACGGTTTCCTCTCTCAGGGGTAGGCGGGGGTCAGAGTCCGGCCACTGGGTGCCAATGACGGCTCCTCATGCGGGTGCCGGCTCCAGGTCGGTGGCGTTGGCCAGCTTGCGCAGGTTGTGGCAGATGGCGTGGAGCGTCCACTCGCCGGTGGCTCCGGCGAGACCGCGCAGACGGAGGTGACCGGCTCGCTGACGGACCTTCACCTGCCCGAAAACGGGTTCGACGATCGCCTTCCTGCGGGCGTAGTTGGCACGCCCGGCCTTGGTGCGCAGGCGCCGAGCCATTCGCTCACGGTTGGTGGCGTCCTTTCGGATCGGCCCGCGCGGGGCGTCGGCCACTCGCTCGTCGTGCTTCAGCCTGCCCGTGGCGATCAGCATGTCGACGTCGCCCGCCTTGGCCTGCTCGAGGTTGTCGTCCGAGCAGTAGCCGGCGTCAGCCAGCACGACGTCGGGCGTGTCGTCGATCCCGGCAGCACCGAGGCGCTCGGCCATGCGCTCGGCCATGGTGAAGAGCTGGTCGACGTCGCCCGCCGCCTGGGTGACATCGGTGGCCACGATCACCTGGGCCTCTTCGTCCACGACCGCCTGGGCGTTGTAGGCGTAGTGGAAGCCGTCGGTCGTCTTCATCATGCGGGACTCTGGGTCGGTGAAGTTGCGCTGGGCCCGCTTGTCGGGCGTGGCCGCTTGGGCGGCCTTCTCGGCGGCCTGGCGAACCTCTTCCTCGCTGTGGCCGGCCTTGCGGGCCTTGGCTGCCGCCCTGGCCTGGGCCTTCTCCTTGGCGTCGGCCTCGATGGCCTCCTTGGCGGCCCGCATCTTGGCCAGGCGGGTCTCCCGGCGGGCGAGCTCGTGGGGCAGCTCGTCACCCCGGCGGTTCTCTCCGAAGGCCTCGTCTTCTGCCCGATCGACTTCTTCGGCCTCGGCCAAGAGGTCATCGACCTGGGACTGGAGGTCGTCGATGCGCGGCCCCAGGCGGTCATAGCTCATCGCCTTGTGGCGCGACGCTGACGCCCGGAGCTTGGTGCCGTCCAAGGCGACCCGGCCGAGCTTCACCAGCCCCGCTCCGGCGCACAAGGCGAGCACCTGGACGAACAGGTCGTCGAGAGCGTCGAGGTGGCGCCGGCGGAACCGGGCGATCGAGCGGTAGTCGGGGGCCTGGTTGGCCGAGAGGAACCGGAAGGCCACGTCGGTCGAACACCGTCGCTCCATCTCGCGCGAGGAGGTCACCCCGCACGAGTAGCCCCACAACAAGAGCTTCAGCATCATGGCCGGGTCGTAGGGCGGGGCTCCGTCGAAGGTCACGTACGAGGCGTAGATGGCGGTGAGGTCGAGCAGCTCGTCGACGACCTCGGAGATGAACCGGGCCTCGTGGTCCTGGTCCAGCCAGTCGTCGATCGACGGCGGCAGCAAGAAGCACTGAGCGGGGTCGTAGGGGCGGAAGGTCCGGTCCCGCCCGGCGGGCACGCCGCCACGGGAGGCGGACTCGGCCGTCTCGGAGTCGGAAGCGAAGAGCTGGTCGGGGGCACCGGTCATGGCCATGGACCAATTCTCGCCTGTAGCCAGCTCCTTCGCGAGCACCCGGCCCCACTGAACGCGCTGGTCGCAGGCGTATTTCACAACTCGGTACTGGGCGGTCACCGTGGCGAGGTTCTGACCCACGCTCCTAGGACGACGAGCTGGACGCCGCGCACGCTGTGGGCGTCGAGCGTCGGGGCCTCGTAGCGCTCGGCCACGTCGGCCAACCGCTGCCACAGCCAGGAGAGGCGCACGAGGCGGGCTTCGAGCGGGTCGGCGAAGCGGTCGATGCCCTGCTCCCGCCACGCGGCGTGCTCGGCGTGGTGGCAGGGCACGCACAGCGGGATGGTGGCTGCGGGATCCAAGTAGTCGCCGTCGGGATCGAGCGCCGCCGTCCAGTGGTGGCGCTCTTCGGCTCCCTCACCGCAGAACAGGCACGGCCCGAGCGCGCGGTCCCCACTCATGGGAGGTCGTCCTCGCTCGAGTCGAGAACCTCGGCGGCGTCCTCCAGCGCATCGTCGAGGTCGGCGAGCGCCTCGTCGAACAGCTCGCCGATGCTGGCCCGATCGTCCGACTGCTTCTTCGAACGGCCCGATGGGCGGCCTCCTCGCGCAGGCGACCGAGATGACGCACTGGAGCGGCGGGCGGATCGCCGAGACGAAGCCGCGGTCCGACGACGCCGCCCCGGCCGGCTGCGGCCCGAGTCGAAGAGGACCTCGGTGCCCGACTCCCGGCTCTCGACGACGAGTGCCTTTACCGTCCCCGGGTCCGAGACGAGGGGCAGACCGGCGATGGGTTGCCAGCGACTGAAGCGCCGTTCGAAGTGCCGGTCGGCGGCTGGCCCGCTGAGCGTCTCGCCAGTCGGCGGGCGGTAGGTGCCGCGGGCGAGCCCCTGCGCGGCGCGCATGTAGCGGCCAGCCCGTCGCTGGTCGGCGCCCGAGACGCCCTCCAGCGTCACGAGGCGGGCGCCCTCGGGGTTCTGTGCGAAGAACGTGGCGACGCGTGGTCGCTCCAGCGGTCCGTGGTGGCCGAGGGCTTCACGAGCCGAGACCTCGGGTGCCTCGACCCGGCGAGCCAGGTACTCGGCGCGGTAGACGGCACGGCGCTCCTCGGCCGTGCGGACAGTGTGCCGCGTCAGCTCGCCACGTCGGGCACGCGCCAGGAGCCTGGGGTCGACCGGCCTATGCGCCGGCACGATGGTCTCCCAACAGCTCCTCGATGGCGGCGACCGGGATCAGCCAACGACGGCCGACGCGCACCGCGTGGAGGTCGCCACGTTCGATGGCGGCCCGAAGCGTCTGGCGGTGGATGCCGAGGCGCGCCGCGGCTTCGGCAATGGTGAGGACGATCGGCTCGTCGGATGAGGATCCGGGCATGACTGCTCCCGGCTCCCGCTTTCCGGCGGTGCCACGTGGGGCGCTTGTAGGGAGCCCCGGTTCCTACGATCGGCGGTCCGCGCCGATCGACGTCGAGCAGCGTACCCTCAGTGCAATGACAGGTGGTGGATGGTTAGACCAGATCTGCGCCGGGACCACTACGGCGCCGACGACGTCCTTGGTTCGGCCAGCGCGCTCTGTCGAGGTGGCTGCGGCCCAACGGGCAGCAGGTGTGCTGGACGAGCTGGCAGCGGGCTTGTCCTCCGACCGCGGCATGAGCGGCGAGGTCGATCCCCGTGCCCTCATGGATCCCCGGCTGCTGGAATGCAAAGGGGCGCTCAAGGCTTACCCGCCGATGCGCGTCCGCAGCGGGTGCAACAAGACGCTCGACTGGATCGCCATTGCACCGCTGAGCGATCACGGGCTCCAGCTCGCTCATGGTCCGTCGCTCACCGCTCCAGCGCAGCGTCGTGGTGGTGCGTACGACATCGTGACCGGGGTACCGACTGGGCCTTCAGGAAGAGGCTCGGCGATCGGGACCGTCACCTGGGTCCAAGACGCTGAAGCCGGCGTTGGCCACGTCGTCCCCTTGCCCGACGGCCCGTACGGGAAGGTGTACGGGCTCAAGGCCCACTACCGGTGCCCACGCTGCGGCCGTGAGCAGACGGTGCTCCACCTGTCACTGCTCGAACGGTGGCTGACAGCGGTCATCGGAGGCGACCGGGAGGTCCGCCTCGGGCCGCTCCCGGGCACGGCCCAGGTCTCCAAGCCCAAGGTCGAGCGCGTGGCCGACCGCCAGGGAGCCATGGCCTGGTCCACGCGTGCGGCTCGGACCAAGCGGTAGGGCATACATGGCTCGCAACAGCGCAAGGACACGCTGACCTGCGCCTTCGCCTCACGAATGCGCTGGAGCCGGCTCCCATGGGAGCGGTAGGGTTGCGGTAACAACGTAAGGCCCCGGGCGGTGCGGGAAACACCCCCGGGGCATGGCCCACGGAGGAGTAACTCCATGGACGAAGCGCACGCTAGCGCCGCGTCACCTGCACCGGCTCCCCGCATTGTCGCCATGGGACCGGCACTCGGTCCCGACGACGTGCTCGATCGGCTCGGTGCCGTCGCCGACACCTACGGCCGCTCCGGGGACAACCACGTCGTGGTGGCTGACGGCTTCGACGTGAAGGTGCTGGTGCGCAACAGCGCGCTCACCATTGCCGACGGCGTGGCCGAGCACCGCAGGGAGCGAGCCTTCCCCAAGGTCGCAGCTCCCCAGCGACTCGTCGTCACCGGCGACGGGTTCCTCACGACCGAGGCCCTGGAGTGGTGCCGGGCACAGGGGACGGCGGTGGTCGTCGTGACCCGGGGCGACGTGCTCCTCGGCGCCTCACCGCCTGGGCGCAACGATGCTCGCATCCGGCGAGCACAGGCGCTTGCCGCCGGCTCACCGGCCGGACTGGCCGCCGTCCGCCACCTGCTCTGCGCCAAGGTCAACGGGCAGGCCAAGGTGCTCGGAGACGTCTTCGGGGCCGAGGACACGGCCACGACGCTGGCGGACCTGGCGGCCGGGATAGGCGTGGCTGACGACGTCGACGAGGCCCGCCAGCTCGAAGCGGTGGCTGCCGCTGCCTACTTCGCCACCTGGGCCGGGCATCCGGCCACGGCGGTGGGCTTCGTCGCCCGGGACCGGCGGCGGGTCCCGCCGCACTGGTCGGTGTACGACTCCAGGCGCTCGGCCATCACCGGGTCGGCCAACACCAACCGGCTCGCCGAGCGGCCGCTCAACGCCCTCTTGAACTACTGCTACCGGCTTACCGAGGTCGAGGCTCGGTTCGCCTGTGTGCGCTTGGGGCTCGATCCAGGGCTCGGTGTTCTACACGCCGACGCCGCCGGCCGGGACTCGTTGGCCCTCGACCTCATCGAGCCGGTGCGCCCGGCCGTCGATCGCTTCGTGCTCGATCTCGTGGCCGAGCGGACCTTCAACAAGCGGGACTTCGTCGAGCGAGGGGACGGCCACGTGCGGGTGGCGGCACCGCTATCACACGAGCTGGCCACCACGTTGCCCACGTGGCGCCGAGCCGTCGCCGGCCATGCCGAGGCCGTCACCCATCTCTTCGCCGACCAGGTGGCCGGCAAGCTGGCGCTTGGCACGCCGCTCACTCGCGCCAAGGCCACGGCGGCGCAGGCTGGCGTCCGTCGTCGCAAGACGGCCGAAGCCCGAGCCAAGGCGGAGGCCGTGAACACCGAGCACCGCCTGGCGCAACCGATCCGCCGGCCGAGGACCATCGACGTCGAGCGGGTGGCCACCCTCTTCGCTACCTGCGTCGACTGCGGCGGACCGCTGGCCCGTTCTCGGCACGTCCGCTGCCCGGCCTGCTGGGAGCGCCAGCCGGGTCAGTCCCGCGAGGCCCGCAAGCGCCGGGGGCGGTCCATCGCCATGGCCCGTTCCGAGCTGGAGCAGTGGAAGGCCGAGCACCCCCATGCGAACGCCGATCCGGCAGCCTTCGAGCCCATCCGGGCGGGCCTGGCCACGGTCAAGCTCTCGGCGATCGTGGCCGCGTGCGGAGTCAGCAAGGCGACGGCGTCGTCGTGGCGGGCTGGGCGGTACGTGCCGCCGGTGAGGCACTGGGACGCACTCACGCAGCTGTCGACCGTCTGAGCGTCCAGCCTTCCGTCACCCCGTCGGGACAAAGAGGCGCGGAGACCTCTGTCAGACGGCCTTCCAGTCGATGCCGTTGCAACCACTTGTTCGGTGGTCTCGGCGGTGTCTCATCCAGACAACGACATCAAAGGTGCGGAGCAGGGAGACCTCGTCGGGCAGAGCCGCTGTTGCGTGGAGCGTCTTCAACTGGTTCTGGATATCTATCGAACAGAACACAGCATTCAGCCACAGCCACACTTCGCCGGCTTTGGGAGCCCCCACAGCGCAATGCACCACGGTGTCCCACACCGGGATGAGACGTGGTCGCTTCCGCGCGAGAAGCTTCCCAGCGGTAACCGCCGCCACGCCCTTCTGCTTCGTAAGAAGGTTCCACGCCCGTGTCGCCTCTCCGCCGGTTTTGAGCGCTTCTGCGGCGCGGTCGCTGCCGAGGTCGTGTTCCCGTGGGACATGCACCAGCAGTTCGGCAATGTCGTCGCCAAGCTGCCCCTCGACGAGGTCGATGGCGACCTCGATGGGCACGGTGACGCTGAGGCACTGGACTGCGAGGATGTCTCCTGGAGTAAAGCGGTTTGGGTTCGCCTCGGACTCAGAGCGTGCGAACGAGTTGAAGTGCCGCCCCGCATAGAGACCAGCTGGTCCCGCGTAGTACGTCCGAAGGTCATGGAGGCTTCTCGGTGCTTGGAGAAGCCGAAGTATCTCGTCCTCACTGACTGGGCTCATGGTCCCCTCCTGTTCGCTCTAAAGGTACTGTCCATGCATGGTGCGGCGCTCAGTGACAGGCTCCTCGAAGCCGTCCCGTCGGGCGTAAAGCTGGGCGAGCGTCACGTCCCCGGGAGGAGGCGATGCTGACTCCCCGAGCCACTGGCGTGCCTCCGACGTGGTGAACGTGTCGAATGCGATTGCTGCGAGGCACCGACCTGGTCGCGACAGTGCGGGGTTGATGGTCGCCAGCTCGATGTTCGTCGTCAACAGGAACAGCGTCTGGGAACCTTGGGCGAGGATGCCGTCGGTGGCGTTGAGGAGGCGGTCGAGCGCCCCATTCTCAGTGCTGCGGTTGTCGGCACGAATGAAGCGGTCGGCGTCTTCGGCAATCACCAGGCGCCACCGTGGCTTTGTATTGACCTGGGGACGCCGCAGGCTGACCAACTGGCTCAGATAGCCGTAGTCGTGGAGAGCGACCTCGGGGTCCACCACCAGCTCCGGCTCGCACCAGTCGCGCCACGAATCGAGGAGCGCCCGGATGGCGTAGGTCTTCCCCGTCCCCGGCGGTCCGTGGAACAAGACGAGCCGTCCCCGTGCGGTGTCATCGGGACCGCACTCCATGAGGCGGTCCAATCCGCTCTGCGTCGTCTTTGCGTAGTTGCGTCGGACGCCTGACCACCGGGGAACGGTTACCACCGTGCTCTTGATGTCCACGCCGTTGCGCCCCATGGACCAGACGCCTACCGACAGGCTGCCAGGTGATGACAAATCCGGCGGAGAGACCGCGTCGAGCACCTGACGTCCGAGTTCTCGAATCTCGGGGAGGAGGTCACCGGTCACGACCGCATCCACCGATGACAGCCGAGCGGCGACCTGGACCGTGCAACTGCCCACGGAACCGAGGACCATGCACCGATTCTCGTACTCCTGGGCAAAGCGCACCTCCGTGGAATCGGGGAGCCAGCCGGTTACTTCCTCGATCGTCGGAGTACCCGTCGCCGTGCTTCGTGGACGTGTGCCGGTCCAGGAACGGGTCGGTCGAGTCTGAGAGACCTCAGCCAGCGCCTGGGCAAGGCACGCGACGTCCAGTTCGTACGTTGAGACACAGAGCGTCACCCATGTGAGTCCGTCACCCCGCATTGCAGTAGTGAGTTCCACGCCGTCGATGAGACACCTCCCGAGTGGGGTCGGAATGGGCGCCATTGATCTTGGCAGGAGGGTGTATCAGTGCCGGTTACCCGTACGCCCCCGGGAATCCGTCGCCTCCCCAGCCGTGGTTCCCGAAGCGTTCCCAGGCGGCGGTCAGCGCATCCCTCGCCAGCGACCATTTGCCATTCTGGGAGATCCGGGTGTCGGCTGGCATGGGGCCTCCGCTTCCGCAGACGGGCTCGAGCGGCCCGTTCGGGGCCAGTGTCGCCAAACAGGCCCCGCGGAGCCGTGGAGCGCCGATGAGACCCTCACAGCGCCGAGAAGCGGCCGCTGAAGGCCCCGGCCCGCCCCGCCGCCCCCCCGTTTCCGGTGGGCCGCCGTCCGCCCCGCCGTGCCCTGCGCGGGGGTTTCGTCGTCGCCGTCGGGCCTGTTCCTGGCCTTCTCCACTTCGAGGCAGACCAGATCACCGTATTCGAACTGCTATCTGTCAGCAACCGAGTGCGTAGCTGACCGCTGAGCAGACCCTTCGCAGGACGTCGTCGCCGACTCGTCCGAGGGGACCGGTGAGCGATGCCTGGGGGACGGTGTGAAGACCATCGCAGTTGATGACTGACGGCCGGTCCAGTCCAACTTCGGCATGGTCGATGTCGACCTCCGCTGCGAGACCACGGATGGAGGTGGTGACCTCGGCGACCGTGATGAGGCTGCGAGCGTCGAGCACCTCGGATCGGGTCAGCAGCAGGACGGGCCGCTTCTTTCGCCCAACCTCGGCCAACCACAGTTCGCCGCGCCTCATGGCTCACCCCATGCTTCAGCTTCCGCCCAGAAAGTGTCGGCAAGTTCTGGTTGTCTGAGGTATGCATCCCGGTCCGCTCGCGCCAGAGCTGCACGTACGGCATCAGCGACTCCCTGGCGAGCGGCAGCCGAGATATTCACGCCGAGCTCGCGAGCTCGCTCGGCCAATTCCTCGTCCAGCGTGAAGGTGGTTCTCGAAGAGACCATAAAATGATGCTAGCATGACTCGATGCTTCTGATGATGGCATCACGAGCTACGGTTACCGGTTGGGCGGGCGGGGGCGCCGAAGCAGCGACGGCGTTGAGACGTTCTCTCGGGCCACCGAAGTTCGAATAACGACGACTACGGCCCACCCAAATTCTCGCAGGGGTTCTCGCTGGCCCGTTGTGGTGGATTGCGGACAACCCATGGTGGTCTCGAACTGCGGTCGAAGGGATGTTCGCTGTTGGGGTTCCTCGCGTCACCGCGGACGGTGGTACTTGCTCGCAACGTACTCGTCGACCCAGGCGCGGGTGCTTCGCCATTGGCCGTCCGCCCCCTTCTGCGCCTTCAGGCGGCCCCGCTCGATGGCCGCTCGCAGCGTGAATACGCTCTGGGTCTTCGTCGCCAACGCGACGATCGGAACCAGCCGGTGAGGCCCAGCCACCGCCGGGACGACGAACCGGTAGAGGTTGTCGGTCACCGAGCGGGTGACGAGCTCGCCAAGAGGACCGGGATCTCCGCTGTCGGCTCGCCGCAAGGCCCGAAGGTAGCGACTTCGATCACGGGTGTAGATGATGGCGGGCGGATAGCCGAGGCGAACTAGAAGGAGATTGAGGAGCAGCCGACCGGTTCGCCCGTTGCCATCGAGAAACGGGTGGGTCCTCTCGAAGGCGGCGTGGGCAGCGGCGAGGGCCTCGGCGGGGTTCGCGTCAGCCGAGATCGTTACGAGTGAATCAACCCAGTCGGTCATGGTCGCGGGTACTTCAACCCAAGACGGCGGCACCATCGTGCCGGGAAAGGGCTGGATGTCATGGCGCCGGAAGCTGCCCGGCTTCTCTTCTGGAGTGGCGTCGGGGTGGGGCGCAACGCTCCACACGGGCCCGATGGCCAGCTCGTGGACGTATCGGACCTCGGTGATCGTCAGGGGCGTCGCCGAGGTCCAATCGCCCGGTTCGAGAGCTTGGCCGTAGACCCATTTCGCGGCGCTGGCATAGCCGGTGACCTCCATGTACTCACGGAGTTCCTTGTTCCCCACCGCCCGTCCCTCGGCTAGCAGGGCTTCGACCTGGGCGATGACGAGCGTGTTGCCTTCGAGAGCGGTGGAGTGATGCGCTTCTTGGTACCAGATCGACGTCCAGATGTCCTCGGCCTCGATCGGTGATGGAAGCCCGCCCATGCGCCCCCGCAGCTCGGCGATTCCCTCCTCGAGGCGTTGGTAGACGAGTTGTCGGGACGGGCGCCCCCGGTGAGATTTGTTGTCTGGCATCGAATTGAATGATAACACAACAACCTCGATGTTGTTGTGTGATATTTAATATCGTCGTTCCTCGACAAACTCCATCCGCCCTCCGAGAGGGTGTCTGGCCGTCGGGGCTGTTTGGGGCGAACTATCGGCACGTCAGCGCGGTTCGAGTACGAGCGCCTACATCCGGCCCCGGCAGACCGTCAGGGTCAAAGATGCTACTATGTAGCACATGGAACGGATCGGAGTCCGAGAGCTTCGCCAACACGCCAGTCGCTACCTCGCCCGCGTAGCAACCGGCGAGACGATCCAGGTAACTGATCGAGGACGGCCGGTCGCCTTCCTCGTTCCCACCCATGAAGGAGGGTGGCAGGATCTCGTGGCTCGAGGTCAGGTTCTCGCCGCTACCGGTGAGGGCCATGTGGTCGACGAAGCACCGAAGGACTACGGCATCGACGCCTCGGGTCGATTGGCGACGATGCGCGCTGAGGAGCGATGAAGCTCTACCTCGACTCGTCTGCGTTGGTAAAGCTGGTTCAGAAGGAGACGGAGTCGGCCGGTCTGCGACGTTTCTTGCGTCGTCACCGTGCTGACCAGCTCGTGACGAGCGCACTGGCGCGAGTCGAGGTGGTGAGGGCGGTCCTCATCGGCGGACCCGCAGCTCTCGCTCAGGCGCGCCGCCAGCTCTCGCGCCTCGACCAGATCCTACTGAGCACCGAGGTGCTCGATCGCGCTGCGACCCTGTCCCCGAGCGGACAGCTGCGTAGTCTTGATGCGATCCATCTGGCGGCCGCGCAGGTTGTCGGCGCGGACCTGCGAGCGGTCGTCACCTACGACCATCGGATGGCGGGCGCCGCGCACGATCTTGGCTTCGCGGTCGAAATGCCAGCTTGAACCCAACGAGGCCTGCGGCCTTCTTCCGATCACGCGACACCCAGCTACGGCTGCAGCACGCGGCAGTGCTTGAGGCGTTCTCGCAGGCCAGCGAAGTGCGAATACGAGTGCCTGCGGCCCACCGAAATTCGACAAACCAATTTGTGAATTGTGGGCGACGGTCCATCTGTCGATCCGATAGGCGGTCGACTGATCTGGGCTCCCCGGCATGGAACGGCGGCCGCTCCGCTCTGCGAGGGCGGAGTAGCTCGGCCATCGTCAACGGAGCGGGATCGGTCAGTGTTGACGGCGAGTTCTCGGTCGGTCGGACGGGGACTTCGGCCTCGTAGCGCCTGTTGCTCCGCCGTCACCTCCATCGGCTTCTTCTTGGCCGCATCGTCCGGTGTTGCAGTCATGGGTCTGTACCCGTCCTTGCCGAGCGATCCGCTCAGGGCCTTTTCATAGTCACCGGCCCGACGCCCTGACCAGGGATCCTCTTCCCGGATTGGCGTGAACCACCTCCCTGCTGGTACCTGTGGTGCGTGCGAGATGCGTGGTTCACGGCGCTGAGCGTCGCTCCGATCGGGGCCCGCGACCTGGCGCGCTTCAACGCTGAGCTCGACGAGCACCACTGGCTCGGCCACCGGATGGTGGGCGAGACCATGCGCTACGTCGCGCTCGACGAGCATGGGGAGTGGCTCGCGCTGGTCGGCTTCGCCTCGCCTGCGCTGTCGTGCCGGCCTCGTGACCACTTCATCGGCTGGTCACCAGAGGTGCAGTTCCGCCGGTTGCGCTACGTCGCTTCGAACCAACGGTTCTGTATCCTGCCGGCCGGCCGGCGGCAGAACGCGGCCTCTGCGGTGATGAGCCGGACCTTGAAGCGCCTGAGTGCGGACTGGGTGAGCGCCTGGGACCACCCGGTGCTCTTGGTCGAGACCTTCGTCGACCCGTCCCGGCACCTCGGGACCTGTTACGGCGCCTCGTCGTTCCTCAAGCTCGGCGTGACCCAGGGCTACGGGCGGCGCTCCGGCCGCTACGTCGAGCATCGCCGGCTCAAAGACGTCTACGTCAGAGCATTGCAGCGGCGCAGCCTCGAGGCGCTCGCCGGCACGTTCGATCATCCGTTGTTGTCGGCCGACGTGAGGAGCGATGTGCCCAGGATCGATTTCAACACCGCTGACCTGACCAGCCTGATCGAGCGCCTCGAGACCATCACCGACCCACGGGACCCACGAGGGGTCCGTCACGACTTCGCCTCGACGCTGGTGCTGATCGCCTGTGGCACCCTGGCGGGGCACAAGAGCCTGGTAGCGCTGAGCGAGTGGTGCGAGAGCTCCTCCCAAGAGGTCCTCACCCGTCTCGGGGCGAGGACCTCGCCGGCGACCGGGCGCAAGATCCCGCCCAGCTACGCGACCCTCCGCAGGGCCGCGATGGCAGTCGATACCGAGGAGTTCGATCTCATCATCAACACCTGGGCCGGTGAGCAGGCAGACCGCCGACGACCCGCAGCCAGCGTCACCCAGAGCGACGACACCGAGGACCAGGAGCCAAAAGGCGAGCGCCCGTCCGAAGGTGATTCGAGCCAGGGGGACGACACGCCAGTGACGGGGGTGGGAGCCGACCTGGTCGGGGTCGCGGTCGACGGCAAAGCGCTGCGGGGCGCAAAGCGGCCCGATGGCACCCAAGTGCAGCTGCTCGGCGCCTTGCGCCACGACGCCGGGATGGTGCTGGGGCAACGCAACGTGGAGAACGACAAGACGAACGAGATCCTCGCCTTCATTCCGCTGCTCGAGCCGCTCCGCCTGGCCGGCAAGGTCATCACCGCTGACGCGCTCCATACCCAGAAGAAGGCGATGGACTTCATCATCGAGCGCGGCGGCCACGCGATCTTCGGCGTCAAGCAGAACCAGCCGAAGCTCTGGAATGCCGCGCTGGCGGTGGGGGCGGGCATCGACTACGAGCACCCAGAGCACGAGAGCCTCACCCGTGGCCATGGCCGCATCGACCGTCACCGGGTCTGGACCGCACCGGTCCCGCCAGAGATCACCTTTCCCCATGCGCGGCGCTTCGTCATCGTCGAGCGAGAGTCAGCGAACCTCGCCGACGTTCGCACCAGCATCGACTTCCGCTACTACGTCACCGACCTCGACGAAGCTGAGGCGAGCACGGACCAGCTCTTCCGTCTCGTCAGGGGCCACTGGGGCATCGAGAGCCTCCACTGGGTCCGCGACGTCACCTTCGACGAGGACCGGTCACAGGTGAGGACGGGAACCATGCCCCGCTTCCTCGCGTCGTTGCGCAACCTGGCAATCGGCGTCATCCGTCACGCGACCTACCAAGGCGTCAATATCGCAGCCGCTACCCGACAGCTGGCCAGGGAGCCTGGCCTGATTCTCGCTCTCCTTGGCGTCCCACCGGTACTTTGCAAATGACCGTGG
>JBOGGE010000195.1:0-2942 GCA_050743865.1 Acidimicrobiales bacterium
GCGGTGGCCAGCGCCTCGAGCTGGGGCCGGGTGAGGCCGGCCCGGCGGGCCAGGTCGCCGAGGTCCCGGTAGGGCTGGGCGGCCACGACCCGATCGGCGGCATCGCTCCCGAGGGTCGTGACCGAGCCGAGGCCGAGGCGGACCGCCGGGTGCCCGGGGTCCCCGCCCATCGGTTCCAGACCGGCGCCGGCCCGGCTGGCGTTCACGTCGGGACGCAGCACGGTGACGCCGTGGCGCCGGGCGTCGGCCACCAGGGTCCGGGGCGCCCAGAACCCCATCGGCTGGCTGTTCAGCAGGCCGGCGCAGAAGGCGGCCGGGTAGTGCAGCTTGAGCCAGGCCGACGAGTAGACGAGGTAGGCGAAGCTGACGGAGTGCGACTCGGGGAACCCGAAGCTGGCGAAGGACGCCATCTTCCCCCAGATGGCGTCGGCCACCTCGCCGGTGATGCCTCGCTCGGCCATGCCGGTGTAGAAGCGGGCCCGCAGCGCCTCCATCCGCTCGGCCGACCGCTTCGACCCCATCGCCTGGCGGAGCCGGTCGGCCTCGGCGGCGCTGAACCCGGCGCAGGCCACCGCCATCTGCATGAGCTGCTCCTGGAACAGGGGCACCCCGAGGGTGCGGCGGAGGACGGGCTCTAAGAGCGGGTGGAGGTAGGTCACCTCCTCCTCGTGGTTGCGCCGCCGCAGGTAGGGGTGGACCGACCCGCCCTGGATCGGGCCGGGCCGGATCAGTGCCACCTCCACCACCAGGTCGTAGAAGGTCTGGGGTGCCAGGCGCGGCAAGGTCCCCATCTGAGCCCTCGACTCGACCTGGAAGACCCCGACGGTGTCGGCCCGGCACAGCATGTCGTAGACGGCGGGCTCCTGGGCGAGCGCGGCCAGGTCGACGGCGACGCCGTGGTGGCCGGCCACCAGGTCGATGGTGCGGTGGAGGGCCTCCAGCATGCCCAGCCCCAGCAGGTCGAACTTGACCAGGCCGGCGGCGGCGCAGTCGTCCTTGTCCCACTGGAGCACCGTGCGACCGGGAGCGGTGGCCCACTCGACCGGGCAGACCTCGACGATCGGCCGGTCGCAGATCACCATCCCCCCGGAGTGGACGCCCAGGTGGCGGGGGAAGCCATCCAGCCGGGCGGCGAGGGCGGCGACCTGGTCGGGGACATCGTGGACGGGGCGGCCGTCGGGATCCCGCTCGGCCAGCAGCGGCCCGAGCCGGCCGTGGCGCTCGAGCTGCTTCGACCAGGCGTCGGCGGCGCCCGGGGGGTGGCCGAGCGCCTTGGCCGCGTCGCGGACGGCGGAGCGGGGCCGGTAGGTGATGACATTGGCTACCTGGGCGGCGTGGCGGCGCCCGTGGCGCTCGTAGACGTACTGGATGGCCTCCTCCCGGCGGCCCGACTCGATGTCGACGTCGATGTCCGGCGGCCCGTCGCGCTCGGGGGAGAGGAACCGCTCGAAGAGCAGGCCGAGACGGACCGCGTCGGCGGCGGTGACCCCGAGGGCGAAGCACACGGCGGAGTTGGCCGCCGATCCCCGCCCCTGGCAGAGGATGCCGCTGCGCCGGCAGAAGGTCACGATGTCCCACACCACCAGGAAGTAGCCGGGGAAGCCGAGCTGCTCGATGACCGCCAGCTCGTGGTCGATCTGCGCCCAGGCGCCGGGCACCGTCTCGGCCTCCCTCGGCCCGTAGCGGTCCGTGGCACCCGCCGCCACCAGGTGGCGGAGGTAGCCCATCTCGTCGTACCCGGCCGGGACCGGGAACGGCGGGAGGTTCGGTGCCACCAGGCGCAGGTCGAAAGCCAGCTCCCGGCCGAGGGCCCCGGCCCGCTCGACCACGCCGGGCCAGCGGGCGAACCGCCGGGCCTGCTCGGCGCCGGAGCGCAGGTGGGCGCCCGGCCCCGCCGGGAGCCAGCCGTCCATGGCGTCGAGGGACCGCCGGGCCCGCACCGCGGCCAGCGCCGCCGCCAGGTGGTGGCCGGACGGCGCGGCGTAGTGGGCGTTGGCCGTGGCCACCAGCTCGGTGCCCCGGCTGACGGCCAGGGCGGCCAGGGCGTCGTTGCGGGCGGTGTCGAGGGGGTCGTCGTGGCGCCACAGCTCGACCGCCACGTTGTGCCGTCCGAACGCGTCGACCAGCCCGTCGAGGGCGCGGGCGGCGGCCGACGGCCCCTTGGCGGCGAGGGCGGAGGGGACGGCGCCCTTCCGGCAGGCGGTCAGGACCAGCCAGTGCCCCCCGTGGGCGTCGGCCAGGGCAGGGAGGTCGAGGCACGGCCTGCCCTTGCCGCCTCCCTCGAGATGGGCGTCGGCGATCGTCGCCGAGAGCCGGGCGTAGCCCTCGGGATCCCGGGCCAGGACGACCAGATGGCGGCCTTCGGGATCGGCCACCCCGTTCTGGCGCCTCGTGAGCCCGAGGGTCAGCTCGGCCCCGAACACCGTCCCCGTCCCCACCCGGCGGGCCGCCTCGGACAGCCGGACGGCGCCGTAGAGGCCGTCGTGGTCGGTGACAGCCAGCGCCGGGAGCCCCAGTCGTGCCGCCTCGACCACCAGCTCCTCGGGGTGGCTGGCGCCGTCCAGGAACGAGAAGTTGGAGTGGGCGTGCAGCTCGGCGTAGTCCGGCCGGTCAGGCATAGGTGGCCTCGATCCACCAGCGGGCCGCCTCGACCAGGCAGAGATGGGCCTGCTGGCCTTCGACCAGGAGCTGGAGCCGCGCCCGCCGGCGGCGGGCCGGCCGGTCCCACCACCGCTCGTCGGCGGTCCACGGCCCGGCCCAGTCGCTGACCGGCAGCCACGGCCGGCCGCCGATCGACAGCTTCGCCGGGCTGGCGCTGAGCCGCCCCCGCCCGCTCACCGCCACCGGCGCCCCGTCGCTCCCGACCACCTCGGCCGGGAGCGGGGCGCAATGGACCAGGGCGGGCGCCGGCAGGGGATGGCGGCCCGGCCACGGCAGCCCGG
>JBOGGE010000196.1:0-3310 GCA_050743865.1 Acidimicrobiales bacterium
ACGTCGAAGGCCGGCGCCAGCTCCCACCCACCGGCCCGGCGTCGCAGGAAGGCGACGTTCTTGGTGTGGTCGTCACGGTTCACGGCCATCACGTTGAACACCATCCGCCGGTAGGCCTGCTGCAGGGCGCCCGGTTCCAGCCCGAGCGCCGTGACCGCCTGGAGGTACTGGTCGTAGCTGTGGGTCCGGACCAAGTTGTAGTCGAGATGGGCCAGGGCGCACAGGGAGATCACGTGGTGGCGCTCGCCGCCGGACCCCCGGTCGAACCGACGGGTCATGAAGTGGCGCCGCGGACCCTCGGCCAGCAGCTGGCACGGCGCCATGTCGATCCCGGCCGCCCGGGCCATCTCGCTGTAGGCATACTCGATGCGCCCGTACGGCGCGGCATCGCCGAGGCGGTCACCGTACCCGTCGAGCCCGGTTGCGCTGACGCCGTCGAGCTTGATCAACCACTGCTCGAAGCCGTCGGACGGCGGCGCGTACGCCGAGCGGATCTGGAAGGTCACCGGGTTGAAGGCGACCACCGCCTTGGCTCGCGCCCCGCCGGCGCTGGTGCCCACCCCGATGAGCTGCGCCAGCGCGTCGTGAGCCGCTTCGTCACCTGCCAGCTCCCCCCGCACGGTGAGCCGGGCCGCCAGGACGAGGTCGGCCAGCTGCACCGCCGTCGGCGGTTCGTAGCCGTGGTCCCGGGCCGGAGGCCGGAACTCGAGCGCCCCCATGGCCCGGTCGGCGGCGTACGCCAACCGGTCGAGCGGCGTGACATCTCCGGCCGGGATGCCGTGCTCGGCCATCCACGCCTCCACCAGCGCGTTGCCGAAGGCGTCGGGAAGGCTGTCGGCGAGCAGCGGCGGGAGACGGTGGAAGGTGGCTGGATCGAGATCAGGGAACTCGTACGGCTCGGGCCGGCGCGGCATGCGGAGGGGCGCCAGCTCAGGGCCGTTGGTGATCCAATCGGGCGTGTAGGCGAACGCGTACCACCCGGTGGCAGGGTCCAGGGCGACGGCACCGACCCGCCGACCCCAGGCGAGCACCTCGACCACGTCGACCGGGCGGTAGGTCATCGCCCGACCGGCCGGCGACGGACCCGCTGGGGCGCCCTCGGGCGGATGTCGTCGCCCTTTCGGGCGTCGAGGAGCTCCAGCGGGTTGAACGGCGCCGGCGCCGGGGCCAGCCTGTCCAGCCACCGTTCCTCCCCCAGGGCCCGCACCACCTTCACCAGGGTGGTCGTCGTCGCGCCGGCCCCGCTCTCGAGGTGCTTGAGCGCGCCCACCGAGACGTTGGCCAGGTCGGCGAGCTCTGCCTGCGTGAGCCGTCGGGCGATCCGTACCGCCCGCAGGCTGCGACCCAGCGTGCCCTCGAGCTCCTCGGTTCGTGCCATGGCTCCTCCTGGGCTCCCGGCCCACCGCCGCTTCCTTTCGGAGCCAGTGTAGTGACTACACATCCTGAACTAGGCCAGGATTGCTCAGTAGTACTCCATTATTGTAGCTGCTACTTGCATAAATAGCCATAATCGCTATTCATATGGCTTATCTTTCGTAGGCATCGGTTGGCTGGCGAGGGTCGGCGAACCGGCCGGACAACGCTTGGCCGGCAGCGGTCAGCCGGCGCCGGTCTCCAGGTCGTGGAGCAGGAGGTCCAGGACCAGCTCCTCTTCGATCTCGACACCGCACGCCTCGACGGCGGCGGCCAGGGCGGGGTCCCAGCAGGCCCCGGGCACTGGGCCCCGCAGTGGCCGGGGCCGGACCGACGAGGCGGCGGCCCGCTCGACGGCCATGGCGTGGTCGGCCACGCCGAAGCGCCAGGGCGCGGCGCCCAGGCGGCCGATGACGTCGTTGGCGATGGCGATCCCCCCGGCGCCGAAGTCGCCGTGGTAGCGGAGCTGCGCCCCGCCGGCGGCCAGCGACTCGAGCAGGCCCGTGGCCGCCAGGGAGGGCCGCCCCTCTAGGCACACGATCGTCGCCCCGAGGCGGGAGGCGGCGGCGAGCACCGACGGGTTCTCGCACACCCAGACCACGGTGCCGCCGGGGACCTGCCAGCGCTCGGCGCCCACCGCCGCCAGGGGAAGGGGCAGGGGGACCCCTCCGACGGCCCACCGCCCGGCCGCCTCGGTGAGGGGCCCTTCGGGCTCCGGGCGGAGGCCGAGGGTGAGCACGGTGGACGACGTCTCGTCGCTGGCCACCCCCTGGTCCGACCACAGCCGCCGGCGTGTTGCCGCCCGGAGGGGCCCGGCCGCCCCGGCCACCCCGGCAACCCCGGCCAGGTGGGCCAGGGCCGAGAGCACCAGCCGGCCGGCGGGGCTGGCGTCGTCGAGCCCGTGGGCGTCCCCCAGCACCTGCGCCGCCAGCCGCGAGCGCCCGGCCGGGGCGACGAGGGGGAGCCGGTCGAGCACGTCGAGGGCACCGGCCAGGGTGCGGGCGGGGTCGTCGAGGCGGCGCCAGGCACCGGTCGACCGCTGCCGGTCGAGCCACGGTCCCAGCCCTGGGTGGCGGCGGAGGCCGGGGTGGCCGGCGAGACCCTGCCACACGGCCGCATCGGCACCGGCCCGGGTGGCCCGCTCGCCCGGGCGGTCACGGACCGGGCCGACCGTCCGGGCCACGACGGCGGCCAGCGTCGAGCCGGCACGCGCCGACAGCAGGTCGTCGAGGCGGGCGAGCGCGACGGTCACGGTACGGCCCCGGCTGCGGGACCCGAGCAGGCGGTCGACGGCGGCCCGCTGCTCGTCGCCGAGCCCGCCGAGCGTCACCGTGCCCGACAGCCGCCCTCCGGTCGCCTCGAGCCGCCGGTGCGCCGCCTCCCACAGGGGCTGGAGGCGCCGGTCGGCCAGGACCGGCGGGAGGGGATCAGGCCGGCTGCCCGCCGCCACCACCGCCACCGTCGCCCGCACCATGGCCACCGCCGCCGCCGCTGCCGTCCAGGCTGATCGGGACGAGGCCGGTCCTGGCGTCGAGCCACGGGTCGTCCTCGGTCCTCGCCGACCCGTCCCACAGGAAACGCAGCGCCGTCACTCCCGGCCGCCCCGGCGTCCGCTCCAGGTGGTAGACGGCGACCGAGGGCACCTCGGGGTAGCACCCCCACTCGGCGTAGTTGGTGAGGACCATGTCGAGGTCGAGGTCGACCAGCATCCCCATGCAGTCGCCCCGCTGGCTGTCGTCGATGCCGGCGAACGCCTCGTCCAGCATGAGCAGGTGCGGGGCGTCGGGACGGGCCGAGGAGTAGTAGGCGGCGGTGGCGGCGAAGAGCGGGAGGTGGGCCAGCTTGGCCTGCTCGCCACCCGACCCCGCTCCCTGGGACCGTGCGGTCAGGCGGGTCT
>JBOGGE010000197.1:0-2870 GCA_050743865.1 Acidimicrobiales bacterium
ACCGAGATCGAGCGCCGGGCGCAGCAGTCGTCACGCAGCTCTGGGCAGCCACTGGCCAGCCTGCCGGGACGCAGCCGGGCACGGAAGGTGGGGCGATCGGTGCCGGGTGCCGGCCCGTCGTGCCAGCATGACCGCTCCGGGGGCTCAGCGGCCGCAGCCCACTGCCCTGGCGTACGCCGACGGCGACGACCGGTAGAGGGCCACGGCGGAGGGGTTCGACCGGGGCAGGTCGAAGGCGAACCGCCCGCCGGCGTAGTACCAGGTGTCGGTGAGCCGGGCGCCGCCGATCGAGTAGTGGACCAGCCACGCTCGCCCCGGGCCGCGCGTCACCGACGTGGTGGCCACCTTGCCCTCCTTCGGGCTCGGGCACTCCCGGTGGCGGCGGAGGTAGTCCCGGCGCGAGATCACCGCCCGGCTGGCGGCGTCGAACCGGCCGTAGACGGCGGCGTAGCGAGCGGTGGCGTAGTCGATATTGAATCTCGTGGCGATCCGCAGGAGGGCCGTTGCCGTCTCGGGGTCACGGGAACGGCGGTGCGCCGGGGCGGCGGACGGGACGACGGGGCCGCACCCGGCAAGGCCCACCGCCATGACCACCAGCGTGAGGCCGGCGGCCCGGTGCCGTCGTCCCAACTCAGGAGTCCCGGCGATAGGCGCGGACGGCCAGGGGGACGAAGACCGCCAGGATCCCGGCCAGCCAGGCCGCGCTCTGCCAGGCGCCCTTGCCGAGCGGGCCGCCCAGGGCCAGGTTCCGCATCTCTTCGATGACGATCGTGACCGGCTGGTTGCTGGCGAACGCCTGGAGCCACCCGGGCATGGACGGCACGGGCACGAAGGCGTTGCTGACGAAGGTCAGCGGGAAGAGCCAGATCAACCCGAACGACCCCACCGACTCCTCGTCCCGGATGGCCAGGCCGACGTAGGCGCTGACCGTGCAGATGGCGACGCCGAAGACGACGCCGAGGACGACCATGACCACCGCCGGGAGGACCCCGTTCTCGAAGCGGAAGCCGACGGCGTAGCCGACGGCCAGGATCACGAGGACGGTCACCACCAGGCGCAGGGTGTCGGCCACCAGCCGGCCGAGGAGCACCGCCGAGCGCGTGATGGGCATCGAGCGGAAGCGGTCGATCACCCCACGCTGCATCTGGCGGGCCAGTGCGATGGCGGTGCCGAACGAGGCGAAGGCAGCCGACTGGGCGATGATCCCGGGCATCAGGAAGTTGACGTAGCCGCCGGGGACGTTGACGGGGATGGCACCGCCGAACACGTAGCGGAACAGCAGGACGAACATGACCGGCTGCACCACCGCGAAGACCAGGAAGGACGGGTTGCGCGACCAGACCTTGATGTCCCGCCGGGTGAGGTTGCCCGTGTCCGAGAGGCCGTGGCGCAGCCGCAGGGAGACCGGCGGTCGGGGGAAGTCGAGGGCGGCGAACCGGGTGGGGAGGGCGTTGGGGGAGGCCACCGGCCTACCTCGCTCCCGACGCGGCGTCGGCCCGCCGGCGGTGGGAGCGCCCAGGGGCTGCGCCGTCCTCGTCCTCGGCGCCGTGCCCGGTGAGGGAGAGGAACACGTCGTCGAGCGACGGACGCCGGATGCCCAGGCCCTCGGTCCGGATGCCGGCGGCGTCGAGGCCGCGCACGGTCTGGACCAGCGCCTCCGAGCCACGTGAGCCCACCCGGACGCCGATCCGCGCCGCGTCGGCGTCCACCGTCGGCTCCCCGTTGCCCAAGGGAGCGACGATGCCGGCCGCCTCAGGGAGGCGGGCCCGGTCGACCACCACGAACTCGACGACGTCGCCGCCGATGTGGTTCTTGAGGTCCTGCCCCGTCCCGGCGGCGATCACCCGGCCGTGGTCGATGACGACGATCTGGTCGGCCAGCTCGTCGGCCTCCTCCAGGTACTGGGTGGTGAGCAGGAGCGTCGCCCCCCGGGCCACCAGCTCGCGGATCACCCCCCACATCCCGATCCGGCCCCTCGGGTCCAGCCCGGTCGTCGGCTCGTCGAGGAACATCACCGCCGGCTGGGCGACCAGGCTGGCGGCCAGGTCCAACCGGCGCTGCATCCCGCCCGAGTAGCCCTTGGACGGGCGGTCGGCGGCGTCGGCGAGGTCGAAGCGCTCGAGCAGCTCGCCGGCCCGCCGGCGGGCGTCGCCCTTGGGCAGGTGGTGGAGCCGGCCCATGATCTCCAGGTTCTCCCGGCCGGTCAGCTCCTCCTGGATGGCCGCCGACTGCCCGGCCAGGCCGATGACCTCCCGGACGGCGGCGGCCGACCGCACGACGTCGCGCCCTTCGACCAGGGCCCGCCCGGCGTCGGGGGCCAGCAGGGTGGTCAGGATCTTGACGGCGGTCGTCTTGCCGGCGCCGTTCGGACCGAGCACCCCCAGGACCTCGCCCCGGGGCACCTCGAAGTCGATGCCCCGGAGGGCCTGGACGTGGCCGAAGGACTTGACCAGTCCCTCGACCAGGATGGCCGGACCGTCCCACTCCCGGCCACCGTCGCGATTCGTCACCTTGTGCTCCTGTCCGCTGGCCCGGGAGAACGTGGCGCTCCGGTCGCCGGATGGTCACGCCGGCCGGGGATCGGGCCCGTCCAGATTGGCACAGCGGGAGCGCCCCGGACGCCGGTCCCGGCGAGGGCGGCGACCGCCCGGCCGATCGCCTCCCGGGTGGCGGGATCGCCTACCAGCCCGTCGGGCCCGACCAGGGTGCAGGTCCTCGAGCGACCCGGGCAGGGCGCCGGCACCAGGACACGAGCAGCAGGCGGCCGGTGGGCGCCATGGTGCCAGCCGTAAGGCAACCACTTCGCCACCCGACCGGAGGCGGGATTTCTTCCTGGGCCCGTCACATCCGGAAGCTCTGCGGTGCAGGGG
>JBOGGE010000198.1:0-1772 GCA_050743865.1 Acidimicrobiales bacterium
CCTGCCCCCCGCTCTGATTCAAACACCACGCGCCCGCAGAAGGCCCCCTTGTCCCAGCCGACGACCCAGCCCAGCCCGGCCTGGAGGGGGGTGATGCCGGGGCCGAGCTCGTGGCCGTGCAGGGGCAGGCCGGACTCGAGGCGGAGGGTGTCGCGAGCGCCCAGCCCGGCCGGGAGGATCCCGGCGGCCAGCACCGCCTCGAAGAAGGCGGGGGCGACGTCGGCGGGGACGGCGCACTCCACGCCGTCCTCCCCCGTGTAGCCGGTGCCGGCGGCCGTGCACGGGGCGCCCCGCCAGGCGAAGCCGGCCACGCGGAACCTCCCGACCCCGGCCGCCTCGGGAGCCACGGCGGCCAGGCGCTCCCGGGCCGCCGGTCCCTGGACGGCCACCACGGCACGGGTCGAGGTGGTGTCGGAGCCCCCGACGGCGGCCAGGACCCGGGAGGTGTTCGACGCGTTGGGCATGACGTCGAAGCGGTCGGTCCCCGGCCCGGCGCCGCCCGGTGCGGTGCCGGCGGCGGGCTCGCCGTCGCCGGGCAGCCACCAGACGATGAGGTCGTCGACGACCGAGCCGTCGTCCGACAGGAGGTGGGTGTACTGGGCTCGCCCGGGGCCGACCCGGCGGAGGTCGTTGGTGAAGGTGGCCTGGAGCCGGTCGAATGCGTCCGGGCCCTCCACCCGCACCGTGCCCAGGTGGCTCACGTCGAAGGCCACGGCGCCGGTGCGGCAGGCCCGGTGCTCGGCGACGGTCCCGCCCGGGTAGGCCAGCGGCATCTCCCAGCCCCCGAAGGGGACCATCCTGGCCCCGAGGGCCAGGTGGGCGTGGTGGAGGGACGAGTGCCGCAGGGCGCCGGCGCCGGGGGCCGCGCTCGCTGTCGGGGCGGTCGCGTGCATCCCGGCAGCCTACGTGGGTCCGCTCAGCGGGCTATGCCGCCGGCAGCCGGGTCGGGTCGAGCCCGTGGCGGGCCAGCAGGGCCCGGAAGTCGCGCTGGTAGACGACGACGACGACGATCTCGGGGTAGAGCTGGCGCATCCGGCGCACCTTGGCGTTCTTGCGGGTGACCAGGCGCTGGTCGGCCGTCGTCAGCTCCACGAAGCACCCGACGTCGGGCAGCCAGAAGTCGGGCCGGAAGCCGGCGGTGGGCTCGCCGCCGTCGCCCCACCGGAGGGTGAACTGGACCGGCTCGTACTCCCAGCGGATGCCGTGGACGTCGAGGAGGGCGGCGAAGAGGCGCTCGGACGGATGGGCGAAGCGCTCGCCGGCCGCCGGTGACTCCGACGGGTGCCGGCCGGCCCGGCCGTCCGTGGCGACCCGGGCGGTCACCCCCCGGCGGCTCGGCGGGGAGCCGCCGGGGCGACAGGCGAAGCGGCGGGGGCGGGCCGGCCGAGACCGACGATGGCGGCGTCGAGCTCCTCCACGACCCCCGACAGCGGCACGATGTTGAAGACGCCCTGGCCCCCGGCCAGCAGGTCGACGACCTCGCCGTTGGACCGGGCCAGCACCGACCGGGTCCCGGTCAGGACCAGGTTGGCCGACGCCAGGTCTGCTCCGAGATCCTGGCGGAGGCAGTCCACCGCCCGGCGGGCCGAGTGCAGGGAGAGGCCGGCGTCGAGGAGCTGCTTGATGACCTTCAGCTCGAGCAGGTCCCGGTAGGAGTAGAGGCGCTTGCTCCCGCTGCCCCTGGCTTCGGCCAGCGACGGGCACAGCAGCCCGGTCCGGGCCCAGTAATCGAGCTGCCGGTAGGTGATGCCCGCCGCGGAGCAGGCGGTCGG
>JBOGGE010000199.1:0-10183 GCA_050743865.1 Acidimicrobiales bacterium
CGAGCCGACAGGTCACTGGTCCTCGAACGTCACAGCCAACGCGGCGGTGGTCCAGGGGGCGATTGATGGCCTCCACTTCGAGGGCGTCAACAGCGTCGGCTTCTACTTCAGTGCCGCCAAGTGGCAGACACTGGTCGGCAGTTTCAATCCCCCGGGACCGCTGTGGGTGGCGTCGTGGCAGGTGCCACCGGGCTACACCTGCACCAGCGGGCGCAGCTACTGGTCCGCCGCCGGTCACCCGTGGCCGTCCGGTCCGGTCGAGCTGGTCCAGTACGGGTCGCCGACACATCCGGAGTCGTCGGGCGGGATGAGCACCGGCTACGACGACGACTACGCCTGCTGAGCGGGGGCCCCGGCCCTACCCCACCCCGGCCGTGTCGTTGTAGCGCTGGAGCAGCCACCGCCCGCCGGCCGGCAGGCCACCCCCGTCGGAGATCCCCTCCGCCCGCTCCCAGACGGTGAGCGAGGCGTGCAGGGTGCGCAGGCGGAGCCGGGGCACCGCCACCGGCAGAAACCGCAGCAGGGTCGACTCGATCACCCCGGCGTGACTGGCCACCACCACCAGTCCCCCCGGATGGGCGCCGGCCAGCCCGGCCACCGCCGCCGCCGCCCGGTCGACGAAGGTGGACCAGCTCTCGGCCCCGGGGGCCAGTGGGGTCGCCGGGTCGGCGTCCCAGTCGGGCTCCGCGTACTTCGCCGCCAGCTCGTCCCAGGTCAGCCCGTCGGCCAGCCCCGGATGCAGCTCGCACAGCTCGCAGTCGGTCACGACCTCGAGCGGCGGTCCGTCGCGCCATCGGTCGAGCGCCGGCGCCAGCAGCTCGGCCGACTCCACCGCCCGCCGGAGGGGCGAGGCGTACAGCGCGTCGACACCGGCCAGCTCGCCCGTGCGCCCGAGCCGGCCGGCCAGGCGCCGCACCTGGTCGGCCCCGGCCGCCGTGAGCCCGGTGCAGCCCCGCCGGCCACCGACCACCCCGGCGACGTTGCACACGGCCTCGCCGTGGCGGACCAGCACCACCCGGGTCGACCGCGCCGGCGTCGGTCCCGTGATCGCCAGCCCGAACGGCACCGGCGAGGCGGCCCGTGTCCCGGCCGGCACCGGCGAAGCGCCCGGGGTCCCGGCCGGGGTCACCCGAGCTCGGCCACGAAGCGCTCGAGCTGGCGCAGGGTCCGGCACTCGACCACGGCGTCGCAGTGGACGGCGTACTCGTCGACGATAGAGTCACCCGATCCCCAGTACTGGCGCGGCTCGGGGTTGAGCCAGTAGACGTGGCGGGCCTGGCGCTGCATTCGCTCCAGGACCCAGGCCGAGGAGGCGTGGTAGTTGTTCCGGGCGTCCCCGAGGACGAGCACGGTGGCCCGCGACGTGATCTCGTCCCCCCACCGCCGGTCGAGCTCGGAGAGGGCGTGCCCGTAGTCGGAATGCCCGTCGACCCACACCACGTCGGCCTCGGTCGTGATCCGGTGCAACGCCTCGCCGGGGTCGTCCACCCCCTCGAACAGCCGCGTCACCTCGTCGATCCCGTCGACGAACACGAAGCTGCGCACCTTGGAGAACTGCATGCTGATGGCGTGGACCAGCTGGAGGGTGAAGCGGGCGAAGGACGCCACCGATCCGGAGATGTCGGCCACCACGAAGATCTCCGGCTTGGCCGGGCGCGGGTGGCGGTACTTCGGCTCGACCGGCACCCCTCCGGTCGAGAGCGAGCTGCGCACCGTGGCCCGGAAGTCGAGCGGCCCGCGGCGGCGGTGGCGCCGCTTGCGGGCCAGGCGGGCGGCCAGCTTTCGCGAGAGGGGATGGAGCGCACGATGGAGGGCGGCCAGCTCGTCACGGGTGGCGTGCATCACGTCGACGTCCTCGGGAAGGGGCTTGCGCACCGAACGGGCCAGCGCCTCCGCCCCCCGGTCGAGGACCAGCCGGCGGCGGATCTCGGCCTCGACCGCCCGCCGCAGGGCGTCGATCCGGGCCCGGTACTCGTCGGCCAGCAGCCGCTCCTCCAGCGCCGTGAGCTCGGCGGCGGCACGCTCGTCCCCGAGCAGCCGCTCGAGCAGCCCGTCCAGGTCGAGCTGGCGGACGGTCCGGTAGAGGTAGTAGGTGCCGCCCACCGGGCGCCCCGGCTCGATGCCGGCGTAGCGGTCGACGGCGGCCCGGGCGACGGCAGCGGCCAGGCCGCGGTCCCCGCTGGACATCGCCCGGTAGAGGAGCTGGGCCAGCTCCTGCGCCGACATCGCCTCGGCACCGCCGCCCGCCCCGGCCGCCGACCCGGAGCCGGCGGCGCCTCCCTCACCGAGCGGGCCGGCCTCGCCGGCCTCGCCACTCCCGGCGTCCGCCCCGCCGCCCGGCGGCAGCCGTGGCGAGAAGTAGATCTCGAACGCCGTCTCGAACGCCCGCCAGTGGCTCGACGACTTGACCAGGGTGGCGCCGAGCGCCGCCTTCAGCGCACCCCGGTCCTCCATGGGGACGTGGTGGACGGCGGCGGCGGCGTCCAGCTGCTCGGTCAGCGAGACCGGCAGCCCGGCGGCCCGCAGCTCGGTCACGAAACCGGACAGCAGCTCGAGCACGGCCCTCAGGCGTGGGCGGCCAGCAGCTCTCGCGCCGCCCGCTCGATGTCGGCCTGGTACTTCAAGAGGACGTGGAGGGTGTCACGGGCGCTGGCGGCGTCGACGGACTCGATGCCCAGCACCACCAGGGTGCGCGCCCAGTCCAGGGTCTCGGACACCGACGGGGGCTTCCGGAGCTCCAGGCTCCGCAGCGACCGGACGATCCGGGCCACCTGCTCAGCCAGCTCGGTGGTGATGTCGGGCACCTTGGCCCGGACGATCTGGCGCTCCCGCTCGATCGTCGGGTAGTCGAGGTGGAGGTACAGGCATCGCCGCTTGAGCGCCTCCGACAGCTCCCGGGTGTTGTTGGAGGTGAGGAACACCATCGGCACGCGGGTCGCCCGCACGGTCCCGAGCTCGGGAATGGACACCTGGTACTCCGAGAGGACCTCCAAGAGGAGGGCCTCGGTCTCGAGCTCGACCCGGTCGACCTCGTCGATCAGGAGCACGACCGGCTCGTCGGCCCGGATCGCCTCCAGCAGGGGGCGGGTCAAGAGAAATTCCTCGGAGAAGATGTCGGCCTCGAGCGCCTGCCAGCCCGCTGCCGCCCGGGGGCCGTCGCCGTCGACCTGCTCGGCCTGGATGCGCAGGAGCTGCTTGCGGTAGTTCCACTCGTAGAGGGCCTTGGCCTCGTCGATCCCTTCGTAGCACTGGAGCCGGATGAGGCGGCTGCCCGTGAGCTCGGCCACCGACTTGGCCAGCTGCGTCTTGCCGGTGCCGGCCGGCCCCTCCACCAGGACCGGCTTCTCCAGGCGGTCGGCCAGGTAGACCACCCCGGCGATGCCCTCGTCGGCGATGTACCCGGCCCGGGCCAGGCCGGTGCCGACCTCGGCGATGGAACCGAAGCGGCTCACCGGGAGCCTCCCGTCACCGGCGCACCTGCCCGTCGCCCCGGACCACCCACTTGGTGCAGGTGAGCTCGCGCAGCCCCATCGGGCCCCGGGCGTGGAGCTTCTGGGTGGAGATGCCCACCTCGGCACCCAGGCCCAGCTCGCCCCCGTCGACGAATCGGGTGGAGGCGTTGACCACCACCGCCGCCGCGTCGACCTCCCGGGCGAACCGGTCGGCGGCGCCCAAGTCCGAGGTGACGATGGCCTCGGAGTGCCCGGTGCCGTAGCGGGCGATGTGGGCGATGGCATCGTCGAGGCTGTCGACCACGGCCACCGAAAGCTTCAGCCCCAGGAACTCGGTGGCATGGTCGGCCTCGGTGGCGGCCCCCACCCCGGGGAGGAGTGCCTGCACCCGCCGGTCTCCGACCAGCTCCACCCCGGCGAGGGCCCGGGCGGCCCGGGGAAGGAAGGTGTCGGCGACGGCCGCGTGCACCAGCAGCGACTCGGCGGCATTGCAGACCCCGGGTCGCTGGGTCTTGGCGTTCACCACGATGTCGACGGCCATGTCCAGGTCGGCACCGGCGTCCACGTAGACGTGGCAGTTGCCGTCGCCGTCGACCACATAGGGCACGGTGGCGTGCTCGACCAGCGAAGCCACCAGCGCCGGGCCGCCGCGGGGGACGAGGCAGTCGATCAGCCCCCGCAACCGCATGAACTCGACGGCCGCCTCGTGGCTGGTGTCGTCGACGAGGGCGACGGCGTCGGCCGGGAGGCCGGCCTTGACCAGGGCCCGGCGGAGCACGCCGGTGACGGCCAGGTTGGAGGCGAGGGCCGACGCCGAACCGCGCAAGAAGGCGGCATTGCCAGCCTTGAGGCAGAGCCCGGCGGCGTCGCTCGTCACGTTGGGCCGGTTCTCGTAGATGACCCCGATCACCCCCAGCGGCACCCGGACCCGGGACACGGCCAGGCCGTTCGGCCGGACCCAGCCGTCGACCACCTCTCCCACCGGGTCGGGCAGGGCGGCCACGGCGCGCAGTCCCTCGGCCATGGCGGCGATCCGGCCGGCGTCGAGACGGAGGCGGTCCACGGCGGTGCGCTCGAGCCCGCCGGCCACGGCCCGGTCGACGTCGGCGGCATTGGCGGCCAGCAGGGCCTCCGCCTCCCCGACCAGCAGGTCGGCACCGGCACGCAGGGCGTCGTCCCGGACGGCCGACGACGAGCGGGCCACCGCCGGCCAGGCGCCGCGGACGCGACCACCCAGCTCCCGGAGGTTCGTCATCTTCCCAGCCTACCGGCCGCCTCCCCGGGGGGAGGCGCCCCCGTCAGGCCAGGACGACCAGGTCGTCACGGTGCACGACCTCGGGCGGGAGGTCGTCGGGCAGGTCGTCGGTGCGGCGGCCGAGCCACTCCCGCCGGCGGTCGGCCGGGTGGCGCACCAGTCCCTTGGCGAACACCGCTCCGTCGGGCCCGACGATCTCGACCGCATCGTCGGCCGAGAACTCGCCTTCGGCGGCGACCACCCCGGCCGGAAGGAGTGATCGGCCCTTCTCCACGACGGCCCGCCGGGCCCCGCCGTCCACCACCAGCGTCCCGGCGGCGCCGAGGGCGAAGGCGATCCACAGCTTGCGGGCAGCCAGGCGCACCGGCCGGGCACGGCAGACCGTCCCCACCCCCGGCTCCAGCGCCGCCGCCGCCGAGAGGACGCCGGGACGCTTCCCGTCGGCGATCACCGTCGTCACCCCGGACCAGGTGGCGATCCTGGCCGCGGCCAGCTTCGACGCCATCCCACCGGTGCCCATCCGGCTCCCCGGGCCGCCGGCCATGGCCAGCAGGCGCTGGTCGATCTCCACCACCTCCTCGATCAGCGACGCTTCGGCGACCAGGCGCGGATCGCCGGTCAGGAGCCCGGCGGTGTCGGTGAGCAGGACCAGGAGGTCGGCCCGGACCAGATGGGCCACCAGGGCGCTCAGCCGGTCGTTGTCGCCGAACCGGATCTCCTCGTCCGCCACCACGTCGTTCTCGTTGACCACCGGCACCACCCCAAGGTCGAGGAGCGTGGCGATGGTCGACCGGGCGTGGAGGTACTGGGGTCGGTGGGCGAAGTCGACCGCCGCCAGGAGCACCTGCCCGGCCATCAGCCCATGGGCGGCGAGGCCGTCCTCCCACGTCCGCATGAGCCGGTGCTGGCCCACCGCCGACACGGCCTGGAGCACAGAGGGATCGGCCGGACGGGGGCGGCCCGGGCCGAGGACCGACCAGCCGGCGGCGACGGCGCCCGAGGAGACGACCACCACCCGGTGGCCGTCACGGCGCGCCCGGGCGATCTCGCCCGCCAGGCGGGCGATGGCGGCGACGTCGACCCCCCCGTCGGGCGTCGTGACGGTGGACGAGCCGAACTTGACGACCAGGTTCACCGGTCTCGGTACCAGGTGAAGGCGACGCCGCCGACTTTGACCTCGTCGCCGTCACGGGCTCCCGCCCGGGCCAGCGACCGGTCGATCCCCAGCCGGCGCAGCCGGCGTACGGCCTCGGCGAGCGCCCCGTCGTCGGTCAGGTCCGACAGGCGCACCGCCCGCTCCGCCAGCCGGCCGGCCACCACCCATTCGCCGGGCCCGGACCGTTCGACCGAGAGGCCCTCCGGAGCCGGGCGGTGCTCCACCGGGTCCGGGACCACCACCCGGCGCCGGGCCTCGACCACCATGGTGGCCAGCCGGCCCAGGAAACGGCCCACCCCCTGGCCGGTGACTGCCGACAGCACCAGGTCGAGGGGCGGGCCGTCGCCCGCTCCCGGCGGCGTGCCGGCCGGGACCGGCCGGCCGGCGCCGGCCGGAGCCACGAGGTCGGCCTTGGACCCGACGAACAGCCGGGGCCGGTCCAGCAGCTCGGGACGGTAGCGGCCCAGCTCACCCTCGAGCACCCGGAGCTGGTCGGCTGGCGACGTCCCCTCGACCGGGGCCAGGTCGACCAGCAGCACCAGCGCACGGGCCCGCTCGACGTGGCGCAGGAACCGATGTCCCAGGCCGCGCCCGTCGGCCGCCCCCTCGACCAGGCCGGGCACGTCGGCCACCACGAGCTCGACCTCGTCGTCGCCGCCACCCACCCGGACCACCCCCAGGTGGGGCTCGAGCGTGGTGAAGGGGTACTCGGCGATCTTGGGCCTGGCCGCCGACACCGCCGAGATGAGGGTCGACTTGCCGGCGTTGGGGAACCCGACCAGCGCCACGTCGGCCACCAGCTTGAGCTCGAGGTCGAGCCAGCGCTCCTGGCCGTGCTCCGCTTGCTCGGCGAAGGCGGGGGCCCGACGGGCGTTCGTCAGGAACCGGGCGTTGCCGCGCCCGCCCTGGCCGCCCTCCGCCGCCAGCCACCGGTCTCCGTGCCCGGAGAGGTCGCAGAGGACGGCGCCGGAGCGGTCCCGGACCACGGTGCCCACCGGCACCGGGACCACGAGGTCGCGCCCGCGCCCGCCGTGGCGGCGTCGTCCCGAGCCGTGGCCGCCGTCGGTTGCCCGCCGGAAGGGGTGGTCCCGGAACCCGAGCAAGGACGCCTGGTTGACGTCGACCACCAGCCACACGTCGCCACCGTGACCACCGTCGCCACCGTCCGGCCCGCCCCGGTCGACGTGCGCCTCACGCCGGAACGAGACCGCACCGGCTCCGCCGTCGCCGCCCCTGGCATGGATCTGTGCCTCGTCGACGAACCCCGACACAGTCAGACGACGGCAACGTGGAGGTGGCGCGCCAGGTCGGGCCCGAAGGCGACGGTGCCGTCCCCGACCTCGAGGACCAGCGTCCCGTCGGGCACCCGGGCGGCCACGGTGGCCAATGCCCCGGGGATGAATCCGTGCTGGTCCAGGTAGGCCAGCGACGCCATGTCAACCTCCACGTCCTCGCTGATCCGCTCCAGCCGTACCTTGTCCCCGGGCTCGACGTCGGCCAGCGGCACGTGGGGCACGGTGGTCGGCGGCCGGCGGCAGCCGGGGATCGGGTTGCCGTGGGGACAGGTGACCGGGTCGTCGAGCAGCACGACCAGTCGCGCCTCGACCTCGTCGGAGATGACGTGCTCCCAGCGCCCTGCCTCCTGGTGGACCTTGTGCCACTCGAGGCCGATGACGTCGACGAGGAGCCGCTCGGCCAGCCGGTGCCGCCGCACCACCTTCTCGGCCAGGACCGAGCCTTCCGGGGTGAGCTCGACCACCCGCCCCTGCCGCCGGACGTAGCCGTCGTCGACGAGGCGGTCGAGCATCTCGGACACCGACGGGGCGGAGCGTCCCAGGCGCTCGGCGATCCGGGCCTGGATGGGCGGCACTCCCTCCTCGATGAGCGAGTGCACCGTCTCCAGGTACTCCTCGACCGGTGGGTGGTAGCCCTCCTCCACGATGCGAGCCTACCGACCTCTCGGACCGGCGGCGCTACGAGGGGAGGATGTCGACCAGCTTGCGGTCCTTGCGCCGGGCGAACTTGACCACCCCGTCGGACAGGGCGAAGAGGGTGTCGTCGCCACCGCGCCCGACATTGGCGCCGGGATGGAAGTGGGTGCCGCGCTGGCGGACCAGGATCGACCCGGCCCTCACCGCGGTGCCGCCGAAGGCCTTCACCCCCAGCCGCTGCGCGTTCGAGTCCCGGCCGTTGCGGGTGGACCCGCCGCCCTTGGTCTTGGACATCTCACTTCCTCCTTGCCGTCCGGCAGGCCCGGCGGCTCAGCCGGGATGGATTCAGCCGGGATGGATTCAGCCGGGATGGATGGCGACGATCTCGACCGTCGAGTAGCGCTGCCGGTGTCCCCAGCGGCGCCGCTGGTTCGACTTGGGCTTGTAGGTCATGGCGTCGATCTTGCGCCCCAGCTCCTCACCGACCACCCGTCCGGTCACGGTCGCCCCGGCCAGGTCGTCCGGGGTGGCCCGCACCGAGCCGCCGTCGTCGACGATCAGCACCGGTCGCAGCGACACCTCGGCGCCGGCCGGCTCCCCCAGGAGCTCGACCGCCACCCGCTGGCCCTCGACCACGCGCTCCTGCTTCCCCCCGGTGCGGATCACGGCGTACATAGGGTGGCGATGCTAGCCGATCGGGCTAGAGGGCCGACGCGTCGAGGACGATGCCCCGGCCGTGGCAGATCTCGCATTCGGTCGAGAGCGACTCGATCAACCCCTCGGAGATGCGCTTGCGGGTCATCTCCACCAGGCCCAGCTCGGAGATGTCGAACACCTGGGTCCGCGTCTTGTCACGGGCCAGGGCCGTGCGCAGGGCGCCAGCCACCTTGTCCCGGTTCTCCCTGACCTCCATGTCGATGAAGTCGATGACGATGATGCCGCCGATGTCTCGCAACCGGAGCTGGCGGGCCACCTCTTCCGCCGCTTCCAGATTGTTGCGGTAGACCGTCTCCTCCAGATTCGACTTGCCGACGTTCTTGCCGGTGTTGACGTCGATGACGGTGAGGGCCTCGGTGCGCTCGATGATGAGCGACCCGCCCGAGGGCAGCCAGACCTTGCGGTCGAGCGCCTTGTGGAGCTGCTCGTGAACGTGGTAGCGGTCGAAGAGGGCCTGGGCCTCGACCTCCGGGTCGTAGTGCTCGACCCGCTCGGCCAGCTCCGGGCTGACCGTGGCCACGTACCGGCAGACCTGGTCGAACAGCGTCGGGTCGTCGATGACGACGCCGCGGTACTCACTGTTGAGCTCCTCGCGGAGGATCCTCACCGCCAGGTCGGGCTCCCGGTAGAGCAGACCTGGGGCGTTGGCCCCGGCGGCGGACGACTCGATCGCCCGCCACTGGTCGAGCAGCCCCTCCACGTCGCGGCGCAGCTCGTCCTCTGTCGCCCCCTCCGCCGCCGTGCGGACGATCAGGCCGTGACCGGCCGGGCGGACGGCGTCGACGATCTTGCGCAGGCGGCGGCGCTCGTTGTCGCCCAGGCGCTTGGAGATGCCGACGGCGTCGCTGTTGGGGACGAACACGGCAAAGCGCCCGGGCAGCGAAACCTCCTGGGTAAGCCGGGCGCCTTTGGCGCCGATGGGGTTCTTCGTCACCTGGCAGAGGATCATCTGGCCCGGTCGCAACATCTCCTCGATGCGGGGCTGGGAGGCCTGCCGCCCTCCTTCCACGTCGTCGGTGTCGTACCGGACGTCACCGCGGTAGAGGACAGCGTTCTTGGGGATCCCGATGTCGACGAAGGCGGCTTCCATCCCGGGCAGGACGTTCTGCACCCGGCCCAGGTAGATGTTGCCGTCGATCTGGCTGGTCTCGTCGGCGGCCCGGGAGACGAAGTGCTGGACCAGCGTCCGGCCCTCGAGCACGGCGATCTGGGAGAGCCCCGGCTGCACGTGGACGCAGATGAGGTACCGGCCGGTCTACCGCCGGCGGTCACGCCCCGCGCGACGCCGCCGCGATGGCCGTCGAGTCGAGGTGGAAGGGCTCGCCCCGTCGTCGGTCAGGGCAGGTGCCGGGGGGACTGCTGTCCCGGCTGACCCTGCTGTCCCTGCTGTCCCTGCTGCCCCCGGAGGCCCGGTTGGCGCCGGCGATCCTGGCGGCACCAGCGGAGCCGGTGGTGCCGGGCGGACCGGTGCCGGGCGGACCGGTGCCGGGCGCGTGTCCCCTATCCGGGGCTTGGCAGGTGCGGCGCGGCCGTTGGAGCCCGACTCAATCGGGGGCGGTGCGGCTGTGGCGGCGTGGCCGGCTCCGGCACGCCCACTCTCCGGCTCTTCCATGAGGGAGGTCCCTCCTTCGACGTGTCACGACGCTCGCCCGCGGGCGCCGGTGTCGACCGC
>JBOGGE010000200.1:0-1919 GCA_050743865.1 Acidimicrobiales bacterium
GCACCGGGCCCACCGGCGCCTGAGGCGCGCCGCCAGCGCCGCGCCACGCGTGCCGACACCGGCCCCCCATCCACCAATCGGCATTGACGCCTCGCTACCATCGCCGGCGGCACGACGGGCTCGTGCCCGGCGAGCGTCCGGGTTGCCGGACGGGGGGCGGCGATGCGTCCACCTTGGCGTGGGGAGGTCGTGGCGACCGGTACGGCCGGGCGCCGGATGGCGTCGACCGCTGGGGCCGCCCGCAGCCTGTCGGCGCTGGCCGGGGCCTGCCTGGTCACCGCCCTGGGCATGGTCGTGCTCCCTTCAGCCGCCGGAGCGGCGACGGCCCGAGGCATGTCGGTGTCGACGCCGGCCGGGCCGATCCAGGCCAAGCCGGGAGCGGTGGTGCACACCACCCTGCGGATCGGCAACACCACGGCCAAGCCGATGGCGGTCGAGGTGTCGCTGGGGCATGTCGGGTTCGGCAACGACGGCTCGGCCACGGTGGGCGACCGCCCCGACCCGGCGTGGGCCCAGCGGGTCACCCTCGGCGTGCGCCAGACCAGGGTGGCCGCCGGGTCCTACGTGGACGACCCGGTGACGGTGGCCATGCCGTCCAAGGCCGTCCCCGACGACTACTTCGTGGGGTTCCTCGTCAGTCAGATGGTGACGACACCGGGCTCGGTCGACGTGGTCACCCGGATCGCCGCCCTGCTCGACCTCCAGGTGCCGGGGGCCCGCCACAACGAGGTCCGCCTGACGAGCCTGAACATGCCGTCGATCCTGACCGGCTCGCGCATGGCGGTGTCGGCCGTGGTCGACAACCCGGGCCGGACCTTCGTCACCGTGTGGGGCGAGGTCCACCTCGAGCCCTTCGGCAGCCCCGAGCAGGTGGTCGCCTTCCCCGGTCGCTATACCATCGCCCCCGGACGGAGCCGGGTGCTGAGGGTGACAGCCGACGTCGGGGCCGGGATCGGCCCGGTCGACGTCCAGGGGTTCGTGTTCTTCAACACCCGCCCGTCGACGGTGGCCCAGCTCGAGAGCACCGGATCGACCTGGCTGGTCAACCCGCTCTACCTGCCGGCCATCCCGCTGGCGGCAATCGTCGTCGGCGTCGGCGTGTGGTGGCGGAGCCGGCGGCGGCGGCGGGAACGGGGCGGGCGGGGGCCCGGCAGCGGGGGCAGCGACGGCGCGCCGTCCCTGGTCCCGACCGGTATGGGGGGCAAGTCGTGATGGCTGCATGCCGATGGAAGCAATGGACGAAGGCCGGAGGCACCAGCCCCGGCCCGACCGAGGGAGTGACCATGGGGGGACGATTCCGAAGGCTCCGGATAATGGCCGGCGCGGTGGTGCTGGTGGGATCCGCCACCAGCGTGGGGCTGGCGGCCAGCGCCGGCACGGCAACGGCCGGAGCCTTGAACCCAGTGAGCTGGTCGGTGTCGAACAACGAGGTGGGCACCACCGGCGTCACCTACACCTTCGCCTTCAAGACGGCGACGGCCGGCATCATCAAGAAGGTCACCATGACCGTCCCGGCCGGGACCGCCGGCACCCCCGCCATGGTCGCGAACGTTGGCGTCGGTGCCGGGACCATCGCCCTGGCCTCCACAACCCTCACCTACACCCTCACCGCGGCGATCACAGTGCCGGCAGCAACTACCGTCGAGCTTGTCGTGAATGGGATTACCAACACGTCGACCGCCGGCACGGGCAAGTCGACGGTCACCACCGAGGCGGCGACATCGGTGACGATCGACTCGGCCACAAGCCAGACAGTGAGCTTCGCGACATCCAACACCGTCGTCACAGTGAGCGTCGCCGAGTCGACCACGTTCACCAACACACTCCCGGCGTTCCATCTCTACATGGACCCGTCGCTCCCGGCACTGGCCACCCAGACAAAGACGGTGCCCCTCACGGTCAAGACCAACGCCGCCACA
>JBOGGE010000201.1:0-11884 GCA_050743865.1 Acidimicrobiales bacterium
ACCGGCGACAGGGCAACAGTACCGAGGGGGTGTGACTCTCATACTGGTGGGGTCCCCGGTGCAGCCGGCGCCGCGGGCGCTGCCGATCGGCGTGGTACGGTGGGCCCATGGTCTTCCGGCTCGGGGCGGGGAGCCGTCGGCGTCCCGGCGACGATAAAGCGGAACCGCCCTCCGCTGGCCGGTCCACCGGGACCGCCGGTCCGCCGATGTCCCCCACTGCCAGGGGCGGTGCCGGCGGCGAGGCGGCGACCAAGGCCGCGGCCGGCGGCGACCCTCCGGCGGGCACGAGTGGCACCGCCGCCGTGCCCCATGCCGCGGACCCGGTCCCCCGTACGGACCCGGTCCCCCGTACGGGTCCCGCTCCCGGCACCGGATCGCCGGTCCTCGAAGAGATCGAGCGCCACGTCGACCAGGTGTTCGCGCTCGTCGGCGAGGCCATCGCCGGAGCCACCCACGCCCTGCTGGCCGGGGACCGGGATGCCGCCAAGGAGCTCATGGCCCGGGACGACCTCGTCGACCGGCGGATCGGGCAGATCGCCGCCCTCGCCCAGCGCCTGCTCGTCAGCGGCCAGACCGACGAGGAGGAGCGCCGGGAGCTGGTGGCGGTCCTGCGGATGCTCCCGGACCTCGAGCGCAACGGCGACCTGGCCGAGCACGTGGCCCGTCGGGCCGCCCGGGGCCTGGGGGCCGAGATGTCGGCCCGCAGCCGCGGGCTGGTCGAGCGGATGGGCGAGGTGGCGGCCACCATGTGGCGAAGCTCCGCCGACGCCTGCACCGAGCGGACGGCGGTGGCGGCCGGCGCCGTCGACGACCTCGACGACGAGATGGACGATCTCCACGTCTCACTGACCGCCGAGCTGGTGGCGGGCACGATGACCCTGCCAGTGGCCATCGAGCTGGCGATGGTGGCTCGCTTCTACGAGCGCTTCGGCGACCACGCCGTCAACCTGGCCCGAAGGCTGGCCGGTCAGGCCGGAGAGCCGGCCGGAGAGCCGACCGGAGGCCCTGCCGGAGGTGATCGCCGGGGTCCGTAGGCGACCCGGCTCAGCACCGCCGAGCCAGCAGGGCCTCGGCGATCTGCACGGCGTTGAGCGCCGCCCCCTTGCGGAGGTTGTCCCCGACCACGAACATGGCCAGTCCCCCGTCGGCCCGGCGGATGCGCCCGACGAGGGACGGGTCCCGGCCGGCGGCGGCCAGAGGGGTCGGCAGCTCGCTGACCTCGACCCCGGGGGCGCCCGACAGCAGCGCGGTCGCCCGCTCGGGCGAGAGGTCCCGCCGGAACTGGGCGACGATGGCCGCCGAATGGCCGGTGAAGACCGGGACCCGGACGCAGGTGCAGGTGACCTCCAGCTCGGGCAGGTCCAGGATCTTGCGCGCCTCGTTCCGGTACTTCTGCTCCTCGACGGTCTCGAGGGTCCCGTCGTCGGCGATCCGGCCGGCCAGGGGCACCACGTTGTGGGCGACGGTCGTCGGGAACACCTCGGGCGGCGGGACGTCGACGCCGGCGCCGTCGAAGGTGAGGTCGGACGCCCGGTCCGCCGTCTTGGCCAGTTGACCGGCCAGCTCGGCCACCCCGGCGCGCCCCGCCCCCGACACCGCCTGGTAGGTGGAGATCACCAGGCGGAGGAGCCCCGCCTCGTCGTGGAGGGGCTTCAACACCGGCATGGCCACCATGGTCGTGCAGTTCGGGTTGGCCACGATGCCCTTGGGGATCCGGTCGAGGGCGTGGGCGTTCACCTCGGGGACCACCAGCGGCACGTCCGGGTCCATCCGCCAGGCCGAGGAGTTGTCGACCACGACGGCGCCGGCGGCGGCGAGCTTCGGCGCCAGCGTCCGAGACGCCGTGGCGCCGGTCGAGCACAGGGCGAGGTCGATGCCGGAGAGGTCGGCGGTGGCGGCGTCCTCGACCACCACCTCGCCTCCGTCCCACGCCAGCCGGGCACCGGCCGAGCGGACGGAGGCGAAGAAGCGCACCTCGTCGGCCGGGAAGGAACGCTCGGCCAGGACCGAGCGCATGACCTGCCCGACCTGCCCCGTCGCTCCGAACACCCCGACCCGCATGGCCACCGATCCTACCGGCGGCCCGCCCCGGGTCCCCGGCCCATCCCGGGTCCCCTTCTCACGACAGGCCGTAGGCCCGGTGGAGGGCCCGGACCGCCCGCTCGACGTCGTCCGCCCGCACCATGCAGGAGATCCGGATGGTCGAGGTGGAGATCATGTCGATGTTGATCCCGTCGCCGGCCAGCGTCTCGAACATGGTGGCGGTCACCCCCGGGTGCGACTTCATCCCGGCACCGATCACCGACACCCGGGCCACGCCGTCGTCGGAGCTGACGCCGGTCGCTCCCAGCTCGGCGGCCAGCTCACCGGCCACGGCCACCGAGGTGGCGAGGTCGATCCGGGGCACGGTGAAGGAGATGTCGGTCGTCCCGTGCAGGGACGTGTTCTGGACGATCATGTCGACGTTCACCGACCGGTCGGCCAGGGCCCGGAACAAACGCGCCGCCAGCCCCGGACGGTCGGGCACCCCCGCCACCGTCACCTTGGCCTCCGAGACGTCGTGGGTGACGGCGGTGACGACGGCCTGCTCCATGATCGGCTCCTCCTCTACGACCCAGGTGCCCGGCTCCCAGGTGAAGCTGGACCGCACGTGGAGCGGCACCTGGTGGTTGCGGGCGAACTCCACCGAGCGCAACTGGAGCACCCGGCCGCCGGTGGCGGCGATCTCGAGCATCTCCTCGAAGCTGATCCGTCCGACGCGGTGGGCCTCGGGGACGACCCGGGGGTCGGCGCTGAAGACGCCGGTCACATCGGTGTAGATCTCACAGGCGGCGGCACCGAGCACCGCCGCCAGGGCGACGGCCGTGGTGTCGGACCCGCCCCGCCCGAGCGTGGTCACGTCGTGATCGGTGGACACCCCCTGGAAGCCGGCCACCACCGGCACCGTGCCGTCGGCCAGGGCCTTGCGCAATCGTTCGGCCCGCACCTCGACGATCCTGGCCCGCGTGTGGTCGGTGTCGGTCACGATGCCGGCCTGGCTGCCGGTGAACGAGACGGCGGGGACCCCGAGGTCGGCCAGGGCCATGCACAGGAGGGCCATCGAGATCCGCTCGCCGGAGCTGACGAGCATGTCGTACTCGCGGGGTGGGGGGGCGTCGCTCACGTCTGAGGCCAGGCGGACCAGGTCGTCGGTGGTCTTGCCCATTGCGCTCACGACCACCACCACGTCGTCGCCCGACCGCCGGGTCCGGGCCACGTGGTCGGCGACGGCGCGGATCCGGTCGGTGTCGCCGACCGAGGTCCCGCCGAACTTCTGGACGACCAGGGGCACCGGGGTGACGCTACTCGGGCACCGGCGCCGCTCCCACCCCCCGCTGCCCCCGATATGGTGTCCAGCCGTGCCCAGTGAGAAACGAGCACGCCAGCGGGCGGGCAAGCTGCAGCGGCGAACGGCCAGGGCGCGCAAGGCCAAGGCCCGCAAGCTCCTGCGCAATTCGGCCATCGTCGTCGTCGTGGCCGCCGTGGTGATCGCCGTCGTGATCACGACCCGCGGCCACTCGCCGTCGAGCCCCCCGGCCAAGGGGACCGCAGGCAAGGGGTCGGCGAGCACGGTCACGACGCTGACAACGGCGCCCGCCGGCAGCCCGGCGGCCGAGCAGGCGGCCGCCAACCGGGCGGCAACGGCGGCGGGCTGCCCGGCCGGCACCACCGCCCGGGTCAACACGCTGCACTGGTCCTCGCCGCCGGCGATGGCCATCGACCCCCAGAAGGCCTACTCGGCGACGTTCAAGACCACCGCCGGCACCTTCGCCGTCTCCCTGCTGGCCAAGACAGCCCCCAAGACGGTCAACAGCTTCGTGTTCCTGGCCAAGACGGGGTACTTCCACTGCGTGACCTTCCACCGGGTGGTGACCGGCTTCGTCGACCAGACCGGGGACCCCACCGGCACCGGGACCGGCTCGCCGGGCTACCACTTCGCCAACGAGAACGTGCCGGCGTCCTACGCCGCCGGCGACGTGGCGATGGCCAACTCCGGCGGCACCGACTCCAACGGCAGCCAGTTCTTCGTGGTGGTCCCGGGCGGTGACAAAGTCCTGGACGGGGACCTGTCGAGCGGCGATGCCTACTCGCTGTTCGGCACCGTGACCTCGGGGATGCCGGTCGTGGAGAAGATCAACTCCGAAGGCAGCGCCGACGGGAAGCCGGCCGTCGTCCAGCGCGTGCTCTCGGTCACCGTCTCGCAGAGCTGAGCAGCCGACCAGGCCCGGGGCCTCCCCGGGGCCGAGATCCGAGGAGAGCCGTCAAATGCCCGAAGCACCCGAGCCCGGCGCTGCACCCGACGCCCCGGCCCCCGACGGATCGAGCCCCCAGCGCCGGACGTTCGACGCCGAGCCGCCCATGGTCATCGACCCCGAGAAGCGCTACACGGCCACCATGGCCACGTCCAAGGGCACCATGGTCATCGAGCTGGACCCGGTGGCGGCGCCCAGGACGGTCAACAGCTTCGTGTTCCTGGCCCGGTACCACTACTTCGACGGGATCGTCTTCCACCGGGTCATCCCGGGCTTCGTCATCCAGGGCGGCGACCCCGAGGGGACCGGGCGCGGCGGCCCCGGGTACCGCTTCGCCGACGAGCTGCCCCGGCCGGGCCGCTACCAGGTCGGCTCGCTGGCCATGGCCAACGCCGGGCCGGACACCAACGGCAGCCAGTTCTTCATCATCAGCGGCCCCCAGGGGGTCGCCCTGCCGCCGCAGTACTCGCTGTTCGGGTCGGTGGTCTCCGGGGGCGAGGTGGTCCGGGCCATCGACGCCGTCGGTTCGCGCTCGGGCAAGCCGGCCGAGCGGGTGGCCATCGAGTCGGTCACCGTCGTCGAACGCTGACCGCCGTCCTCGAACGCTGGTCACCGTGGTCGAGCGCTTACCGGCCGCCGCGTCCTCGGGACGGGCAGCCCGACTGCCCGCATCGGCGCGGGCCGCTTTCAGGCGCCGGCCAGCGCCGCCAGGCCGGCTGCGGCCGGCGCGCCGTCGACGAACACGGTGACCGCACCGTGCCCGGCCGAGCGCCACGTCCCGCCCGGCTCGCGCACGAGCGCCGTGCGCTCGGGGATGCCGACCACCGGCAGGCCGCCGGGAGCCAGGGCCACCGAGCGGTGGAGCTTCTCCCCGTGCACGTCCTCGGCCGCGTCCCCGAAGTAGGGCACCACCGCCAGCCGGTCGACCAGGCCCAGCCCCACCGTCAGCGCCCCGCCCCTCGGGTCAACCATGGGATCGGTGAGGGCCATGGCGCCCGCCCCCGACCCGGCGACCACGGCGCCCGCCAGCCAGGCCCGGCGGAGGGCGTCGAGGAGCTTCGACCCCTTGAGGACGGAGCGAAGGTGCAGCGGGGAGCCGCCGCTCAGGTAGACGAACCGGGACCGCCGCACGACCTCGGCCGCGCCCCGGTCCTCGGCGTCGCCGCGCCCCACCACCATCAAGCCCTCCACCCGGGCCCCCAGCCCGGCGAACCACTCCGCCGCCCGCATCACCACCCGTTCCGGTCGCTCGTAGGCGGCGGCGGTCGGCAGGACGACCACCTCGTCCCCGCCCGAGGCCGCCAGCAGCTCGGCGTCGAAGGCGCACCCGTCGCGCCACTCCCCCCCTCCGACCAGGGCGAGCAGTCCGGGGGCGGTCTCCACCGGACCACTCTTGCACGCGCCGGCGCCAACCCGGGGAGGGGCGGGCGCCGGTGCCGGCGCCGGTCAGGCCCGCCCACCGGGGCCCGGTGGCGACCCCCACGAGGTGCCGAAGGCGTAGTGGGAGCCCTTGAGCAGCGTCCGGCGCCACTCGACCGGCGACCCCCCGGCGTAGGTGCACCGCTCCAGCTCGAGCAGGCCGTCGCCGGGCCCGAGCGCCAGCAGGCGCCGATCGGCGGCCGTCCCGGCCACGGCCCGGACCAGCTCGCGGCCGGCGTCGACCCGGACGCCGGCACGGGTGGCCAGCACGTCGTACAGCGACCCGTGGTCGAGCGGGGCGGCCAGCACCTTGCGGCGGGCCTCGCCCCCGACCAGGAAGACGCAACGATCGAGGGCGATGGCCTCGTCCCCGGCGAAACGGAGCCGGTCGATCCGGGCCGCCGGGGCGCCCGGCTCGCACGACAGGGCGGCCGCCGCCCCCGGTCCGGCGTCCACCGCCTCGGCCCGGAGCAGCCTGCTTCGCTCGTCGAAGCCGGCCCGCTCGATCATCCGGGCCAGCCCCAACCGCCCCAGGAGCGGCTCGTCCAGCTCACGCTTCAAGACGAAGGTCCCGGCTCCCTGGCGCGCCTCGAGCAGACCCTCGGCCCGGAGGCGGCGGATGGCCTCACGCACCGTGGCCCGGCTGACGCCGTACTGGGCCGTCAGCTCGGCTTCCGTCGGGACGCGCTCCGAGAGCTCACCGTCGGCCAGCCGCTGGCGCAGGCTGTCGCTGACCTGCGCCCACAGGGCCGTCCCTGCGTCCGGGCGGGGCGGGCGGGCAGCGGACCCGGCCTGGCCGCGGCGCCCCCCTCCCTCCGGTCGCGCCGCCACCCTCAGCCCCCGGCCGTGCCGAGGAAGTACGAGCCGACCAGCACCGCCAGCACGAACGCCGTGACCACCACGTACAGCCTGTCGCGCTGGTAGGCGAAGGCGAGCACCGACACCGCGACCCGGGCCACCGGCGTGGCCGCCAGCATGACCAGGCCGAGGGCCACGATCGAGGCCGGGTCCCCCCTCGACAGGCCGGAGATGACGGCGCCGAAGGCGTGGGGGTAGCTGGCGGCCCCCGACAGCAGGTGGTGCTCGAGCCGGGCCGACGACCGCTGGGCCGGGACGGTGACCATGCCGGCGACCACCCCGGTCACGATGACCGCCAGGCTGGCCACCACCCCCACCCGCAATACCAGGGAGATGACGAGCTCGACCCGGCGCTGCCCGGCCTCGGTGGGGGGGCGACCGCTCATGCCAGCCCCTTCACCACCATGTCGACGGCGACGAAGAGGAGCACGGCCACGAACAGCGTCCGGATCGCTGACGATTGGAGCCGGGGAAGTATGCGGGACCCCAGCGTGGCCCCGACCAGCACGCCGGCGGCGACCGGCCCGGCGATGTGGGGGTCGACGTCACCCCGCAGGAAGTAGACGCCGGCACTGGCGGCGGCGGTGACGCCGATCATGAAGTTGCTGGTGGCGGTGGACACCTTCATCGGCAGGCCCATGGCCAGGTCCATGGCCGGCACCTTGAGCGACCCCGAGCCGATCCCGAGCAGCCCGCTCATCAGCCCGGCCACGTACATGAGCCCCAGCCCGGAGGGGGTCCGGCCCACGCGGTAGCGGATCTCGCGGCCCTCGGCCTGGTCGTAGTAGGCGCCGTGCAGCCGGAGGCGGTCGGCCCACCGGTCGGGGGGCGCCGAGCGCGAGCCCTCCACCTGCTTCCGGCTCATGAGCATCCGCACGGCCGAGTAGCCGAGCACCAGGGCGAAGACGACGTAGAGAACCCGCCCGCTGACCACGCCGGCGACGTAGGCCCCGCTCACCGCGCCGAGCGTGGTCCCGATCTCGAGGAACATCCCGACCCGGAGGTTCGTCATCTGCTCGCGCACGTAGGCGGCGGCGGCGCCCGAGGAGGTGGCGATCACCGAGATGATCGAGGCGCCGATGGCCAGGCGGATGTCGATGTGGAAGATGAGGGTGAGCACCGGCACCACCACCACCCCGCCGCCGAGGCCGAGCAGGGACCCGAGCAGCCCGGCCACGATGCAGATGGCGAAAAGCACCACCGAGAACTCCAGCAGGCTCACCCCCGCACCGTACCAGTTGTACGGACAACCGGACAACTGGGCGGGGGCCCCCAGCGCCGGCACTCCGGTACGCCGGGCCACGGGCCGCCGGCACTCCGGTGCACCGGGCCCCCACCGCCGCCACTCCGGTACGCCGGGCCTCTCGCCGCCAGGTCGGCGGCGCTCCCGCCAGTGCGAACGGTTAGCCTCTGCCGCCATGGTGCTCGCTCGGGTCGGGATCGTCGGTTCGGGGATCATGGGGTCCGGGATCGCCGAGGTGGCCGCCGCCCACGGCCACGAAGTGGTGCTCCGCAGCCGCGGGCGGTCGACCGCCGACGGCATGGTGGCCGGCCTGGAGCGGTCGCTGGGCCGCCAGGTCGAGAAGGGAAAGCGCACCGCCGAGGAACGCGACGAGATCCTGGGCCGGGTCACCACCACCACCGACCTCGACGCCCTGGCCACCGCCGACCTGGTGGTCGAGTCGGTCATCGAGGATCTGGCGGTCAAGAAGCACCTGTTCACCGAGCTGGACCGGGTGTGCGGCGAGGGCACGGTGCTGGCCACCAACACCTCGACCCTGCCGGTGGTGGAGCTGGCCATGGAGACCGGGCGCCCGGGCAAGGTGTGCGGCATCCACTTCTTCAACCCGGCGCCGGTGATGTCGCTGGTGGAGGTGGTCCACCCGATCACCGCCGCCGGCGAGACGATCGCCGCCGCGCTGGCCTTCGCCGAGGGGTGCGGCAAGGCGCCGGTCGAGGTGAAGGACCGGGCCGGCTTCGTGGTGAACGCCCTCCTGTTCCCCTACCTCAACAACGCCGTCCGCCTGCTCGAGCAGGGGATGGCGACCAAGGAGGGCATCGACGTCGCCATGAAGGGGGGCTGCGGCTTCCCGATGGGACCGTTCGCCCTCCTCGACCTGGTGGGGCTGGACACCTCGGTGGCCATCCTCGACGCCCTCTACGCCGAGAGCCGGGATCCAGACCATGCCGCGGCGCCCCTGCTCCGGCGGATGGTGACGGCCGAGATGCTGGGGCGCAAGTCGGGCGAGGGCTTCTACAGCTACCGCTGAGGACCGGCGCCCAGTGCGTCCGGGACGCCCGGGTGGCCCCGGCGTTGGCTCAGGGCGACGTCCGGGCAGAATTGGCCGGTGGCAACGAGCGACCAGGGAGGCGACGTGGCAGGGTCAGGCCCGGGGCCGGGCAAGGTGTGGATGATGCGGACCTACTCGGGCCACTCGACGGCCCGGGCCTCCAACGAGCTGTACCGGACCAACCTGTCCCGGGGCCAGACGGGCCTGTCGATCGCTTTCGACCTGCCGACCCAGACCGGCTACGACCCCGACGCCCCCGAGGCCGCCGGCGAGGTCGGCAAGGTGGGGGTGCCGGTGGTCCACCTCGGCCACATGGCCGAGCTCATGGCCGGCATCCCGCTGGCCGAGATGAACACCTCCATGACCATCAACGCCACCGCCCCCTGGCTCCTCGGCCTCTACGTGGCCCACGCCCAGGACGCGGGGGTCGACCCGGCGGTCCTCAGCGGCACCACCCAGAACGACATCGTGAAGGAGTACCTCTCCCGCGGCACCTTCATCTTCCCGCCGGCCCCCAGCCTGCGGCTCACCGTCGACACCATCGCCTACACCGTGCACCGAGTGCCCAGGTGGAACCCGGTCAACGTGTGCAGCTACCACCTCCAGGAGGCGGGGGCCACCCCGGTCCAGGAGATCGCCTACGCCCTGGCCACCGCCATCGGCATCCTCGACGGGGTGCGGGAGTCGGGCAAGGTCGGCCCGGACGAGCTCCCCCTGGTGGTGGGCCGGATCAGCTTCTTCGTCAACTCGGGCGTCCGCTTCGTCGAGGAGACCTGCAAGATGCGGGCGTTCACCGCCATGTGGGACCGCATCTGCGCCGAGCGCTACGGCGTCGAGGACGAGAGGCTCCGGCGGTTCCGCTACGGCGTCCAGGTCAACTCGCTGGGGCTGACCGAGCAACAGCCGGAGAACAACGTGCCGCGGATCGCCCTCGAGGCGCTCGGCGTCACCCTGTCGGCCGGCGCCCGGGCCCGGGCCGTCCAGCTGCCCGCCTGGAACGAGGCGCTCGGCCTCCCCCGCCCCTGGGACCAGCAGTGGTCGCTGCGGATCCAGCAGATCCTGGCCCTCGAGACCGACCTGCTCGAGCACGGCGACATCTTCGACGGGTCCCGGGTGGTGGAGGCCAAGACGGCGGAGCTGGCCGAGGCGGCGGCGGCCGAGCTGGACGACGTTCTATCGCTGGGGGGCGCCTTCGGCGCCATCGACGAGCTGAAGGCCCGCCTCGTGCGCAGCCAGGCGGAGCGGGTGCGGCGGATCGAGACCGGCGAGCAGAAGGTGGTCGGCGTCAACTGCTTCACCGAGACGGCGCCCTCCCCGCTCACCGCCGACCGGGGGGCCGGCAGCGTCCTGCGGGTGGACCCGCAGGTGCAGGCGATGCTCGAGGACGACGTGGCCGCCTGGCGGGCCGGCCGGGACGGGGCGGCGGTGGCGCGGGCCCTGGACGACCTCCGGCGGGCCGCCCTCGACGAGCGTCTGAACGTCATGGAGGCGACCATCGCCCTGGCCCACGCCGGCGGGACCACCGGCGAGTGGGCGGGACTGCTGCGGGAGGTCTTCGGCGAGTACCGGGCCCCGACCGGGGTGACCGCGGCCGCCGGCGGCCGGTACCGCCCTCGGAGCGAGGAGGCCACGGCCCTGGCACGCACCCGGGCCCTGGCCGAGGCCACCGGCGGCCCGCCCCGGCTCCTGGTGGCCCAGCCCGGGCTCGACGGCCACTCCAACGGTGCCGAGCAGATCGCCGTGGCCGCCCGGGATGCCGGCTTCGAGGTCGTCTACCAGGGCATCCGCCTAACCCCCGAGCAGATCGTGGCCGCCGCCTGCGACGAGGACCCCGACGTGGTCGGGCTCTCGATCCTCTCGGGCTCCCACCTGGAGCTGGTGCCCGAGGTGCTCGACCGGCTGCGCCAGGCCGGGGTCGACGCCCCGGTGGTGGTGGGTGGGATCATCCCGCCCGACGACGCCGAGGTGCTCCGGGGCAAGGGCGTGGCCGCCGTCTACACGCCCAAGGACTTCCGGCTCGACCGGATCGTCGACGACCTGGTCCGCCTGGCCGCCGACCACCGCCGGGCCGCCTCGTAGCCGGCGCCGGAGAGGCGCCGCACCGGGGGATCAGGCGAGCCAGGGACGCTCGCGTCGCAGCATTGCCGGGCGGGACCACCACCGACCGCTGAACCGCCAGGCCTGGCGCTGCCGGTCGGACCGGTCCCCGTCCCCGGTCGCCGTCGGGGGCCGGGGCCACACCGCTTCGACCGCCGCCGACACCGCCGCCACCACGTCGGGCGGTGGCGCCGGGCGGTGGTGCAGCCCGCCTCCCGTCACAGGGGGACGTTCCCGTGCTTGCGCCGGGGCAGATCCTCCCGCTTGGACGCCAGCATGGCCAGGCTCCTGGCCAGCACCCGGCGGGTGTCGGCGGGGGAGATGACGTCGTCGACGTAGCCCCGCTCGGCGGCCACGTACGGGGTGGCGTAGCGCTCGGTGTACTCCTCCACCAGCTCCGCCCGCCGGGCCTCGGGATCGGCGGCGGCAGCCAGCTGGCGGCGGTAGACGATCTCCACCGCCCCCTGCGGCCCCATGACCGCCAGCTCGGCCGACGGCCAGGCGTAGGCCAGGTCGGCCCCGATCGACTTGGAGTTCATGACCACGTAGGCCCCGCCGTAGGCCTTGCGGGTGATGATCTGGACCCGGGGCACGGTGGCCTCGCAGTAGGCGTAGAGCAGCTTGGCCCCGTGGCGGATGATCCCGCCGTACTCCTGGGCGGTCCCGGGCAGGAAGCCGGGGACGTCGACGAAGGTGACCAGGGGGATGTTGAACGCATCGCAGAACCGTACGAAGCGGGCCCCCTTGATCGAGGCGTCGATGTCGAGCGCACCGGCCAGCACCCGCGGCTGGTTGGCGACGACGCCGATCGGCTGACCGTCGAGGCGGGCGAACCCGACCACGAGGTTGGCCGCGTGGAGCGGCTGCACCTCCAGGAAGTCGCCGTCGTAGACCACCCGGCCGATCACGTCGCGGACCTCGTAGGGA
>JBOGGE010000202.1:0-18733 GCA_050743865.1 Acidimicrobiales bacterium
ATGAGCGCACCAATGGCCAGCCCCACGATCGGGAAGACGATGAACAGCGCCACGAAGACCAATGCCAGCACGACGAACATGGAACGAGGCTACCGGGTGGCGGACCCGGAACGGACAGCGCGGTCGGGACGTCGCCTTGTTCGGGGCCGCGTCCGCTACCGGTCGAGCACGCGCCGCACCCAGGACCAGCGGGGCGCGGCCAGGACCAGCGGGCCACCAGTGCATTCGCGGTGAGCCTTCCCTCGGGGCAGAGGACGTCGAATCCTGGAACCCACCGCTCCACACGTGCGGTCCTGCATCACCCCGGCCTCCCACAATGCGAACCTCGGGCCGTTGGTCGAAGGGATCGGCGCGTGGGTCGAGGTGGTGTCACCTTGTGCCGGTAGACGACGGCGCCGGTGCTCCGATTGAGGGCGAGCAGTTCACCGGTGAACAAAGTGGTGAAGCCGACGCTGGGATCACGAAGGCCGAAGACACCATCGAGCGCTACCTCCTGGCGTTCGAGTCGGGCACGCTGTCCAAAGCCAGGTGCGGCAACGTCTCGATGGGCTCGTCGCCAAGGTGCGCGATCCGCTCGAGCGTCGGGTGACGCTGGCCGTCACCATCCCACAGGCGTCGATCACCGCGCCGAGCGTCGACGAGATCGCGGCGATACGTCGACACGCCGAATAGGCGTTCACCAACGGTTCGGTGTTGTCGCGCCAGGCACTCCTCCAGGCACTCGTACGCGAGATCCGCGTGGAAGGTCGCGACCGCGTCGTACCGTTGTTCCGCGTGCCAGGCGGTGCGAACCCGAAGGTTCGCGCCATGACACGTGTTCGGCTCGACGCTCCCAGATGTACACAGTGCGAACCTTTGGCTCGTGTTGACCGGCGACCTGGTCGACGCACCGGCCACTCACTACAAGGTTGACCGGGACAGCTACCGAGAAGCCCTGTCGTGAAACGCACACCGGCCGTTGGCAACCCGGCCCCGGCCATGACGCCGAAGTATGGGGACGATATGGCCGCAGAGCGAGGCCCTGACTCGGACCAACGCGGCGTGCTACAGAATGGAGACCCGAACCTCCACGATCGTCGCCGAGTTGGCCGGCAGGGTCTGGTTTATGCCGCGTCCTGGTTGTGGTGCTCCAGTCGCTCAGCGATCCACACCTTGATGATGGACTGGCGGGTCACTCCGAGACGCCTGGCCTCCCGGTCGAGCGCCTCGACGACCCAGGCCGGGAAGTCGACGTTGACCCTGCGCTGCTCGAGGGCCGGCCGGCGGAGCGAGCCAAGGTCGAGCGCCGACGTGACATCTTCCCCTCGATCGAACGCCTGGTCGAGCTCTTCAGCCTTCATAGATCGCCACCTCCTCCACACGCGAACGGCGGGCCGAAATGATCCGAACCTTCTCCGCCCGGTAGGTCACCACTGCCGACCAGTGCTGCTCACCGATCCGGCCGACCACCAGCCATCGCCGCTCATCCGTCGTCCTCGCTTCTACCTCGACCCGCATGGGGTCGTTCCATAACTCTTGTGCCTGGACAAAATCGAGCCCGTGCTTGGTTCGGTTGGCTGCACTCTTGACGGGATCGAACTCGAAGTCCATCATCTCACGGTATAGAAATTATACCCAATCCCCCCCAAGGCTGAGCGCATCGAAGGCTGTGAACTGCCGAGCAGTCAGCCTGACCGTGCACAGACGCCGTCCCATCACGATGGGAAGTCCGACAAGGTCGCCCGGGTGGTCGAGAAGCGCATGCGCGCCGCCTACCCGAACCCCGATCCTCTCGCCGGCCAGGGCGACTTGGAGGCGCTGGCCAGAGACTTCGGGCGGGCCTCCGTAGTCACGGCGTTTCCGCGGAAACTTCTGGCGTCCGCCGAACCGACGCGGCCCGGGAGTCCCTTGCGACTCCCGCAACCCTCGGTCGACCCGACGAATCCGCTAGCCGGCGCCGGCGATCAGCCTGGCCGCACGGCACACGAAGGTTCGCCATGACGGCGACCAGCGATGACGACCTCAGGGCACCTCGATACGCTGGCGGAGCCAGTCGGCGAACCAGGATTCGTCGACCTGACGGGCAGCCACGGCCAGCATGGCCTGCTCGGCATCGTCGACATCGGGTGGGTCCGGCGACCAGACGATCCCGTTCAGATCCAGGAAGAGGACGAGCGCGGCCCATGCAGCACGCTTGTTCCCGTCGGGAAGCGGGTGGTTCCACGCGACCCTGCAGGTGAGTACCGCTGCCTTGTCGACGACGTCGGGGTAGAACTCTTCCCCGCCAAAGTTGGCCGAAGGTGCATGCAGCGCCGAATCGGCCAGATCGATTCTCGCCGCCTTCGACAGGGCGGTGGCCTCGATCCCGGTGACCTGTTCTGCCAGCCAGACGTACTCGGCCAGGCTGAGGTATCGGATCACCTGGCGAGTCGGTCGAGCAGTTCCTTGTCTCGCTCGAGCAGTCTGCGCGCGCGCGTCACGAAGTCCTTGTCCGTCCGAACGCGCGCAACCTCAGCGCTGAGTGAGTCGACGATCAAGGCGTTCACGCTGGTGCCACGGACGCGGGCAACGGCCTCTGCCTCGTCTGCCAGTTCATCGGGTAGCCGGACGGTGGTCTGCTTTGCCATAACCTCATACTATCTCGACGTCGCGACACCATGCACCTCCGATTCTCGGTCGGGTTCGCGCCCTGGCAGGGCTGGCGACGTGAAGTGGCGGGTCACGGGTGCGGCGCCCCCAGGCTCCCAGAATGCGAACTCGAGCCGTTGGTCGAGGGGCCGGTGACCAGTTTGACCGCCCGGTACACGAAGGTCCGCCGTGAGGGGTACTCGGCGTGAGAGAGCTCCACCGGGTCGCCAGCAGGGTCGCCATCGTCCTCGCCAGCAGGGTCGCCAGTCCTGGACAGAGCACCCTGTCGCGGCGAAGTGCCGGCGTGTCGCTACGACACCCCCGCCCGTCGCCAACCCCGACTCCCTGGGGTTGTTGGCATGAGTGCGTCTTCTCTCCGGCCGAGGGCCGACGACCGGCTCGTGATGACGGTGGCGCACCAGCTGACCGAACGGGAACGTCAGATCCTGACCATGCTCTACCGCCACCGGGTGTTCACCACGGACCAGCTGGCCGAGATGTACTTCGACAACACGAACACCGCCCAGCACCGGTTGACCACTCTCTACAAGCTCCGCCTGCTCGACCGCTTCCAGCCGCTCGACCGTCGCTACGCCAGCCTCCCGTACCACTACGTGCTCGACCAGATCGGCGCCGTGGTGGTCGCCGCCAAGCGAGGAGAAAGCCCGACAAGTCGCGCTGGCGGGCCGACAAAGCCCTCGCAATCGGGAAAAGCCAGCGCCTCCTCCACCTGGTCGGGGTGAACGGGTTCTTCGCAGCCCTCTTGGCCGAGTCCCGCCGGCGGGAGGACTGCGACCTGTCGCTCTGGTGGTCCGAGCGCCACTGCGCCAACCAGTTCGACTCAATCGTCCAGCCTGACGGCCTGGGCAGGTGGGAGGAACGGCAACCGGGTCGTCTTCTGCCTGGAGTACGACCGCTCGACCAAGGCCCTCGATCGCCTGGAGAAGAAGCTCAGGCGCTAGGTGAACCTCCAGATCGCGAGTGGCCTCGCCTACTGGATCTGCTTCTGTTTCGGCCACCCGCGCCGGGAGGCGGGCGCACGCCGGGTCCTGGCACACAAGCCACCGTGCCGTAGCCAGGAGACGATCCGGAGCCCCATCAGGTCTGCGTACGACCACAGCTTCGTCCGGGTCGCCGACACGCTCGGCACGATCACGCCCGTGCGAGCCCAGTGGTAGACGGTGGAGACCGGGACCCTCGAAAGCGCGGCGGTGCGGCGGGCCTCATAGCATCCCTCGAACGCCGCCATGGTGGTCACCAGGCCAGCGTAGCGAAACGGTGGTCACCGTCGGCGCCTCGCAGCCTGCGAAAGAGCCCCCGTCCTCGGGCGCCGCCCCGGGACCGGCGCGAGCAAGGCGGTAATGACCGCGTCCAGCCACGAGACTCGGAGCTGAAGGGCATCAGGCCGGCAATGCGCCAGTGTCAGCTTGCCGCGATCCCAGTGCCCGGCCGAGCTGCGCTGCCGTCTCCCGATCGGCCCTTTCGAGGACGTGGGCGTAGACGCGCAGGGTCATCGACGCGTCGCGGTGGCCGGCCCGACCGGCGACGGTGCGGACGTCGGAGCCCCCGACGAGGCTGGTGGTCACCATCCAGTGCCGGAGCGAGTGCAGGTGGATCTCGGGCATGCCGAGCGACCGGCACAGCCGCCCCACCGCCTGGGTCACACTGTCGGGTCGCAGTGGGCGCGTCCCGTCCACGCTGCCGCCGAACACGAAGACGTCGGCTGACAACTCCGTCCCGGCGGCCCGGCAGCGCTCCTCGCAGCGCCGGCGTTGGCGCTCCAGCACGGCGACGCCGAGCTCGTCGAGGGAGACCGATCGGGCCTGGTGCGTCTTGGTCGACTTGAGCGTCCAATCCGGCGCTCCCCGGGGCCAGTCGAGCGACTGGCGGATCCGGAGCTCCGACCGACCGAGGTCCACGTCGGGCCACCGCAGCGCGCACAGCTCCCCCCGCCGGGCGCCGGTCAGCGCCGCCGTGGCCAAGAACGCCGCCAGGTCCTCGTTCGCCGTCTCCGCCGCCTGCAGCAGCCGCTGGACCTGCTCGACCTGGGGCACGACGGCTTCGGGCGGCCGGAGGGGCGGCGGGCTCGCCCGCCGTGCGGGGTTCTCGTGCAGCCATCCCCACTTGACCCCCTGCTGGAGCGCGGCGGCGATGAGCGAATGGCGATGGTGCACGGTGTTCGGTGAGAGCCCCGCCCGCAACCAGTCGCCGTAGACGCGATCGAGGTCGCTCGGTCGCAGCCGGTCCAGCCGGACCGAGCCCAGCGCCGGCAGGATGGCCCGAGCTGCAAGCCGCCGGTACTCGCGCAGCGTGGACGGAGAGCGTCCGATCGCTTCCAGGTGGGCGATCCACCGGTCGACCAGTGTTGAGAGCTTGGCGGCGGTCCCCTTGTACCGACCGGCATCGACGTCGGTGATGAGCTTGGCGAGCTCGCGCTCAGCGGCGCGCTTGGATCCCCCGACGGTCTTGGTCACCACTCGCTGTCGGCCGGTGTGCGGGTCCCGGCCGGCGTACACCCGCAGCCGCCACTTCCCGTCGCCCCGCTCCGTCAAGTTGCCCCGCACCCCGAATAGTTGACCAAACGTTGACCAACGGGTCAAGTCTGCAGTCGCCCCGAAGACCGGCAAGCCACTGAACTGGGCTTTTGAGCGCCCCCGGCAGGACTCGAACCTGCGACGCACGGTTTAGGAAACCGACGCTCTATCCTCTGAGCTACGGGGGCGGCGGATGGCAATTTGGATTGTTATTTGTGCCCGGTGCCACCTCCGGGTCGATCCGCAAGCGTACCGCCGACCGGTCCCACGCTCGAGCCGTGTCGTTGAGCCGCCGACCGCCGAGCCGGCGGTCGGGGCGACCGTCGGCTCCACAATGACCCTGAACCGGCCTGGGTTTGACGGAGGCTGTTCCGCTTTGACGTCTCACGCCACGGCGACGTGAGGATGGGAGGCGTAGGAGCCGGATTCAATTCCAGTAGGAGTGCAGTCGGTGAGCTCGGAGTGCAGGCGTCGACGCGCCCGCACATCGAGCTGTTCCGGTCCCCGCTCGAAGAGCGAGGCCATGGAGCGGCCAGCATCGATCGCCGACTGTCGACGGTCTGCGGCTACTACCGCTTTGCCCACATCGATGGCCGGACCTCTCCAACCCTGCCCGGTGCGTGTGCCGGCCCACCGTGCACGGCTCCAGGGCGCGGACTCGACCGATCGGAGCTCGGCCGCTCCTCTTCGCAGCGGAGTCCTTCGACCATGACCACGCTGCCCTGGCCGCCCTCCTCGGGCTGAACGGGCTTCGGGTGAGCGATACGGCCACGACGGATGTCGAGGACCAGTGGCTTGAGGCAGGCACCGGATCCTCCGGGTCGTGACCGCCGGCGCCAGGGGCTCGACCGCCATGCCGCCTGCGTCGTCGTGGCCTTCGAAGCGAGAGTTTGAGGGCTGTTCGGCTGCTCGTTGCAGCGGGGCGGTACCGTAGGTCCCTTGGCCGGGTCCGAGATCGTGTTCGTCGTCGACGAGGCGCCGGACGGCGGCTACGTTGCCCGTGCGGTGGAGGAGGCGATCGTCACCGAAGCTGACGACCTTGACTCGTTCCGGGAGATGGTTCGCGACGCCGTCGTCTGCCACTTCGACGAAGACGATCGGCCGAAGGTCGTGCCGCTTCATCTCGTGCGCGACGAGCTGCTCGCGGTGTGAGGGTGGCGCACCATCTCACCGGACGCGAGCTGCCGACCCTCCTTCGCTCCACTTCGATGACGAGGTAGTGCGCAAGACGGGGAGCCACCTTCGCCTGACCACCCTCAGGGACGGTGGGCATCGGGTCACCGTTCCCGCTCGAGGACCGCTTCGCGTCGAGCTCGCAGCCATCCTCTCCGATGTCGCCGAGCACCAAGGAATGACCGGAGCGGACTTGGAAGAGCGCCTGTTCGGCTGATCTTCGTCGAGCGCCCCACGGTCGCGACCGCACCCGTGCACAAGCACGGTCACTGAACGGCGGGCTGACGAAACTGCCCATGCCCCGCCCATCGACTGGCACTCGATTTAGGGATCGAGCGGATGCTGGCTTCGCTGCTTCCCGGCAAGCCATCCGTTCCAGAATGGGCCGATCAGGGCTCCGGGGACCTCCGCGCCAGTCCTCGTCAGCCGGCAAGTTGCCATCCGCCACCGGGCGATGGCTGGCGGTGCCGGATCGTCCTTGCTATCCGGCGGCGCATCGGACGCCGGTCATCGCTACTACTGGACCTTTGGCCCGCAGGCACACTGCCCTCCGCCCGAGCCCCGCCCGAGCCCCGCCCGAGCCCCGCCCGAGCCCCGCCCGAGCCGCGCCCGCGCCTTACCTCTCTTCCTCGCTCTCGGCCACGTCGCGCACCATCACCGTGACCGTCGTGCCCACGCCCACGACCGATCGCACCGAGATGGTCCCCCGGTGACGGTCGACGATCGCCCGGGCAACCGAGAGCCCGAGCCCGGTCCCGGGGATCCCCCGGGCCCGGGCGTTCGACCCCCGAAAGAAACGTCCGAACAGCAATTCGATCTCGTCCCCGGGTATGCCGATCCCGGTGTCGTTCACCTCCACCGCCCACCCGTCGTCGAGCTTCCGGGCCACCACCGAGATCGTGCCGCCCGACGGCGTGAACTTCACCGCGTTCGACAACAGGTTCTCGAAGAGCTGGACCAGGCGCGCCGCGTCGCCGCGGAGCCGTCGCTCCCCGCCCGCCCCGCTGGCCGGTGCACCGTCGGTGGGGGCGTCGACGTCGATCCGGACCGACTTTCCCGCAGCCTCCGGGCCCACCGAGCTCACCGCCTGGCCCAGGACCTGGCCGACGTCGACGGGACCGACGACCAGCGGCAGGACCCGGGACTCGAGCGAGTCCAGGGCCACCACGTCGCCTGCCAGCCGCAGGAGCCGGTCGACGTTGCGGGAGATGGCATCGATGCACCCGGCCTCGTCCGGTCGCTCCTCCCGGTCGACCATGTTGCGCAGGAGCTGGGCGTAGCCGACGATCGACGTGAGGGGAGTGCGCAGCTCGTGGGACACGGCGGCGATCGACTCCGACCGGAAGGCGTCCATCTCGGCCAGGCGTTGGTTCTCGTCGCGCTCGGAGACGAGCAGCCGTTGCTGCTCCGTCTCGGCCCGGGCCCGGTGGGTGACGTCGCGGAGGACCCAGAGGCGCCCGCGGTCCGTACCGAGCTCCCGGGTGGGGACGAAGTCGCACTCGATGGTCCTGCCGTCGAAGAGGACGGCTCTCGCCGCCTCGACCCGCCGACCCTCGGCCAGCAGCCGCCCAAGCTGTGCCGACGCGTCGGGGGGGTCCACGACCAGGCGGTCGATGGAGAGGCCGGCCGATTCGACCGTCCTGCCCACCAGGTCCTCGGGCGTCCCCCCGAGCCGGAACATGTCGATGAACGCCTGGTTCACGAGGAGCACCGCCCCGTGCTCGTCCTCCACCAGGAGCGCGGAGCGGATGCTGGAGAACACGTCGGCCAGGCGGAGGTTGGTCGCCGCCAGGGCGTCGAGCACCCGGTGATGGTCGGTGGCGTCCCGAGCGTGGACGACGATCCCGTGCACCGAGGGCTCGTCGAGGAGCACGTCCATCAGCACGTCCATGTGCCGCCACGAGCCGTCGGCGGCGCGGACCCGTATGTCGAATCGCTCGCCGGGAAGCAGCTCGTCGGCCACCGCACGGCGAAATGCCTCCTGCGCCGCCTCCACGTCGTCGGGGTGCAGCATGCGGAACACCCCTACGTGGACGTCGAACTCCGCCTGGTGGCCGAACAGGTGGAGCGCGGCGCCGCTGGACCAGCGCCACGACCCGTCCTTGTTGAGGATCGTGATGATGTCAGGGGCCCCCGCCAGCACCGAGTCGAGGAGGTGCGGCGTCGAGAGCACGGGGTCGAGGTCGAGATCGCCGTCGTCCAGTTCCCCCCCGTCCGCCGTGCCGCCCGCAGCCTGCCCGCCACCCTGATGCCCGCCGCCCTGATGCCCACCACCGACGGCGTCGGTGACGGCGATCAGGTAGCCGTCGACCCGGCCGTCGGCGCCCACCATGGGGACGCTCTCGGCCCGGCACCGGCGGACGACACCGTCGACGCCGACCGTCCGGAACACACCCAGGCGGCCGTGATGTCCCAGGAGCGAACGCCAGCGGCCGGCGACGACGGCGACGTCGTCGGGATGGACGGCGTCGAACCACGGGCGGTCGCCCATGCCCTGGCAGGAGCTGCCCGAGCGGTCCTCCCACCGCTGGCTGGTGAACCAGCACCGGCCGTCCGGGTCGACGGCCACCAGACCCACGCCGAGCAGCGCGGCTGCCGCCCCCAGCGCCTGCCGCACAGCAGGGCGGCTGAGCTCTCCCTCGTCGCTGGCCGTCGGTCGCATGGTGACCACCCCACTCTCCGGTGGAGGCGGCGCCGACCAGTCCCATCCGGTCGCCCGCTCCCGGAGCCCCACGTGATGCTACCTAGGGTTCGGCACGCTCCACCTGCCGGCGCCGCCGCCCCACCTCCCAAGGCCGTATCCTCGTGGGCATCGCCGAAGGAGGAGCCGCATGCCCACGCCCGACGACCAGCCCACCGCCACGCCCGACGACCAGCCCACCGGTCACCCCGGCTGGAAGGTGGCCGACCTCTCCCAGGCCGACTTCGGCCGCCGGGAGATCGAGATGGCCGAGCACGAGATGCCCGGGCTCATGGCGATGCGCCAGGAGTACGGCACCAGCCGGCCGCTGGCCGGTTCCCGCATCACCGGGTCCCTCCACATGACCGTCCAGACGGCGGTGCTCATCGAGACCCTGGTCGCCCTGGGCGCCCGCGTTCGCTGGGCCAGTTGCAACATCGTCTCGACCCAGGACCACGCCGCCGCCGCCGTGGCGGTCGGCCCCGGCGGCACGCCGGACGACCCTCGGGGGGTGCCGGTCTTCGCCTGGAAGGGCGAGAGCCTCGAGGACTACTGGTGGTGCACCGAGCAGGCGCTGCGCTGGCCGGGCGAGCCCGGCCCGACCATGATCCTCGACGACGGGGGCGACGCCACCCTCCTCGTCCATCGGGGCGTCGAGTACGAGAAGGCCGGTGCCGTGCCGGAACCGTCCACCGCCGGCTCCGACGAGATGGCGGTGGTCCTCCGGCGGCTCGCCCTCGGGCTGGCCGACGACCCGCAGCGGTGGACCTCCCTCGCCAACGGGATCCGAGGGGTCACCGAGGAGACGACCACCGGCGTCCACCGGCTGTACGAGATGCAGCGGCAGGGGGAGCTGCTGTTCCCGGCCATCAACGTGAACGACGCCGTCACCAAGTCGAAGTTCGACAACAAGTACGGATGCCGGCACTCGCTGGTCGACGGGATCAACCGGGCCACCGACGTCCTGATCGGCGGGAAGACCGCCGTCGTGTGCGGCTTCGGCGACGTCGGAAAGGGCTGCGCCGAGTCCCTCCGCGGCCAGGGAGCAAGGGTGGTCGTCACCGAGATCGACCCGATCTGCGCCCTGCAGGCGGCCATGGAGGGGTACGAGGTGGCACGCCTCGACGACGTGGTCGACCGGGCCGACATCTTCGTCAGCGCCACCGGCAACCGGGACATCCTCACCGCCGGCCACATGGCCCGGATGAAGCACCAGGCCATCGTGGGCAACATCGGCCACTTCGACAACGAGATCGACATGGCCGGCCTCGCGGCGACGCCGGGCATCGAGCGGGTGAACATCAAGCCACAGGTGGACAAGTGGGTCTTCCCCGACGGCCACGCCGTCATCGTGCTCTCCGAGGGGCGGCTGCTCAACCTGGGCAACGCCACCGGCCACCCCAGCTTCGTCATGTCGTGCTCCTTCACCAACCAGACCATGGCCCAGATCGAGCTGTACACCCGGCCGGAGCAGTACGAGGCGAAGGTCTACGTGCTGCCCAAGCATCTCGACGAGAAGGTCGCCCGCCTCCACCTCGATGCATTGGGTGCCCGCCTCAGCGAGCTCAGCGCCGAGCAGGCGGCCTACATCGGCGTGCCCGTCGGCGGGCCGTACAAGCCCGACACCTACCGGTACTGAGCGCGCTCCGGCCCGCAGTCGGGCCCGGCGTGGGCCCGGTGCCCCGCCGGGAAGGGCACCCCGTCCGTGCTAGGTCTGGAGGTGCCCGACGGCCGCCGCCAGCTCCTCGAGCTCCCGGCGCCATCCGGCCGGGGACTGAAGCGGCCGCACGACCAGCTTCGAGAACCCCACCGCCACGAACGCCGAGACCAGGTCGGCCAGGGCGGGGAGCCCCACCGGCACCAGGCTGGCCAGGTCCCGCCCACCGGCGCGCCGGACGAGACCGGCCTCGGTGCGGGCATCGAGAGGCTCCCGGGCGTAGGCGATGCTCGCCCCGAAATGCTCGGGGCTGATCGAGCGACCCGCCTCGGCCGCCGAGGCCTCGACCACCCGCCGCCCCCGCTCTGCCTCGGCCGGGGTGCACAGGGACGGGAGCCAGCCGTCGGCCAGCCGGCCACACCGTTCGAGCGACGAACGGGCCATGCCGGCGAGCCAGACGTCGAAGGGGTCCTGGACCGGGACCGGCGAGATGGCGATCTCGCCGAACCACCCGGCCGGGCCGTCGTGGGCGACCGGCTGGCCGGACCACAGCCGGCGCAGGAGCGGCAGGATCTCGTCGATCGCCGCCCCCCGGGAGGGCACAGGAACCCCGACCGCCTCGGCCTCGGCCCCGCCGGCCATGCCCGGCACGAAGGTCAGGAGCAACCGGCCGCCCGAGAGGGCGTCGAGGGCCCCCACCTGGCCGGCCAGCCGGACGGGGTTCCTGCCGGGCAGGAGCATGGTGGCCCCCAGCTTCAGGGTGGGGTTGGCGGCGCCGGCCCAGGCCAGTCCGACCAGGGGATCGATCCCGGGAGCGGTGAGGACCTCGGGCAGCCACAGCGAGTCGAACCCGAGCGTCACCAGGTCGCCGCCGAGCCGGGCCAGCGCCGGGCCGTCGAGCCCGGCAGCGCCGGTGCCCACGCCGATCCGGACCTTCACCGGGCCGGCTCTCGGGGCAGCCCGAGGGGCTCGCGGGCCCAGGCCGGCCCGCCGACCGGCAGGGCGGCCGGGCCGGGGCGTGTCACGCCAGAGAGGGTACCGTGCCCGCCTGGCCGGGGGACCCGTGCCCGCACGCCCGGTAGGCTCCGGCCGATGGCGGAGGGGATCGACCTCGACACGGCCGGCAGCCGCACCGTCCACGGGACGCTGGGGATCGAGACGGTCGAGGCCACTGCCGACCGTGTCGTCCTGCGGCTCCCGGTCACGAGCAGGGTCCACCAGCCCTACGGTCTCCTCCACGGGGGCGTCTCGGCCCTCATGGCCGAGTCGGCCGCCAGCTACGGAGCCGGGCTGGCCGCCCCCCCCGGCCACCACGTGGTCGGCATCGAGCTCAACGCCAGCCACCTCCGCCCCATGCGGGACGGCGTGCTCACGGCCACCGCCACGCCGGTGCGCCGGGGCCGGACGGTCCAGGTATGGGAAGTCTCACTGACCGACGATGGGGGGCAGGAGATCTGCCGCTCCCGCTGTACCCTGGCGGTGATCGCCGATGCCGGCACCAGCGACGGCCGGGAGCCCTGAGCCGTTCCCGCCAAGCGGTCCCGGGCCCCTGAGCCGTCCCCGCCAAGCCGTCCCGGATCGGTACGCCACCGGTCGTACCGATCCGGTCGGGGCGCCGCTCGGAGCGTCGCCATTGCGCCAGTTGACACGTCACGGTCCAGGTTCGCCTAGGATGTCTCGGTGCCCGCGGTACGACCGATTGGTGGACTCGGGTCCGTTGGGCTGCTGCTTCCGACGGTTCCACGCGTCGATTTCCCAGCTCACACGGGTACTACCACAGGTGCTAACCTAGGTCGTACCTGGGGTACGACTGCCTGGCTGGCGGAGGTCTGCCAGGAGGCCGAGGAGGCCGGGGCGGGGGCGTTGTGGGCCACCGACCACCTCTTCTGGGGCCGGCCGATGCTCGAGTGCCTGGCAACCCTGGCCGTCGCCGCCACCACCACCCGCTCGCTCGTTGTCGGCTCCTGCGTGCTGCAGCTACCCCTTCGCTCCGCCCCCGCCGTGGCCAAGCAGGCGGCCACCCTCCAGCTCCTCTCGGGCGGTCGCTTCGTCCTCGGGGTCGGCAGCGGCAGCCACCCGGGCGAGTACCGGGCCGCCGGCGTCCCCTACGCCGGGCGGGGCCGCCGTCTCGACCGGGCGATCGACGAGCTGCGGGTAGCATGGGCGACCGCCGGCGACCTCGATCTCGGCTACCGCCAGGAGCCGGCGGCGGCGCCGGTCCCGGTCTGGGTCGGTGGTTCCAGCCCGGCGGCCCGGCGACGCGCCGCCGCCGCCGGCGACGGGTGGATCCCCCTGTTCGTGCCCACCGGCGAGCTGGCCCGATCGTTCGAGCACCTGCGCCGGGAGACCGCCGAGGCGGGAAGGGACCCGGCCGAGGTGACGACGGCCGCCGTACTGGCGGTGGCCGTCGGCGACGACCGCCGGGCCCACCTGGGCGGAACCCGGTGGCTCTCGGCCCTCTACGGCATCCCCCCCAAGGCGTTCGACCGCCACCTGGTGGCCGGGTCGCCGGCCCGCTGCGCCGAGGAGGTGGCGCTCCTGGCCGACGCCGGCGCCGAGCACGTGGTGCTGATGGTGGCCGACGATCACCCCCTTGACCACTTCGCCGGGATCGTCGAGGCGCTGGGCCCGGCCCGCCCGGCGACCGGGCGACCCACCGACCGCACGAGACGCGACCTGACGGAGGTGCCGGCATGAGCACAGCAGAGGTCCTGGCCGCCGACCCGGTCGCCATCCTCGGGACCGGGATGACCGACATGGGCCGGCGGGACCTGTCGCCCGAGGCGATGGTCGACCAGGCGGTGCACGAGGCCCTGGCCGACGCCGGGATCGATCCCGCCCGCCTCTCCCTGGTGGTGGTCAGCAACGCCATGGGCGGCCGGCTCTGCGACCAGGGCTGCGTCCGCGGCCAGTCGTGGCTGCGCAAGGCCGGGCTCGGCGACGCCCCGGTGGTCAACGTCGACAACTCCTGTGCCGGGGGGGCCGCCGCCCTGCAGGTCGGGATCCTGGCCGCCCGCTCGGCCTGCCGACCGGTGCTGGTGGTGGGCGTCGAGAAGATGTGGACGGGCGACCGGGCGGCCACCTTGGCCGGGGTCGAGGACGGGCTCCCGGCCGACTACCGGGCCGACATGCGGGCCCGGTTCCGGCCCGAGGGCAACCCGGGCGGCAGCATCCTCATGGAGCTCAATGACCAGTGGGCCCGTCGGTGCATGGCCGACCGGGGCACCACCGTGGAGCAGATCGCCGCCGCCGCCGTCAAGGCCCGGCGCCACGCCAGCCGGAACCCGCTGGCGCAGATCCAGAAAGAGGCCACGGTGGACGAGGTGCTCGCCTCCCCCCAGGTGTCGGGGATCCTCACCCGGCTCATGTGCAGCTCGTTCACCGACGGCGCGGCGGCGGCGGTCCTCGGGCCGGGGTCGACCGCCCGGCGGGGGACGCCCCGTATCATCGGCTCGGTGGCACGCTCGGGCAGCGGGGAGATCGACTACCACGACCGCCTGGCCGAGACGGCCGAAGCCATGTGGACGGCGGTGGGCCTGGGCCCGGACGACTTCGACATGGTCGAGCTCCACGACGCCACCAGCGCCGAGGAGATCTACGCCCTCGAGTCGCTCGGGCTGTTCGGGCTGGGCGAGGCGGGACCGGCCACCGCCGCCGGCGACACCACCGTGGGCGGGCCGGGGCTGACCGTCAACCCGAGCGGCGGGCTGGTCGGTCGGGGCCACCCGCTGGGGGCCACCGGAGTGGCCCAGGTGGTGGAGCTGGCCCTCCAGCTCCGTGGCCGCGGCGGTGCCCGGCAGGTCCCGGGCGCCCGGCTGGGGCTGGCGGTCAACACCGGCGGGGTGATCGAGGGCGACGCCGGCTACGTTGGCATGCTCGCGGTGGCGGCAGGAGGCTGACGACGGTGCGAGGGATCACGATCAGGGGCTCCGGGGTGGCGGTCCCCGACAAGGTGGTCACCAACGACGACCTCTCGGCCCGCCTCGACACCAGCGACGCCTGGATCGTCGAGCGCACCGGGATCCGGGAGCGCAGGGTGGGGGGCACCACCTCCGAGCTGGCCATCGGGGCCGGTCGTCAGGCGCTCGAGCGAGCCGGCCTCGAGCCCACCGACATCGACCTCGTCATCCTGGCCACCACCACCCCCGACGCCCTGGTGCCGGCCACCGCCGTCACCGTCCAGGCCGAGCTGGGCGTGCCTGGTGGCGCCTTTGACATCAACGCCGCCTGCTCGGGCTTCGTCTACGGCCTGGTGACGGCGGCCGGCCTGGTGGCGGCCGGCGCCGGGCGGATCCTGCTGATCGGGTCCGACACGCTGTGCGAGATCACCGACTGGGACGACCGCGCCATGGCCGTGCTCGTCGGCGACGGCGCCGGCGCCGTCGTCCTCGACCCGGTGGACGGTCCGGGCGACCTCTTGAGCTGGAACCTGGGGGCCGACGGCCACCTGCGCCACCTGCTCAAGTGCGACCACGGCGGCTTCCTCTACATGGACGGCAAGGAGATCTTCCGCAAGGCGGTCCGCATGGTGGTGGAGTCGGCCGAGCGGGCCCTGGCCGACGCCGGTCTGTCGGCCGGCGACGTCGACCTCTTCGTCCCCCACCAGGCCAACGTGCGGATCATCCAAGCCGCCGGCCAGCGGCTCGGGATCCCCCAGGAGCGGACGGCGATCGTCATTGAGCGCTACGGCAACACCTCGTCGGCATCGGTGCCCCTCGCCCTCGACGACGCCATCAGCAACGGGCGGGTCCACGCCGGCGACCACCTGCTGCTGTCGGGCTTCGGCGGCGGGATGACCTGGGCCAGCGCCGTCCTACGCTGGGGGGGATGACCGCCGCAGCGTCGATCCCCGGGCCCGGTCCGGACGGCGGCCCCGGTTCGGACCGCGACCACGGTCGGCCGACGCTGGTGGTCCTGGCCGGCGGGCGCGCCCGGCGCTACGGGGGGGTGAAGCCGCTCGCCCCGGTGGGCCCGGCCGGCGAGGCAGTCGTCGACTTGCTGGCCTCAGACGCCCTCGCCGCCGGCTTCGGCACCATCGTCCTGGTCATCGGGACGGACAGTGGCCCGGCCATCCGTTACCACGTCGAGCGGACCTGGCCGGGCGCGCTGGACGTGCGCATCGCCGTCCAGGGTTCGCCCCTCGGGACCGTCGACGCCCTGCTGGCCGCGGCCGACCACCTCCCGGCCGGCGGGTTCGCCGTGGCCAACGCCGACGACCTCTACGGGGAGGCGCCCATGGCGCTCCTCGCCACCTACCTCGCCGGCGGCGACCCGGCCAGCGCGCTGGTCGGGTTCCGGCTCCGCTCCTCGGTGGTGGGCACCGGCCCGGTGACCCGGGGCATCTGCCGGGTGGACGGAGAGGGGTACCTCCGCTCGGTCGACGAGCGGAGGGAGGTGACCGACGCCGGTGGCGGGAGGTACGTCGCCGGGGACGGGCGCCAGCCAGCCGAGCTGGATGGCGACGCCCTGGTGTCGATGAACCTGTGGGCCTTCCGCCCCCCGATGCGAGCAGTGCTCCAGTCGGCCATGGAGGAGGCCCGCCCCCAGGCCGGCGCCGACGCCGAGGTCCTCCTGCCCGAGGTGGTGAACGAGGTGGTGAGCGGCCGGCGTGGCTCGCCCGGCGACCGGCCACGCTTCCGGGTGCTCGCCACCGAGGGCCGGTGCGTGGGGGTCACCCACCCCGCCGACCTTCCTCTGGTCCAGGCCGACCTGAGCGGCCAGGTCGGGCGGGGGGAACGCCCGGCCACCCTGTGGCCACGGTCGTGAGCCGCACCTGGCGCCTCGCCGTCGCCCTGGCCATCAACGTGGCGCTGGTCGCCGGTCAGGTGGTCGCCGGCGTGATCTCCCACTCGGCCGGCCTCCTGGCCGACGCCGGCCACAACCTGACCGACGTGGCCGCTGTCGGCCTGTCGCTGGTCGCCGTCCGGTGGGCGCTGCGGCCGCGAAGCGCCAACCGCTCCTACGGCAACCACCGGGGCACCATCCTGGCCGCGTTGGCCAACGCCGCCGTGCTGGCCGTGGTGACGGTGGCCATCGCCGCCGTCGGGATCGTCCGCCTCCTCCACCCCACCCACGTCGACGGCGGGGTGGTGGCCGCGGTGGCCGGCGCCGCCGTGGTGGCCAACGGCCTTGCCGCCTGGGCCCTCCACGAAGGCGACCGGGACCTCAACATGCGCAGCGCCGTCCTCCACATGGTGTCGGACCTGGCGGCGTCGGCGGTGGTGGCGGCGGCCGGCGTCGCCATCGTCGTGGCCGGGGGCGGCGGCTGGGAGCGGGCCGACCCGGTCGCCTCGTTGGTGGTGGCCGCTCTGGTGCTGGTGGAGGCGGTGCGCATCGCCAAGGAGAGCGCCGACGTCCTGCTCGAGTCGACGCCCCCCGACGTCGACCTGGCCGCCCTCCGGCGGTCCATGACCGCCACCCCCGGCGTGGGGGAAGTGCACGACCTCCACGTGTGGAGCCTGTCCAGCGAGTACCGGGCGCTCTCGGCCCACCTGGTCCTCACCGGCCACCCGACGCTCGAGGAGGCCCAGGCCGTGGGCAACGTGGTGCGGGCCGGAGTGTCGGACCCGTTCGGCATTGCCCACGCCACCTTCGAGCTCGAGTGCGAGCGTTGCGACGACGAGCTGGACGACCCGTGCGCCGTCGACGACGCCCACGTGGTGCCCCACCAGGTGGCGGGCGCGTGAGGCGGGCGGCGCGGTCCGCAGCTCGTTCGAAGGACGGGGGAACGACGGCCCGCACCCCTCCCCCCTCACGCACGCCTCCGGGCCCCGTACCGGCCAGGACGCGGCGCGACCCCGAGTAACCGTCCGGCCGAAACCGTCCAGCTCCTCGGGGCCACGCTCGTGGCGACCCGCTGCCGCCTGCAGCCGGGGCAGTGTCGGACAACCCCGGCCCGGAGCCCGGACCGGGGATCCAAGGAACCCTCGGCCCGTTTCACGAGCCTCCATGTCCGAGCTCCCCCCCGTGCGGTGACGAGCCTTGCGGCCTGCCCCCGTTCGTCCTTCGGTCCACCTTGCGGTGTTCCTCTGTCCGACCTCGGGTTCGATGACTCGAACAATCGCCAGACTGCGCCGACCGTTGTCGCAGGTCAAGAGGGGTACGCGAAATCCCGATGTTCTCCCCATCTTTCTGCCCTCCGTCCCCAGGGCGGGCGGGGTCGTCCCCAGGCCCCGGCCGCGCCGTCCCCAGTCCATCCCCAGCAGTCGGTGCCCACCACCGCCGTCGATCCACCCCGATAGCGTTCGCCAAGTGCCTCTCGACACTCCTCTCGACACTCCCCCCGTCACTCCCCGGCCCGGCCCTCCGGGCGACGACGGCCGGCCCCGGTGCGCGTGGGCCACCGGCCCGTGGCTGGCGCCCTACCACGATGAGGAGTGGGGCGTTCCCGTTCACGACGACCGCCGGCATTTCGAGCACCTGGCGCTCGAGGGGGCTCAGGCCGGGCTGAGCTGGCTGACCGTGCTCAAGCGGCGCGATGCCTACCGCCGGGCGTTCTGCGGGTTCGACCCCGAGGTGGTCGCCCGGTTCGGGTCGGACCGGGTCGAGGCGCTCCTCGGCGATCCCGGCATCATCCGCAACCGGCGCAAGATCGAATCGGTGGTGGCCAATGCCGCCGCCGTGGTGGCGGTCCAGGAGGAGCGCGGCAGCTTCTCCGACTACCTGTGGGAGTTCGTGGGCGGGACGCCGGTGGTCAACGAGTGGAAGGACATGTCCGAGCTCCCGGCGTCGACGCCGCTCTCCGAGGCGGTCTGCGCCGACCTCCGCCGGCGCGGCTTCCGGTTCGTCGGGCCCACCGTCTGCTACGCGCACCTGCAGGCGACCGGGCTGGTGATCGACCACGTGGTCTCGTGCTTCCGGCACCAGTCGCCGCCGCACGCCCCCTGAGCGCCGGTCGGCCGGTCGGCCCGCTCAACCGCCCGGAGCCGTACCCGAGCCGCCCGGAGCCGTACCCGAGCCGCCCGGAGCCGTACCCGAGCCGCCCGGAGCCGTACCCGAGCCGCCCGTGGCCAGCGACGGGCCCTCGAGCACCGTCACGTCGGCCACCTGCCACCGGCCCCCGCCCTGGCGCAGGTCCACCAC
>JBOGGE010000203.1:0-8845 GCA_050743865.1 Acidimicrobiales bacterium
TGGGTGCCGGCGGCTGCGAGAACCGAGCCAGCCACCGGTGCCGAGCCCGGTCCGAACGCGGCACCGGTGCCCACCCATCAGGGGGACACCGGTTGGCTTTTCATGACGAATCGTGGAGGTGGCGGGAATCGAACCCGCGTCCTTCGGTTCCTCTGCAGGCCTTCTCCGAGCGCAGCCGGCAGGTGATTGTCGGGGGCGCCACTGCTGCCGGCAACTGCGGTGCCCCGTATCCGACGAGATGTCCCCGGCAGCCGGTCGGAACGACCGCTCGGGTAAGCCCCACTTGATGACGCCCGTTCACCAGCCCGCAGGGCTGAGGCTGGGCGGACGTCGCTACCGGTTAGGCAGCGATCGCGAGCGTAGGCTCGGCGTTTGTTTTTGGTTCCGGCTCTTTAACGTGGCTCCGGAGACCACGGCTCGCTTCTCCCACTTCGGCGACCGAAGTCGAGACCATTCACCCCCGTGGTGTCGCCCGGCTCCCGCCGAGCGGTCGTGTGCCGAGCGGTCCGACCCGCTCGCCCGCCCTGGCCGGGCGACCTCCCCATCCTACCCGGCCGCGCTCCAGCGCTCGGCGTCGCGCACCGCCCGCGCCACCTCCCGCTCGGCCTCCCGGGTCAGGATGGCCTGGCGCTTGTCGTGCAGCTTGCGGCCGCGGGCCAGCGCCAGTTGCACCTTCGCCCGGCCGTCGCGGAAGTACAGCGACAGCGGGACCAGGGTCAGCGCCTGCTGCTGGCTGCGGCCCATCAGCTCGTCGATCTCCCTGCGGTGGAGGAGCAGCTTGCGCCTGCGGTCGGGGTCGTGGGACCCGAACCCGGTGGCGAACCGCCAGGGCGGGACGTGGACCCCGAACATCCACAGCTCGCCGTCGTCGACCCGGGCGTAGGCGTCGGCCAGCTGGGCCTTGCCCTCCCGCAGCGACTTCACCTCGCTGCCGTGGAGGACGATGCCGCACTCGTACGTCTCCAGGATGTCGTAGTCGTGCCGGGCCCGCCGGTTGCTGGCCACGGTGCGGTCGCCGCTCCGGCCGGCCGCCTCCCGGGCGGCCGCCCGCTTGGCCAACGTTCGCTTGGCGCGCGCCACGGCACGCAGGCTACCGGCCCTGTCGCCGCTCGCAGGCTACCGGCACCGCCGCTGCCGTTACGCTCCTTCGGCGATGCTCCGCCTCCCTGAGCCCCTGTACCACCAGATGGTCGGCCACTGCCTGGCCGGCCTGCCCGACGAGGCGTGCGGGCTGCTGGCCGGGGATGCCTCGTCGGGGACGGCCGAGCGGTGCTACCCGACCCGGAACGCCGCCGCCTCGGCCCGCGTGTACGCCGTCGACTCCCGGGACATGCTGCGAGCCGACCGGGACGCCGAGGCCCACGGCGCCGAGCTCATCGGCGTGTTCCACTCCCACACCCACACCGACGCCTACCCGTCGCCGACCGACGTGGCCCAGGCGCCCGACCCCGGCTGGCACTACGTGCTCGTGTCCCTCCGGGACACCCACCCGGTGCTGCGCAGCTACCGGATCGTCGGCGCCGCCGCCACCGAGGAGCCGGTCGTCCTGCTCCCCGCCGCCGCCCCCCCGGACCAGGCCCCGGCCCCGGCCGCCGCCGCCCCCCCGGCCCCCACCGACCGGTCCCTCCCCGGCCCTGGCTAGAATCCAGACCAGAACAGTCAACATTGGGTCCGGCCCTCACCGGCCGGGCCGCTCGAACGGGAGGTACCGTGCCAGTCGACGTCCGTCTGCCGACCCTGCTCCGCCCCGAGGCCGGCGGCCTGTCCACCGTGGCCGTCGAGGGATCCACCATCGGCGACGTGCTGCGCGGGCTGGTGGCCGAGTTCCCCGGGATGCAGGGCCAGTTGCTGGACGGGAACGGTTCGCTCCACAAGTACGTGAACGTGTACGTGAACGACGACGACGTTCGGTACCTCTCGGCGCTGGACACCCCGGTCAAGGAGGGCGACGAGGTGTCGCTCCTGCCGGCGGTGGCCGGCGGCTGACCCCCGGGTGGCGTACCACCACAGCGTCCTCGACCTGATCGGGGACACCCCCCTGGTCGAGGTCAGCCAGCTCAGCCCGCGCCCCGGCGTCCGGCTGCTGGTGAAGCTGGAGGGCCGCAACCCGGCCGGGTCGGTCAAGGACCGGGTCGCCCTCTCGCTGGTCGAGCAGGCCGAGAAGGACGGCCGGCTGCACCCGGGAGAGCCGGGCCAGGTGCTGATCGAGCCGTCCTCGGGCAACACCGGGATCGGCCTGGCGCTCGTGTGCCGGCTGAAGGGCTACCACCTGAAGGTGGTGCTGCCGACCAACGTGTCGGTCGAGCGGCGCCAGTTGCTCGAGCTGTGGGGGGCCGAGATCATCGAGTCGCCCGGGTCCGAGGGCTCGAACGGCGCCGTGCGCATGGCCATCCGGCTGGCCGGCGAGCACCCCGAGTGGACCTTCCTCTACCAGTACGCCAACCCGGCCAACCCCCAGGCCCACTACGAGGGCACTGGCCCCGAGATCTGGCGGGACTGCCCCGAGGTCACCCACTTCGTCGCCGGCCTCGGCACCTCGGGCACCCTGCTGGGCGCCGGCCGGTACCTGAAGGAGCGCAACCCCGGCCTGCAGATCTGGGCGGTGGAGCCGCCGGCCGGGGAGATGGTCGACGGCCTGCGCAACCTGGACGACGGCTACATCCCCCCCATCTTCGAGGAGCTGGGGGGGGCCGAGCTCCTGGACCGCAAGACGGTGGTCCGGCCCCGGGACTCGATCGAGTGGACCCGGCGCCTGGCCGGGGTCGGGCTGTTCGTGGGCCTGTCGACCGGTGCGGCCATGGCCGGCGCCGCGCGCTGCGCCGAGCAGGTCCCCGACGGCGAGACGGCCACGGTGGTGGTGGTCTCGGCCGACGACGGGTGGAAGTACCTGTCGACGGGGGCGTGGACCGGCGACCTCGACGACGCCGCCGAGCGGGCCCGGTCGACCGTCTACTTCTGAGAGGCTGGACGATCATGGAGGCCGCGCCCGCTGCCCACCGACCGGGGCGCGGCGGCCCGCAGCCCGCGGCCGCCGGCACCCTCACCGTCTTGGGCTGCGACGGCAGCTATCCCGGCCCCGGGGGCGCCGCCAGCGGCTATCTGGTGGCCCGGGACGGCACGACCCTGTGGCTGGACGCCGGCCCCGGCACCTTCGCCCGGCTCCAGCAGGTGGCCGACCCGGCCCGGGTCGACGCCCTGGTGCTCACCCACGAGCACCCCGACCACACGAGCGACCTCGAGTCCTTCGCCGTGTGGCTGCGCCACTCGGGGGCGACCCGCCCGGTCCCCGTCTACGCCCCGCCCGGTCCCCGGCGCCGCTCCTACTTCGGCGGCGACGCCCTGCTCGACTGGCACGAGGTGGCCGGCGGCGACCGGGCCAGCGTGGGGGCGCTCCGGCTCGCCTTCGCCACCACCGACCACGGGCCCCCGACGGTGGCCGTCCGCCTCGAGGCGGGCGGCGGGACCGGCCCGCCGGCGGCGCTGGCCTACTCGGCCGACACCGGGGCCGGGTGGTCGGTCGAGGAGCTGGGGGAGGGGATCGGCACGTTCCTGTGCGAGGCCACCTACACCCGCCGGGACGAGGGCCGGTTCCACCACCTGAGCGGGCGCCAGGCCGGGGCCATGGCGGCGGCGGCCGGCGTCGGGCGCCTGGTGGTCACCCACCGCTGGCCGAGCGTGGCGGCGGAGGCGCTGGCCGGCGAGGCCGGCGCCGCCTTCGGGCGCCCGGTGGTCCAGGCGGCGCCCGGCCTGGCCGTCGAGTGGTGAGCGGGCGGTACGCTTCGTCGACCGCCGACCGAACCGACGTGGCGGCGGGCAGCGACGAGGAGTGACGACCGTGGAAGCCCCCGATCCCCGAACCCTGCGCGCCGACGGGCGGGCCCTCGACGAGCTCCGGCCGGTGGCCTTCGAGCGGGACTTCACCGTCTTCGCCCCTGGCTCGGTGCTGGTCTCGATGGGGCGCACCCGGGTCCTGTGCACGGCCTCGGTCGAGGAGCGGGTGCCCCCGTGGATGCGCGGCAGCGGTCGGGGATGGGTGACGGCCGAGTACTCGATGCTGCCGGGGTCGACGGCCGAGCGGGCGGCGCGCGAGGCGGCCCGGGGCCGGCAGTCCGGCCGGACCCAGGAGATCCAGCGCCTCGTCGGCCGGTCCCTGCGGGCGGTGTGTGACCTGGTGGCGCTGGGGGAGGCGCAGGTCACGGTGGACTGCGACGTCCTCCAGGCCGACGGCGGCACCCGCACGGCATCGATCTCGGGCGGCTACCTGGCCCTCCACGACGCCTTCGCCCGGATGGTGGCCGCCGGCCGGCTGGCCAGCCAGCCGCTGACCGACGCCGTGGCCGCCGTGTCGGTGGGCATCGTGGACGGCGTCCCCATGCTCGACCTTCCCTACGTCGAGGACTCCCGGGCCGAGGTCGACATGAACGTCGTCATGACCGGATCGGGGCGCTTCGTCGAGGTCCAGGGCACCGCCGAGGGGATGCCCTTCAGCCGGGGCGAGCTGGACGACCTGCTGGCACTGGCCGAAAAGGGCATCGCCCGCCTGGTCGAGGCCCAGGCGGCCGTCCTGGCCGACCCGCCGCCGCCCCGGTGAGCGGGCCGGTGCGCGGGCCGGTGCGCGGGCCGGTGGAGCTGGTCACGGCCACCGCCAACCCCGACAAGGTCATCGAGATCGCCGCCATCCTGGGCGACCGTGTCCGCCTCCTGCCCCGGCCGGCCGGGGTGGACGAGGTGGAGGAGACCGGCGACACCCTGCTGGCCAACGCCCGGCTCAAGGCCCGGGCGCTGGCCACCGCCACCGGCCGGCCGGCGGTGGCCGACGACTCCGGGCTCGAGGTGGCGGCCCTGGGCGGCGCCCCCGGGGTGTGGTCGGCCCGCTACGCCGGGGAGGACGTGACCTACGCCGACAACGTGGCCAAGCTCCTCTCCGAGCTGGCCGCCCTGCCCGACGGCGGTGCCGACCGGCGTGCCGCGTTCCGGACCGTCGCCCTGGTGGCCTACCCCGACGGCGCCGAGGTGTGGGCCGAGGGCGCCGTCTCGGGCGTCATCGCCGGCGCCCCCAGCGGGAACGGCGGCTTCGGCTACGACCCGGTGTTCGTGGCCGACGAGGGCGGGGGCCGGACCTTCGCCGAGATGCCCCCGGCCGACAAGCACGCCGTCTCGGCCCGGGGCCGGGCCTTCCGGGCCCTGGCGGCCAAGCTCGACCTGACGGGCTGACCACCGGGGCGCCCTGGTGGCGGCGGCCGGCGTGGTCGCCCGCTCAGGAGGTGGTGCCCGCCGGCGGGGTCCTCCCCGGTCGCCAGAAGCCGAGGAGGAGCAGGGCCGCCCCCAGGCCGCCCGCCCCGGCGGCGATGCCCAGGCCGGGCCATCCCCACAGCTGGCGGAGGGCACCGACGTGGCCGTCGACGCTCCAGGCACCCGGGCCGAGCATGCCGATAACGACGCCGGCCAGGCACAGGGTCATCACGTACTCCCAGCCCTCCCCGGGCCGGAAGATGAAGAAACCGTTGCCTCGGTGGTTCGTGATCCAGGCCACCAGCATGACGCCCACCACGCCGGCCCCGGCGACCGGCGTGAGCAGCCCGAGCACCAGCAGCAGGCCGGAGCCGACCTCGGTCAGGCTGGCCGTCCAGGCGTGGACGATGCCCGGCCGCATGCCGAGGCTGTCGAACCAGCGCCCGGTCCCGGCGATCTTGCCGCCGCCGGCGATGTGGTTGATCCCGTGGGCCAGGAAGACGCCGCCCAGCGCCAGGCGCAGGACGAGCAGGGCGAGGTCCCCGGCGGTCCCACCCGCTCCCACGGCGACGGCGTCGACCCCTGCCACGGGGCCACGATACCCGGGGGTCCCGTGCCGCCCCGGGGGCATCTGCCGGTGCGCCCCCCGGTGGCCCGACATTTCCCGGGCTCCAGGCAAATTGGCTGGTCAGAGCCCTTGGCTCCGGCTCGCCGGAGGAGGAGAATGGAAGAGGAGGGCAGGGCAGCAGAAGTTCGGTCCTGCGGCAGCGAAGGGAGCTTGCGATGCGATCGACGAGCTCGACCGAGGAGGACGGTCCGCCCGGCCGGTGACACCGCCGCCGGCTGTGGCGGCGGAGCGGAGCCGGGGCCCGGGTGGGACCGCGTTGTCAAGAGGCCGTGGAGATCCGGTCACCGACCGGGAACCGACAACGGCCCCCCACTTACCGTCGTCGGTGCCCGTCCGGGACTCCGGTGGAAGAGATGCGCAGTCAAGTCGGGAGCCGGCCGTCGGGGCCGGCTCCCGGTCTGTCCGGGGGAGCCCGGGTGGCCAGCCGGGCCGCCGCCGGCCACGTCCGCCGTTCCACGAAGTGCGGACGAGAGGAGTCGAACCTCCACCCCCGAAGGGACCGGGACCTAAACCCGGCGCGTCTACCGTTCCGCCACGTCCGCGGGGGTGCTGGGCTGTCCCCGGCGACCGTCACCGCCGGGTAGCCTCGTGCCATGCACGCTAGCCCTTCCGCCGCCGCCGCACAGGACCCCTCCGGGGCCGCGGACATCTACCAACGGCTGCTGAAGGAGCGGATCATCTTCATCGGATCCGCCATCGACCAGACCACCGCCAACATCGTCTGCGCCCAGCTCATCCTGCTCGAGGCCGAGAACCACGAGCGGGACATCTCGATCTACATCAACTCGCCGGGCGGCTCGGTCACCGACGGGCTGGCAATCTACGACACCATGCAGTACGTGCGCCCCGACGTGTCGACCATCTGCGTCGGGCTGGCGGCGTCGATGGGCCAGTTCCTCCTCTGCTCCGGGGCGCCGGGCAAGCGATTCGCCCTGCCGCACTCGCGGATCCTGATGCACCAGCCGTCGGGGGCGATGCAGGGCCAGGCGGCCGACATCGCCATCCAGGCCGAGCAGATCGTCTACCTGAAGCGGATGATGGCCGAGCGGATCGCCTTCCACACCGGGCAGCCGGTCGAGCGGATCGAGACCGACTCCGACCGGGACCGCTGGTTCACTGCCGAGGAAGCCCGCGACTACGGCTTCATCGACCGGGTGATCGACCGGTCGGCGGCGCAGGTGGGCGAGCCCGGAAGCTGACGGTGGCGCTCGAAGCTCCGGCCCAGCCGCCGGACGCCGGCACGACAGCCGCGGCCCGTGGCGGCCCGCTGCCGCCCACCCGCCCGGCGTCGCGCGGGCCCAAGCCGACCCGGGTGGTGTCGGCCGACGTCGGCATCTGGCAGCGCCTGGTGGCCATCTGGGGCTCGCGCGAGCTCCTCGTGTACCTGGTGCGCACCGAGATCAAGGTCAAGTACAAGAACTCGTTCCTCGGCCTGCTGTGGTCGATGCTGTCGCCGGCATTGAACATCCTCGTCTACACGATCGTCTTCGGCGTCTTCTTGAAGAGCGTCATCCCGAACTTCGTGATCTTCCTCTTCTCGGGGCTGCTCCTGTGGAACTTCTTCTCGACCGGCGTGCTCACCGCCACCGGGGTCATCGTGAGCAACGCCGGCCTGGTGAAGAAGGTGTCCTTCCCCCGGGAGATCCTGGCCCTGGCCGCCATCGGGTCGGCCGGGGTGTTCTTCTTCTTCCAGTCCCTGGTCATGGTGCTGTTCCTGATCCTGCTGCACAACACCCCGGCGTGGTCGCTCCTGTGGATGGTCCTGGTGGCACTGGGGCCGACCATGGTGCTCGCCGTGGCCCTCGGGATCCTGCTGGCGTCGGTCAACGTGTACCTGCGCGACACCCAGCACCTGGTGACAGTGCTGGTGGGGTCGGCGTGGTTCTGGGCCTGCCCGATCGTCTACTCCTACGCGCAGGTGGCCAAGGGCCTCGCCAACCACGGGTTCACGACGGTCTTCTTCTTGAACCCGATGACCGTCCCGGTCATGACCTTCGAGCGGGTCCTGTACAACAAGCCGGGACTGGTGCATTCCGCCGTCCATGGCCAGGGGCTGGTCCAGGTCCTGCCGAGCTGGCCGGTCACCACCTACGTCTGGGGCGACGCCATCGTGCTGGCGGTGGGGCTGGCCCTCTTCTACGTGGCCATGGTGGTGTTCGGCCGGCTGGCCGGCAACTTCGCCGAGGAGCTCTGACCCCGGTGGGCAGCATGGCGGTCGACGTCCAGGACGTGTCCAAGCGGTTCCGCCTCTACCACGAGAAGTACACCTCGCTCAAGGAGAAGGTGATCCACGCCGGCCGCGTCCCCTACGAGGAGCTGTGGGCGCTGCGCGGGGTGAGCTTCGACGTGCAGGAGGGCGAGACCCTGGGGATCCTGGGGCGCAACGGCTCGGGCAAGTCGACGCTCTTGAAGTGCGTCTGCGGCGTCCTCCAGCCGACGTCGGGACGGGTGGTCGTCCGGGGCAAGCTGGCCGGCCTGCTCGAGCTGGGCGCCGGCTTCCAGCAGGAGCTGAGCGGCCGGGAGAACATCTACCTGAACGGCTCCATGCTCGGGCTGGCCAGGCGTGAGGTCGACCGGATGTTCGACGACATCGTCGAGTTCGCCGAGCTCGGCCAGTTCATCGACAACCAGGTCAAGTTCTACTCGTCGGGGATGTACGTACGGCTCGGCTTCGCCGTCGCCGTCAACGTCGATCCCGACGTCCTCGTCATCGACGAGGTGCTGGCGGTGGGGGACGAACGGTTCCAGCGCAAGTGCATCGACCGGGTGAAGCAGTTCCAGCGCGAGGGCCGCACCATCCTCTTCGTGTCCCACGCCCCCGACCAGGTCCGTGCCATCTGCGACCGGGCAGTGGTCCTGTCGGACGGGCAGATGATCGCCATCGGCACGCCCGGCGAGGCAGTCCGCACGTTCCGAGAGCGGCTGCTCGAGGCGGGAGAGGTGCTGGCCATGCCGACCGAGGAGGGCGTGACGGACCCAGGCGGC
>JBOGGE010000204.1:0-29313 GCA_050743865.1 Acidimicrobiales bacterium
GGGCACTGCTGCCACCCCGGTGGCGGCCCCTCCGGTCGCCCCGGCTACGGCGCCCCCGGTCGCCCCCGGTGGCAGCCCCTCCGGCCACCCCCGGCTACGGCGCCCCGCCCGACAGCTTGGCCAGCTCGGCCGCCACCGCCCGCTCGTGCTCGGCCTCGTCCTGGCGCGCCCGGCGCGGGCTCCAGCGTCCCCCGACGAACCAGATGGTCGGCAGGAACACGATCATGCCGGCGACGTCCACCCAGAACCAGTGCTGCCACTGGGAGGGCGACCGCTTCACCCCGGCTGTCAGGGCCGCCAGCTGGGACTGGTGGGCGGCGAGGTAGTCCAGCTGGACGGTGTAGGGCTGGACCAGCGTCTTGAGGTCTGTGGCGTACTTGACCAGGAGGCCGAAGTTCTCGGGGCCGAGGGCCCGGCTGGCGGCGGCGATGTTGCCCGGCGACGGGTCGGCCGAGACGGCGGCCACCACGGCACCGTGGGCGTTGAGCACCTTCAAGAGGGCGGCGTGCTGCTCGGCGAAGGCCACCGATTTCGGGTGGCCGGCGATGAAGGCGGCGACCGTCTGGCCGGTGACGTGGTGGGCGGCGGCCTCGGCCGAGCTGATGCAGCGGGCGGCCTGGGGCTGGGGGTAGCACACGGCGGTGGACGCCGGCTGGTTGTCCACCACGCTGCTCACGCTGGTGATGACCAGGGGCAGGAAGATGAACGAGATGCCGACCACCAGCCGCAGGATCCAGCCCCACAGGGCCAGGCCGGTGCCGACCAGGGCCGGGTTCTTGGCCTCGACCGTCTCGGTGTAGGCGGCCATCCACGGGGAGTAGGCGCACGACAGGAAGACGGCCAGGATCGACCCGACGATGACGATCGTGTAGTAGCCGGTGTGGGCGTCGGTGGCCAAGCCCAGGAAGGCGATGAGGGTGCCGATCGACCCGAGCGCCCCGATCACCATCAGCGGCTTGCGCACCTTGAGCCAGTCCGAGAGCGCCCCCAGGACGATCAGGGCGACGATGTCGGTCGCCCAGAACCACGTGTTGAGCCCGTTGACCTGGGTGGTGGTCAGGAACAGGCCGTTGGCGCTCTTGAACGTGACCGAGAAGTAGATCGTGAAGAAACCAGCGGCGACGTAGTACACGAGCAGGAAGACGGCGACCCCGAACGCCGACACCACGAGGTCCCACCGCAGGATCTGCCGCCACGGGTGCTCGGTGGCCGCCCGCAGCTCGGACGGGTCGATGCCGCTGGCCCTGGCCTCCACCAGCACCCGGTCCCGGGCGCTGACCATGAGCTGGTCGCGGATGGTGGGCGAGAGGTCCTTCATGAAGACGAGGCACAGGATGAAGGCGCCGACGGCGCTCAGGCCCGAGATGACGAACTGGCTCTGCCAGTCGACGAAGTGGCTCAGGGTGTGGTTGGCCACGATCGAGGTGATGAGCGAACCGGCCACCGGGCCGACCGTCCAGAAGCCCATGGCCGAGGCCCGGCCCAGCTGGGGGCTGAAGTCGCGCACCATGGCCGGCGTGGCCACCAAGATGGCCCCCTCGACCAGGCCGATGGCCGAGATGACGATCCCGAACTCGACGGTGGTCCCGGCGGCCGGCACCGCCAGCCACACCAGGAGGCCCACGATCAGGAGGCCGTAGATGATGACGTTGGCCCGCCCCAGGCGGTCGGTCCGCGACGCCGGGAGCGACGAGAAGGCGCCGATCAGGTTCGAGACGATGACGATCACCACGTAGTCGGCGAACGGCATGTGGTACGAGCGCAGGATGTCCGGGGTCACACCCGTCTGCGTGTAGTACGTGTAGTAGAGGACGATGGTGGCCACGACGGCCAGGGCCAGGTAGGCGGTGCGCCGGCCGGCACCCGGGTAGTCCTCGACCTGGTGCACGAAGAGGAGACGGGTGAGGGGGCTCCTGCCCCGCCCCCCCGCCGTCTGGGCGATGCCCTCCGTCGCCATCGTGGTGTCGACTCCCGTGCCGATCGTCCGCCGGCGCCTCGGCGCCCGGCAGGGGCCGTCCGTCGACCCCGGATCGAAGCTAGCCCAGCCCGGTCGCGCCGTAGGGTGATCCACCGGCGGCCAGCGCGCCGCAGGGAGGCCGCGCCGGCTCCCCTCCCCCCGGCGCGGCGGCGATCGACCCCCGCAGCCACCGACGCCCGCCGCCGCACCGAGGCCGGCGGCCACCGGGGCGGTCAACCCTCGTCGGGCCGAGCCTCACCAGGATCCGGCGGCCACGGCACCGCCCACCGGGGTGACCGCTTCTCCAAGAACGCCGCCATCCCCTCGGCGGCGTCGGGAGAGGCGAACAGGCGCTCGGAGACGGGCCCGGCAGCTGAGAGGGCGTCGTCCCGCCGGCGCCCCCCGAGCTGGTCGGCCAGCATCCTGGTCGCCGCCACCGCGCCGGGCGACGACCGGAGCAGCGACGCCACGGCGGCCGACACCCACGTGTCGAGGGCGGTGGCGTCGGGCACCGCCGCCGTGAGCAGGCCGGCCTCGACCGCCTCGCCGGCGCCGAAGACGTCGCCGGTCAGGGCGTAGCGGGTCCAGGCCCGGCGGCCCATCACCGCCAGCGACGGCACGGCGATCACCGCCGGGGCCACGCCCACCCGCACCTCGGTGAAGGCGAAGGTGGCGGCGGCCGGGGCCACGGCCAGGTCGGACGCCGCCACCAGGCCGACACCGCCGGCCCGGGCCGGCCCGTTGACCCGGGCCACCACCGGTTGGCGCAGGCCACCCATGAGCGAGAGCACCTCGTCGAGCGTCGCCCCCGGGCCCCCGGGCGGGTGGAGCCGCTCGTCGAGGTCGACGCCCGAGCAGAAGGCCGGGCCGTCGCCGGTGAGGACCACCACCCGGATCCCGGCGTCGTCCCCGACTTCCCCCAGGGCGCCCCGGAGCTCGAGGAGCATCCGCGCCGACAGTGCGTTGCGGTTCTTCGGGGAGTCGAGGGTGAGCGTGACCACCGGGCCCCGGAGCTGCCGGCGCACCAGCGGCCGGACGGCTTCGTGCGGGGTGCCGCCCACGCCCACGCCCCCTTCCTTTCCCGGCACAGCCGGAGTGTACGGGTCCAGGGTCAGCCGTGCGGACCCGGCGTCATCCCTACGGCCCCAGTTGCAACTGCGGCGCCTCGGCCAGCGACGGGCGCCGGGTACCCCGGCCGGTCACCGGGAAGACCTGCTCGGGCCGGAACGACCGCAGGGCGCGGTCGCCGGAGCGGCCGCCCACCACCTCGACCCACTCGGCGGCGGTCACCGTGTTGACGACGTGGGCCACGAAGGTCCAGCTGGCGCCGCGCATGCGGGGGACCGCCACCTCGACCCGGTCGCCTCTCCGCACCCCGGCCCACGACGTCGTGCGCCGCAGGTGGCCGCCCGGGCCGGCGGTGACCGCTGTCCCGCTCCTCGCCGTGCGCTTCCGGGTGCCGGTGGGCTTGCCGGACCCGGTGTCAGACCGTGCGGTCATGGTCGATGCCGTCCCTCTCCCCGCCGGTCCGGCGATCCGCCCCGGTCGCCCCGGGCGGTCCCGGCGGTCCGCCCCGGGCGGCTGCGCCCTCGCGCCGCCGTGCCCGCAGGCTACCCGGCGTCCCCCCGGCGCCCTCCCCGGGGCGCCCCCCTTCCTCGTCCCGCTCACCGGGCTCGGCCCGCCCACCGGGCCCGGCCGGCTCACCGGGCTCGGCCCGCTCTTCGGCCTCGCCCCGCTGGCGTTGTTCCAGCCGCTGCAACGAATGGATCAGCGGCGAGGTGTCCAAGAGGACGATCCCGGCAGCCAGGAGAGCGGCTCCGGCGGCGATCCCGACCAGCCAGATCCCGCCGCGGACGCCCTCGTCGAACAGCGCGATGCCGAGGACGACGGCGACCGACGGCTCGACGGCATCGACGACGGGCATGCTGGCCGCCAGCGGCCCGGACTCGTAGGCGCTCTGGAGGAGCAGCAGCCCGAGGATGCTGGCCACCACCATGGCCCACAGGTGCCAGTCCACCAGCGCCGTCACCAGGCCGTGCTCGAAACGGGCGATGGCCTCCTTGAGCAGCGCGGCCTGGACGCCCAGCACCAGCGCCGCCGCCAGCGCGTAGAGCGAGGGTCGGGCCGGGCCCCGGGTGCGGCGCCCGACGGTCACGGCCGCCAGCACCAGCGCCGCCACCACGGCGAGGACGACCACCCACTCGGCCAGTGGCGCCTCCGGACGGCCGGGGCCGGGGGACGCCGCCACCAAGCCGAGGACGAGCCCGCAGGCCACCAGCGCCGTGCCACCCCACTCCCTGGCCGACATCCGCATGCCCCGCCACCGGACGGAGATGGGCAGGGCGAAGAGCAGCTCGCACACGATCAGCGGCTGGACCAGCACCAGCGGACCGAACGCCAGGGCGATCGACTCCAGCCCGTAGGAGAGGAAGGCGAACCCGATGCCGAGCCACCACTGGCGCAGGTGCGCCAGGTCGGCCAGCAGCCGGAACGTCAGCACCTCGCCCTCGGGTCGGGAGCTGGCGGCGCGTTGCTGCAGCACGCCGGCGATGGCGAAGCTGCCGCCGGCGGCGACGGCGGCGAAGGCGGCGATCAGCACGGCGGCGGCCGGGGCGGGGCGCGGCCCGGGCTAGCTGGCGCGCGTGGTCCGAGCCCGGCGGCCCAGGAAGTGGACGAACTCACCTCCCTCTCGCAGCCTGCGCCCCACTGTCTGGGGGCGGCGCACCAGCTCGGCCGACATCTCGGCCAGCTTCCCGGCACGGAAGTAGAACCGCTTGTAGAACGTGTCCAGCGAGTCGAGGATCTCGGTCCGGGCCAGGTGCGGGTAGTCGAGGGACGCCAGCTGCGTCCCCTGCTCGCTGACCAGGGTGGCACCATCGTCGTCCTCGGGCAGCCAGCCGTTCTCGACCGCCTGGCGGTAGAGCTCGGTGCCCGGGTAGGGGGCCGCCACCGACACCTGGATGGTGTGGGGGTCGACCTCGCGGGCGAAGGCGATCGTCGAGCGGATCGTCTCCGTGGTCTCCCCCGGCAGGCCGAGGATGAAGGTGCCGTGCACGGTGATCCCCAGTTCCCGGCAGTCCCGGGCGAACCGCCGGGCCCGGTCGACCTTCAATCCCTTCTTGACGTTGTTGAGGATCTGCTGGTCCCCGGACTCGTAGCCGACGACGAGCAGCCGGAGGCCGTTGTCCGCCATGACCTGCAACGTCTCCCGGGGCACGTTGGCCTTGGCATTGCACGACCAGGTGATGCCCAGGCGGGACAGGCCCCGGGCGATGGCCTCGGCCCGCGGGCGGTCGTCGGTGAACGTGTCGTCGTCGAAGAACAGCTCGCGCATCTCGGGGAACAGCCTGGCGGCCAGCGCCGCCTCCTCCAGCACGTGCCCGACACTGCGGGTCCGGTACCGGTGGCCGCCCACCGTCTGGGGCCACAGGCAGTAGGTGCACCGGGAGCGGCACCCCCGCCCGGTGTAGAGGGACACGTAGGGGTGGCGGAGGTACCCGATGGCGTAGTCCCGGGGATCGAGATCCCTCCGGTAGACCGGGGTCACGAACGGGAGCCGGTCCATGTCTTCCAGGATCGGGCGGTCGGCGTTGTGCACGATCGTCCCCGAGGGGTCGCGGTAGCTGACCCCGTCGACCACGGCGAGGGGGCGGCCCTCGGCCACCTCAGCCACGGTGAAGTCGAATTCCTCCCGGGCGACGAAGTCGATCGCCGGCGACGCCGCCAGGGACCGCTCGGGCTCGACCGCCACCTTGGCCCCGACCAGCCCGAGCAGGAGCGACGGGTTCTCCTCCTTCATCGCCTCGGCCACCTTGACGTCACCGGGGAACGTCGGTGAGCTGGTGTGGAGCACCGCCAGATCGTGGCGGCGGGCCAGGGGCACCACGTCGGCCACACCGAGGCCTGCCGGCGGGGCGTCGACGAGGAGGCTGCCGGGGACGATCGCCGCCGGTTGGGCCAGCCACGTCGGGTACCAGTAGGAACGGATCTCCCGCTTGGCCTGGTAGCGGGCACCGGCCCCGCCGTCGAAGCCGTCGTAGGTCGGAGGGTTGAGGAACAGGGTCCGCATCATCACCGCCGGGCCCCGTTCCCGGCGGAGATTGCCGCCCCGTTCCCGTCGGTGGGTGCCGCCCCGTTCCCGGCGGAGATTGCCGCCCCGTTCCCGTCGGTGGGTGCCGCCCCGTTCCCGGCGGTGGGCGCCGCCGGCACCTGGTCCTCCCCCAGCTCGATCCCGATGCTCCGGAGGGCGGCGGCGAACGCCGGCTGCCACGAGCCTCCCATGGCCGGGCGCGCCGGCCGGACGTGGTCGGCGAGGATGGCCTCGGCGGCCGCCACCACGTCGCCGGGCGAGGGCCCGGCGACCCGTGCACCCCCGAGCTCGAGCTCGTGGAGCAGGTTGTCCCGGCCGTGGCCCGGCATGCAGTCGAGCAGGAGCAGCGGCCGCCCCACGACCCTGGCCTCGGCGCAGGTGGTGGCCCCCGGCAGCGCCGTCACCACGTCGGCCGCCGCCATCAGGGTCGGCACGTCGTCGACGAAGCCGAACGGATGGACCCGGGGGTGGGCGAGGGCGCTGGCGCGGAGGCGGTCCTCGACGTCGGCCCGCCTCCCGGCGACCGCCAGCACGTCGATCCCGGCATCAGCCAGCGCCACCACCGTGCGCTCCAGCCGCCCGAACCCCCAGCCGCTGTCGATCACCAGCACGCACGGGCAGCCGGGGGCGAGGCCCAGGGCCGCCCGGGCCCGCTCCCGCCCGGGAGGACGGTAGAAGGCGGAACGGACCGGCGGCGGCACCACCGCCGTCCTCGCCCTCGGCAGGTAGCGCAGCACCGACGCCTTGGCCGCCGGTGACGTGGTCAGGAAGAGGTCGGTACCGTCGGTGACCCAGAGGCGGTGCAGGGTCACGTCGGTGCACAGCACGACCGTGCGCCGTTCCGGCGCCTCGGCCTTCAGGCGGGCGGCGGCCGACGCCCCGGTTGCGAACACGCTCAGCACCAGCTCGGCCGGGTGCTCGGCCAGCTCGGCGCGCAGAGCCGGCACCAGGCGGGCGTCCGAGCGGGCCCCGATGAACCCAGCCAGCGGGCTGCCGGTCCGTAGGTGGGCGAAGTGCAGGGCGTCGTACAGGCCGGGGGTGGTGCCGACCAGGCGGGTGAACAGGCGCTGACCGGCCGGCCCGCCCCGGCGCCCCAGGAGCGCCATGCAGTCGAGGCTCCGGACCTCCCACCCGGACCGGCGCAGGAGGGAGGCGCAGCTGCGCACGAGCATCTCGTGACCCAGACCCAGCGAACCCGAGAGCACGACGGCGCGCTTTGCGTTCACAGGTCTCACCTCGCTCCGGGGGCAGCCTCGTGCTCCCCTCTCGACCAGGCCCATACCCGGGCCCGACCCGAACATGCACGAGTGGGCTCCGGGCGCGGTCGTGACGGCCGAGTCCTAACCTTGCCGCGATGCCGCTCCCGGTCCCCCGCTCGCTCTCGCCGACCCGGGTGACGTCGTTCACCGACTGCCCGCTGGCCTTCCGCCTGCGCACCATCGACCGGCTCCCCGAGCCCTCGTCGCCCCCGGCGGTGAAGGGCACGCTCGTGCATGCCGCCCTGGAGGGCCTGATCTGGCACCACCCGCCGGGGTCCCGCAGCCGCCGGGCGGCGGCGTCCGAGCTCGACCGGGCCTGGGCACGGCTGCAGTCGGACCCCGAGCTGCTCGGCCTCGGCCTGACCGGTGACGAAGCGGCCGAGCTTCGGGCCGATGCCGGGACGCTGGTCGAGCGTTACTTCGAGCTGGAGGACCCGGACCGCGTGCGGGCGGTCGGCGTCGAGATGCTCCTGGAAGCCGATCTCGGCCGGCTCCGGCTCCGCGGGATCATCGATCGGCTCGACCTGACCGACGACGGCGAGCTGGTGGTGGTCGACTACAAGACGGGGAAGGCTCCGGGCGCTCGCTACGAGCAGGGAAGGCTGACCGGAGTCCATCTCTACGCACTCCTCTGCCACAGGGTTCTGGGAAAGCTCCCCGTCGAGGTGCGCCTGCTCCACCTCCGGGATCCGGTGGTGATCAGCACCCACCCTAGCGACCAGACCGTCCGCGGCCAGCAACAGCGGACGCTGGCCGTCTGGGCGGCCATCGAGCGGTCCTGCGAGCGAGCCGACTTCCGCCCCCGGCCGTCGCCCCTGTGCCGCTACTGCCACTTCCAGGCTTGGTGCCCCGTCTTCGGCGGCGAGCCGCCGCCCGTGGACCGCCTCGTGCCGGGAGAGACGAGCGAGGTGGCCGCGGGAGCCGGCGACGGACCGGGGCCGGGCGGCGCCGCGGCACGTGCGCCGCTGCCGGAGGCAGCCGCCGGGCAGCGGTGACCGGCAGCGACCGCGCCGGGGATCCGGCGCCGGGGACCGGGTGCGACGCCGGGAGCTGGCTGCGCCGTGCGACCGATCGGTTCGATCGGACCGCAGGCCGGTTGGCCGCCCCGTGGCGCGGGCGGCCGTCGGCCGACGCCGCCGCCTCCTTGATCTCCAACCTCTCGGACTACGGGTTCGTGTGGGCGATCGTGGCGGCGGCGAAGGCCCGCCGGCCGGGACCATCCCGACGGCGGACCCTGTGGGCGCTCGCGCTGTCCGGCCTCGCCTCGGTCACCGTGAACGCGGCGGCCAAGCGTGCGGTCGGGCGCCGCCGTCCCGCCGGCCCGACAGGGAGCGGCGCAGCCGGCGGCTTCCCCGTCCTCCCCGTCCGCCGGCCGATGTCCAGCAGCTTCCCGAGCGGCCACACGCTCGCCGCCTTCTGCGCCGCCGTCGCCCTCGCCGACGGTGCGGGGGAAATGGCGGCGACCGCGGCCTTCGCCACCGCGGTGGCCGCCAGCCGGATCCAGCTCGGGGCGCACCATGCCAGCGACGTGCTCGGGGGTGCCCTGGTCGGCGCGTCGGTAGGCCTGGTGGCGCGGCGGGTGGCGGGCGCCATCGCCGCGCCGCCGGGCGGGTCGGGTGGGCCGGGTGGGCCGTGCGGGCAGCGGCGGTCGGGCCGGTAGCCCGGGCATGTGGGCGGTCCGGTCCCTTTGGGCTACGGCGATCGCAGTCACGCTCTCCATGTCGGGGGGAGCGAGCTCGCCGGCGGCGGCGGGAGCGGGCCCCGGTCGACCGGCGGCATCACCCGGCGGGCCCCATCCGAGCGCTCGGCCCGCCGGCGGGGCGCTCCCGAGCGCTCGGGGATCCGGCCACCGCCACGACCACCTGCGGACCGGCGGGCGGGCGAGAGCGGGGTGGTCCGCTCCCCGCCCGGTCGATCCCGGGCGGGCGCTGATCGCCCTGTCGTGCCCGGCACCCGGTGACTGCGTCGCCCTCGACTCGGCGGGCGCCGCCCTGGTGGAGAGGGCGTCGCGCTGGTCGGAACCGGTCCCCGGCATCGCCCTCCCGGTCTCCGCACCCTCGCCCGGGTACCTTTCCTGCCCGTCCGTCGGCTGGTGCCTGGCCGTGCACTCGGCGGACGAGGTGATCTCGTGGTCCGCCGCCGGCGAGCCCGCGCCGGGGTGGGGACCTCCCGTCGCCCTCGGCGGAGCCCAGGGGCTCCAGGCCGTCGGCTGCGCCTCGCCCAGTGCCTGCGTGGCGATCGACGGCGTCGGCGACGGCTACGTCCTGCAGGGATCGACGTGGTCGTCGCAGGAGAACGCCTGGGGCGGCGCCACCGACATCGCCTGCCCGGGCCCCACTCGTTGCGTCGCCACCATGGGCGGGGTGTCGACGTGGGACGGGGAGGACTGGTCGCTCCCGGTGGACGCCGACCCGGGCGGCATGCTGAGCGCCGTCTCGTGCGCCGGGACGGCCTTCTGCGTGGCCACCGACCCCGCCGGCCGCGAGGTCACCTGGCGGGGCGCCGGTTGGTCAGCCCCGTTGGTGATCAGCGGAGGGCCGGCGCCGCGATCGGGACCAGCCGGGGACGGCGGGGCGGCCGCCGCGCTCTTCGGCGTGTCGTGCCCGGCTCCGACGTTCTGCCTGGCCACCGGTGCCGGTGGGCGGGCGATCCGCTGGGACGGCGGCGCCTGGTCGGCCCCGATGACCGCCGCCACCGGCACGTCGCTGGCGGCCGTGTCGTGCCCCATCTCCACCTGGTGCGCCGCCGCCGACACCAGGGGCGACGTCGTCACGTACACCTCCCGGCGCCCGGAGAGCCACCGGCGTGCCCACGCTTCGCGCCGATCGGGGGAATAGCGGGGCGGCCGACGTGGTTGGCGATGACGTGGACCTACCGCCTTTCTCCGTGACCTGGGACTACCTCTGCCCCTTCGCCCGCAATGCGCACGAGCACCTCGCCACGGCGCTGGCCGCCGGAGCGCCGTGGGAGGTGAGGTTCTCGCCCTTCTCCCTGATGCAGGCCCATGTGGAGGAAGGCGAGATCCCGGTGTGGGACCAGCCGGAGAAGCCCCGTGGGGTACTGGCCCTCGAAGCCGGCCTGGTCGTCCGTGACCGGTACGCCGACCGGTTCCTCGACGTCCACCGGGCCCTCTTCGCCGCCCGCCACGACGAGGGCCGGGAGATCGCCGACCCCGAGGTCGTCGGTGACGTGCTGGAGCGATCCGGCGTCCCGGCCGACGAGGTGCTCACGCAGATCGAAAAGGGCTGGCCGCTCGGCGTCCTGCGGGAGGAGCACGAGGCATCGGTGGCCGAGCACGAGGTGTTCGGGGTGCCGACGTTCGTCGTCGGCGATCAGGCCGTGTTCGTCCGGTTGATGACCCGCCCCGGCGGCGACGCCGAGCTTGCCCGCTCGACGATCGAGGGAGTGGTCCACCTGATCTCGGACCGTCCCGAGCTCAACGAGCTGAAGCACACGACCATCGCCAAGTAGCCGCCGGCCGGCCGGCGCCGTCAGCCGGCCGACGCCAGCGACGAGAGAAGGGCGGTCGTCCGGGCGCGCTCTTCGTCATCGCCGACGATCGAGGCCACGAGGTCGGTGGCTCCGGCGCCGGCCAGGGCGGCAACCGCCGCTGCCACCTCGCCGTCGGTGCCGACGAGTGCGATGTCGGACGGCCGCTCCGCTCCCTCCCGGTCCAGCATCGCCCGGTAGGAAGGAAGCGTCGGGTAGATGGCGAATGCCCGGTCGATCCGCTCCCGGGCGCGGTCCGGCTCGCCCGTCACCGTGACGGGCAGCGCCACGACGACCCGGGGGGCCGGCCGCCCGGCTGCCCTGGCCGCCTCGCCGATGGTGGGTGCGACGTGCTCGCCGATCGTCCGGATCCCGGTCATCCAGGTGACGGTGCCGTCGGTCGCCCGCCCGGCGATGCCCAGCAGCACCGGTCCCAGGGCAGCGACCAGCACCGCAGGGGCGGGCGTCCCGGCGACGGCCAGCGGGCTCACGGTGCGGGCCGTGACCACCTCGCCCTCGGCCTGGACCGCCTCTCCGGCCAGCATCGGCAGCAACGCCGCCAGGTACTCCCGGAGGTAGCGGGCCGGGTGGTCGTAGCTGAGGCCCCACATCCCCTCGACCACCACCTGATGCGACATCCCGATGCCAAGCGCCAGCCGGCCGCCCGTCGCCGCCTGGACGGTCAGGGCCTGCTGGGCCATCACCTGGGGCAGCCGGCTGTAGACGGGGACGACCCCGGTGCCCAGCTCGATGCCCGGCACTTGGGCGCCGACGGCGGCGAGCGCGGTCAGGGCGTCGTACCCGAAGATCTGGGTGGCCCACGCCGAGGCCAAATTCTGCTCGGCGAACCCCTGGACCTGCTCGACCAGGGCGGCCATCGGCTGTTCGAGATCCATCAGGGCCCCGATGCGCATGCGTCCTCCTTGGGGTGAGGCGGTGTCAGGCGCCAACCAGGCTACGCGACCGGTCGGCGCCACGACCTCGACGGGCCCCGCGGTCAGGCCGAGCCGCCCCCCCCACGTCCCGTACCTCCCGTGGGCAACGGCGGCAGCCGGCCCTCCCCGGCCGGTAGCCTCCCCGACGTGCCCCGCCCCGCTGCGGCCGCCCGTCCCGCCCCCGCCGGGGGGACGCCATCGGACGGTGGCCGCCCCGCGATCGGACCGGTGGGCATCGTCGGGGCCGGCCAGCTCGCCCGCATGATGTGCGAGGCGGCCGGCCCCCTCGGGATCCCGGTGGTGGTGCTGGCCGAGCGCCCGGACGACGCGGCCGTCCCGCTGGCGACCGAGACCCTGGTCGGGCCGCCCGGGGACGGCACCGCCCTACGGTTGCTCGCCGGCCGGGCCCGGGTGGTGACCTTCGACCACGAGCAGGTCGACGTCGACCTGCTGGCGTCGCTGGAAGCGGGCGGGACGATCGTTCGCCCGGGACCGGGAACCCTGCGGATGGCGGTCGACAAGGTGGCCATGCGTTCCCGCCTGGCCGGGGCCGGCGTGGCGGTCCCGGCGTTCGCCCCGGTGGTCGAGGGCGACGCCATCGAGATGGCGGCGCAGGTGGAGAAGTTCGCCTCCGACCACGGATGGCCGCTCGTCCTCAAGGCCGCACGCGGCGGCTACGACGGGAAAGGCGTGTGGCCGGTCGACGGCGCGCCCGCCGCCCTCTTGGTCTGCGAGCGGGCTGCCGGCGCCGGCCTGCGCCTCCTGGTCGAGGAGCGGGTGCCCATCGATGCCGAGCTGGCCGTCCTGGTGGCCCGCCGGCCCGGAGGCGAGGCGGCGACCTGGCCGACGGTCCAGACCGTCCAGGTCGACGGGATCTGCCGGGAGGTGCTTCTGCCCGGCTGCCTCGACGCCGCCCTGGCCTCCCAGGCCCAGGCGCTGGCCCTGGAAGTGGCCGACGTCGCCGGCTCCACCGGCGTGATGGCGGTCGAACTGTTCTCGGCCCGGGGCCGGCTCCTCGTCAACGAGGTGGCGGCCCGGCCCCACAACACCGGCCACTGGACCATCGAAGGAGCGGTGACGTCCCAGTTCGAGAACCACCTGCGGACCGTGCTCGACCTGCCGGTCGGAAGGACCGAGGCGACGGCACCGGCCGTCGCCAGCGTCAACGTGCTCGGCGCCCACGGCGGGTGGGACCCCGCAGGAGGCCTGGAACGGGCGCTGGCGGTGCCGGGGGCCCACGTGCACCTCTACGGCAAGCGCCCCCGCCCCGGCCGCAAGCTGGGACACGTGACCGTGTGCGGCGCCGACCCCGCCGTGGTGCGGACCCGGGCCTGGGAGGCGGCCGCCGCCCTGGGCACGCCGGTGCCGCCGGGCATCGCCTGTCCTGCCGGCGGCGGCGACCTCGCCGGAACGACAACAGGGCCCCGGTCGGGCGGGTCGGGCGGGTCGAGGTGACGGGACCGAGCGGATCGAAGGCGCCACCCGACCAGCTGCCTCCGGGGGCCGCCGGCGACCCGGTGGTGGCGGTGGTCATGGGCAGTTCGTCGGACCTGGTCGTCATGCGGGCGGCGGTGGACGTCCTGGACGGGTTCGGCGTCCCCCGGGAGGTCCATGTGGTCTCGGCCCACCGCACCCCCGACGACATGCTGGCCTTCGGCCGCGACGCCCGCCGGCGCGGGGTGAAGGTGCTCGTCGCCGGGGCTGGGGGTGCCGCTCACCTGCCCGGCATGCTCGCCTCGGTCACCACCGTGCCGGTGATCGGCGTGCCCATCTCCCTGGCCACGCTCGACGGTCTTGACTCCCTCCTTTCCATCGTCCAGATGCCGCGCGGCGTGCCGGTGGCGACGGTGGCGGTCAACGGGGCGCACAATGCCGCCCTCCTCGCCCTCCGCGTCCTCTCCCTTTCGGACGAGGCGCTGGCCAGCAGCCTGGCGGCCCACCAGCTCCGGTTGGCCGAGCAGGCTCGTTCCCAGGACGCCGCCCTCCACCCGACCGGGGGCTGACCACCAGCCGATCGGGAACCGGAACCGCCGGCGGCGGCGCTACCGTCATGACATGCCCAGCTTGGCCGAGCGACTCGGGTACGGCGCCGAGGCCAAGCTGCTCGTCGTCACGGCCGACAACCTCGGCCTGTGCCACTCGTCCAACGTCGGCGTCTACGAGAGCCTCCGCACGGGCCTGGTCACCGGCGCGTCGCTGATGGTGCCGTGCCCTTGGGCCCGGGAGGCGGCGGCTCGTTACCGCGGGGAGGACGTCGGGGTGCAGCTCACGCTCAACGCCGAGTGGGACCTCTACCGGTGGGGTCCCATCACGCTGTCCCCGTCACTCCTCGGCGGTGACGGGGGCTTTCCCCACACCGTCCAGGACGTCTGGGATCACGCCGACCTGGACGAGGCGAGGCGGGAGTGCCGGGCCCAGATCGAGCGGGCCATCCTGTGGGGCTTCGACGTCAGCCACCTCGACACCCACCTGGGCACCCTGCAGTACCGGCCGGAGTTCTTCGACATCTACCTCGACCTGGCCATCGAGTTCGGGCTCCCGGTGCACGTGGCCGGCCTGCCGGCCGAGAACCGTCTCGGCTTCCCGGCCCGGGCCCTGGCCGAGGAGGCCGGGGCGGTGTTCGCCGACCACGTCCTGCCCGTGACCGGCCCCACCCGGTCGATGCTCGCCACCCTCCTGGGCCGGTTGCAGCCCGGGGTCACCGAGCTGCACCTGCGCCCGGCCGTCGACAGCGCCGAGCTGCGAGCGGTGGCCACCGACTGGGAAGCCCGGGTCGACGACCACCGCCTGGTGTGCGAGGACGGCGCCCTCCACAAGGCGCTGGAAGAGGCGGGGGTGACGCTGCTCGGCTACCGGCCGCTCCGCCGGCTCTGCCGCCAGGACCGTTGACATGGGGCTCCTGGTGCCGGGGGCGGATCAGCCGATCCCGGCGAACAGGTCGTCCTCGGGTACCTCCGCCTCACCGACCCGGCTCCGGGCCAGGAAGTACTCGTCGTAGGGGTGCAGGTCCCGCTGGACCTCCGGCGGCAGGCCGAACCAGAAGGGCGAGGTGGGGTCGACCTGGGTGGCGTGGGCGCGGAGGGCGTCGGCGCGGACGTCGACGAAGCCGGTGAGGTCGACCGAGGTGGTGACCGGCTCCTCACGCTGGAGCCGGGCCAGCCACCTCTCGTCGAAGGGCGACGGCATCCCCAGCTCCCTGAACTTCTCGTGCATTTCCCGCATGCGGCGGCGAGGCCAGACGGTGTAGTAGAGCTTCGACGGAGCGAACGGCGCCCCGGCCTCGGGGAACAGGCCGGGGTCGCCCGAGGCGTCCCAGGCGGCCAGGCTGATCTCGTGGACCCGCAGGTGGTCCGGGTGGGGATAGTCGGACTGGTCCTCCCCGTAGGTGACGATCACATCCGGGCGCACCCGGCGCACCACCGCCACCAGCCGGCCCACCGCCTCGTCCAGTGGCGCGTTGGCGAAGGCCTCGGGCCGGGCGTTGGCCTCGGTGCCGGCCATGCCCGAGTCCCGGTAGCCAAGCAGCACCACCTCGTCGTACCCGATGATCTCGGCCGACCTGGCCAGCTCGCGGTGCCGGACGGCGGGAAGGTCGGACCGTACCTCGGGCCGATCGAGGGCCGGGTTCAAGATGTCGCCCTCCTCACCCCCGGTGCAGCAGACCAGCACGGCGTGAACCCCGGCGCGGTGGTACCGGGCCACCGTCGGGGCCCCCTTCGACGCCTCGTCGTCGGGATGGGCGTGTACGGTCAGGAGGCAGCGGCGTCCAGGCACCGGCAAGAGGGTACCGGCAACACCGGCCGTGCCCCGCCGCACGTCCCGGGGCCTTATGCTCGTGGGACGGGCCGGCACCGTCACCGGCGATCGCCCACAGGAGGCCAGAAGCGTGCCAGGGGTGTGGCAGCGAACCAAGAGCATCTTCCAGGCCAAGGCGAACAAGGCCCTTGACCGGGTCGAGGATCCGCGCCAGTCCCTCGACCTCTCCTACGAGAAGCAGCTCGACAGCCTCCAGAAGGTCCGGCGGAGCGTGGCCGACGTGGCCACCGCCCGCAAGCGGATCGAGCTCCAGGCCTCCCAGCTCCAGAAGCAGGGCGACAAGCTCCAGGTGCAGGCCAAGCAGGCGCTGAGCCAGGGCAACGAGGACCTGGCCCGGGAGGCGCTCTCCCGGCGGGCGGCGCTCAGCGAGCAGCTGACCGATCTGAAGGGCCAGCACGACCAGGTGTCCGAGCAGGAGGACCGCCTGGTGGCCACCTCCCAGCACCTCCAGGCCCAGATCGAGCAGTTCCGCACCAAGAAGGAGACCCTCAAGGCCAGCTACACGGCGGCCGAGGCCCAGACCAAGGTGGGCGAGGCGGTGTCGGGCATCTCCTCGTCGATGGGCGACGCCGGGGCGGCGATGCAGCGTGCCCAGGACAAGATCGCCGGCATGCAGGCCAGGGCGGGGGCGATGGACGAGCTCCTTTCCTCGGGCGCCCTGACCGACCTCACGGCGCCGGTGACAGACATCCAGTCCCAGCTGGACAAGGTGTCGACCACCTCTCAGGTGGACAACGAGCTGGCCGCGCTCAGGGCCGAGTTGGGGGCGGCTGCTCCGGCCGGAGCCCTCCCCTCCTCCGCCGGTGGGGGCACGACGACCGACGGGACCTCGAGCGACAGCGCGGCGCCGGGAGACGACGCCGTCGACGGCGAGGTCGTCGACGGGGCGCCGGTCGGCAGCGCCGGACCGCCCGGTGGTCCGGCGCCCGGTGGCGCCGGACCCGGTACGGGGACCGCCACGTCCGACGGGGCCGACGACACCGCAGGGGGGAATGGAGGCAGGACCGGCTGATGGCCATCTCGTCAAAGATCCCGGCCGACCACGGGCTGTCCACCCGGATGTTCGTCACCGGGCTCCTGCTCGTCGTCCTCTATGCCATCTTCGGCGCCATCCTCTGGCAGCTGTTCAAGAGCTTCGTGATCCTCTTCGTGGTGATCTTCGGGCTGCTTTTCCTCCAGTACTGGTTCTCCGACAAGGTGGCCTTGTGGGGCATGCACGGTCGGGTCGTCACGCCCGAGCAGGAGCCGGCGCTCCACGGTGTCGTCGACCGCCTGTGCGCCCTGGCCGACATGCCCAAGCCCCGCGTGGCGGTGGCCGATACCGACTTCCCGAACGCCTTCGCCACCGGTCGAAGCCCAAAGGCAGCGGTGATCTGCGCCACCACCGGGCTGCTGCGCCGCCTGGACGAGCCCGAGGTGGAGGCCGTGCTCGCCCACGAGATCTCCCACGTCGCCCACCGGGACGTGGCCATCATGACGATCGCCAGCTCGCTCGGAGTGCTGGCCGGGCTCACCACCCGGATGATGCTCTACGCCGGGCTGTTCGGCGGGTTCGGCGGCGGAGGACGGGGTCGGAGCACACAGAGCGGCGGCCAGCTGGTGGCGATCGAGATGATGGTCATGGCGGCCTCGATCGTCGTCTACGCCGTGAGCTTCCTCCTGACCCGGGCGCTCTCCCGCTACCGGGAGCTGGCGGCCGACCGATCCGGGGCCATTCTCATCGGACGCCCGTCCCTCCTGGCCTCGGCCCTGGTCAAGATCACCGGCGACATGGGTCGTATCCCCAGCAGGGACCTCCGGCATGCCGAGCCGTTCAACGCCTTCTTCTTCGCCCCGGCGGTGACCCAGCGCCGCGGGCCCGGCCAGCAGGGTTCCGGGTTGTCGATCGGCGCCATCTTCTCGACGCACCCGTCGCTCGAGCGCCGGCTGGCGCAGCTTGCCGAGCTCGAGACCCAGCTGGGAGAGGCCCACTGACCGGTCCCGCCCGCCGCCGGCACCACGCCGCCCGGTGCCCGTCCCGTCCGGCCCGGCGGAGCTGACGGTGGGGTTGCTGGACACCATTCTCGGTCGTACCAAGCCGGTCCGGGCCAACCTGGACGCGCTGTTCTCGCTTCCCTCGGCGGCGATCACCCTCCAGACGGCGGCCGGCTTGGTGCCGTCGGGCCGGGCCGGGGTGTGCTGGAAGCCCCCGGCCGGCCAACAGGTGGCGGACGTCCAGCGCGAGATCACCGAGTTGCTCGACATCCCCGACGACAGCACCGCGGTCGGGACCTCGGACGACCCGAGCAGCAAGGGCACCGGGGCCGGGGCCGGGAAGGGGCCGGCCATCGGCACCCTCAGCCAGGCCGAAGACGCCTACGGCTACCGCTGGCTTCTGCTGGACGACCCCGAGGTCGAGGACCTGGTGACGCGTGTCCACCTGGTCAACACGTCCCTCACCGAGAGTGGTTGGGGTCCTTTGCTGCTGTGCTCCGTCTTCGGCCTGGTCCCGGGGGCTGACGCCGACCGGGACGCACGACCGCTGTTCCTCGTCTACCTCTACAAGCGGGGGACCTTCTATCCCTTCGCCCCCGACGGGCACGAGCACCGGGACAGCGAGCTCGAGCTGCGCATCCGCGCCGTTGTCGGGGGCGACCTCCCCGTCGAAGGTGACCTCTCGCGCTGGTTCCCGCTGTGGGACCTCCCGGTGCACTGACCGGCACCCGTCCCTCCGGCCCGGGCGATGGCAACCCGGCCGACGCCCTCAGGCCGGAACGATCCGGCGCCCTTCGGCCGGCGCCCACCCCGGCCCCAACCGGTGCCGGCCCTCCGCCCCGCTAGGCCGGATCCGGCTCGGGCAGCCGATCCACCCGTCCCGCCAGGTCCAGATCCAGGGCGGTGAGCCCTCCCGCCGAATGGGTCGAGAGGCGCAGGGTGACCTGGTTCCACCGGATGTCGATGTCGGGATGGTGGCCGGCCTCCTCGGCCAGCGAACCCACGGCGTCGACGAACGACAGGGCGGCGGCAAAGTCTCGGCGCCGCACCTCCTTCACCAGCGTGTCGCCGTCGCGCCGCCACCCCAAGTGGCCGCTCGCCAACACCTCATCCACTGCCTCGGCACTCAGGATCTTCTCGGGCATCGCCGTCGCTCCTTCCCTGTGGCACTGTCGATCCCCCGACGTCGGGGAGCACCGGTCACGGGTGCGTCATCTCCTCGGGCCGGACCGCCTCGTCGAACTGCTCACCGGTCAGGTACCCGAGCGCCACCGCCGCCTGGCGGAGCGTCGTTCCCTCCTTGTGCGCCTTCTTGGCCACGTCGGCTGCCTTGTCGTAACCGATGATCGGATTGAGGGCGGTGACGAGCATGAGGGAGCTCTCGAGGTGGCGCCGGATCTGCTGGCGGTTGGGGGCCAGGCCCTCGACGCAGAACTCCCGGAATCCGCCGCAGGCCCCGGTGAGCAGGTCGACGGAGTGCAGCACGTTGTGGGCCATGACCGGCTTGTTCACGTTGAGCTCGAGGTTCCCGCGCGAGCCGGCGATACCCACGGCGGTGTCGTTGCCCATCACCTGGATGCACACCATGATCATCGCCTCACACTGGGTCGGGTTGACCTTCCCCGGCATGATCGAGGACCCGGGCTCGTTGGCCGGAAGGACGAGCTCTCCCAGCCCGCTCCGGGGACCCGATCCGAGCCACCGGATGTCGTCGGCGATCTTGGTGAGCGACACCGCCAGGACCCGGAGGGCACCGCTCGCCCACACGACGGCGTCGTGCGCGGCCAACCCGGCAAATTTGTTGGGTGCGGTCACGAACGGCAGCCCGGTGAGCTCGGCGATCCTGGCGGCGACCCGGACGCCGAACTCCGGGTGGGTGTTGAGACCGGTCCCGACCGCCGTCCCGCCAGCGGCCAGCTCGTAGAGACCGGGCAGGGTCTGGTCGAGACGCGCCAATCCGGCGTCGAGCTGGGCCACGTAACCGGATATCTCCTGGCCCAGCGTGAGCGGAACAGCGTCCATGAGGTGGGTCCGGCCGATCTTGGTCACGTCACCGAACGCCTGAGCCTTCTCGTCCAGCGCGTCGCGCAAGGCGCGCACCGCCGGCACCAGCCGGTGCGTGAGCTCCTCGACCACGGCGATGTGCATGGCGGTGGGGAACGTGTCGTTGGACGACTGGGACATGTTGACGTGGTCGTTGGGGTGGACCGGCGACTTGGACCCCATGACCCCGCCGGCGAGCTCGACCGCCCGGTTGGCGATGACCTCGTTGGCGTTCATGTTGGTCTGGGTCCCACTCCCGGTCTGCCACACCCGGAGCGGGAAGTGGTCGTCCAGCTCACCCGCGGCCACCTGGTGGGCGGCAGCGGCGATGAGGTCGGCCAGGTGCGGATCGAGCTTTCCCAGGTCGGCGTTGACCAGCGCCGACGCCTCCTTCAACACACCGATGGCCCGGATGAGCGAACGGGGCATGGTGTCGCTGCCGATGGCGAAGTGCTGGAGCGATCGTGCCGTCTGGGCGCCCCAGTACCGGTCGGCCGGCACCTCGACCTGCCCCATGCTGTCGGTCTCGATGCGGGTGCTCACGTCGCCTCCTCGCTCGCCGGCTCGACCGGTCCGGGAGCCAGCATGGGACCGCCACCGGCCGGTTGGCAACTCCCGCTTGCCGGTCGTCGCCCCCAGCGGCGCTGTCCGGCGGCCAACGCTCGCCGGGCCACCATGACGTCCTCGGCCCGCGGTCCGTCGCCGGTGCCGGGGACCTCGAGCACGGCGCTCAACCCGTCGAGGGCGGGATGGGCCAGGAAGCACCCCAACCCGGCCGCACCGATGGTGCCCTCGCCCACGTTGGCGTGGCGGTCCCGGTTGGCTCCCCGCTCGACCTTCGAGTCGTTCAGGTGGAGGCAGCCGAGGCGCCCCAGACCGACCGAGGCGTCGACGGCCCGAACCACCTGGTCGGCCTCGTCAGGGGTGCAGAAGCCGGCGCCGGATGCCCATAGGTGCTGGGTGTCCAGGCAGATTCCCAACGCCGGGCCCAGCGCGGCCCGGTCGAGCACCGCCGCCAGCTCGTCGATGCTGCGCCCCACGGTGCCGCCGGCGCCGGCAGCGTTCTCGACCAAGATGGGGCACGCCGCCCGGTCCACCGCTTCTGCGGGGACCGGGCCGGTCGCCGTCTCCACCGCTTCGACCAGGGCGTCGGCCACCTGGGCGACACAGCCCTCGAACCCCGATCCCTTGTGGCTGCCCAGGTGGAGCACCAGGCCGCTGGCCCCCATCCCCCGGGCCACCGAGAGGTTGGCGACGAGGCAGGCCCGGGACCGGGCCAGGAGCGCCGGGTCGTCGGTGGCCAGGTTGATCAGGTAGGTGGCGTGGCAGTAGGTCGCCGACACCGTCGGGTGGGCAGCCTGGGCTGCCCGGTAGCCGGCGAGCACGTCGGGGCCGTACTGGGTCGGCTTCCAGGCCCGGGGGCTCTGGGTGAACACCTGGACGACCTCGGCCCCGATCTGCGCCCCGCGTTCGAGGGCCGGCACCAGCTGGCCGCCGGCTCGAACGTGGGCACCGATCCGCATCGGCCGAAAGTACCTCGCGATGGGTAGAGTCGTCCCCACGATGCCGAAGCGGGTTGTCCACCGGACCGTCGTCAGTTGAACCGAACCCAAGGAGGGCATACGTGACCGACAGCCTGAACGACGCCGGGCGAGCGCTCATCGACCGTCCCGTCATCGCCACCCTGGCCACCGTCGCCACTGACGGCGGCCCGCAGGCCACGCCGTTGTGGATCGAGGTGGAGGGCGACGACCTGATGGTCAACACGGCCCAGGGTCGGGCGAAAGCCCGCAACGTCGAGCGCGATCACCGGGTCGCCGTGACGGTGATCGACCCGGGCAACCCCTACAACGTGGTGGTCGTGCGCGGGACGGTCACCGAGGTGACCACCGACGGTGCCGACGCGCACATCGATCGCCTGGCCAAGAAGTACCTCGGCGTCGACTCGTACCCGATGCGCCGCCCGGACGAGACGCGCATCACGGTTCGTATCCGCACCGACCATATCGTGATGCAGCCGGAGTGACCGCCGGCGACTCAGGGCCTCTTCACCGACCGGCCCGAGTGTGGTCGGCAACCACCCTTTGGGGAGACGAGGCCGGTGGATGGTCGTCGGGGCAGGAGCCCGGCGGGATGTCGTAGATCGGGTCCTTCACCCACGCCTGCACCGACCACCCCGTGCCGGCCGGCGGCAGGTGGAAGACGGCCGACAGGTCAGCCAGCACCGCGTCGGCGTAGCGGGCCGCCCCCGACGGGCACAGGTGGACGTCGTCCTCCATCCGGACCCGCACCCAGCGGTCCCCGGGGGCGCCGGGCCGGCCGGACGGGGGTAGCCACTGGGTGAAGCTCCCGTCGAGCAGGACCGAGGGCGCCACCGGCAGGTACATCACCTTTCCGGGGAAGGCGGACGGCAGCGACCGCACGATCCGGTTCCATGCCGCCTCTCCCGCCGCCCGCCCGGGCCCCTCCGCCCCCGCGTCGCCCGGTGCGGCGGCGTCCGTCGGCGGGCCGCTCGGCGGGAACTGCAGGAACACGACCCCCGAGGCGCCGCCCTTCGTGAGCATCAGTCGAACGGCCTGCCCGAGCATCGCCCGGTACCGTCTCGGGTGCTGGAGGGCGCAGGCGAGGGTGGCGTAGTGACTGGCCCGAGCGGCTGTCGACGGGGTGCAGCTGTCGTCCCAGCTCCAGGTGGCCAGCACCAACTGCGTCCGGTCGTCCACCACGAGCCGCGGGATGCCGGCACGCCACGTCGGGTCGACGTTGAGCCCGAAGCCGTCGATGGCGCCGTTGGTGACGGACACCTCACCGGTGGCGCCCAGGGCGGCGGCGATGGCCGGTTCGGCCACCCGAGCCACCGAGTCCCCCATGACGGTGACTCGCAACGGGTGCCCCGGTCCGAAGCGGGGAAGGTCGATCACCGCCTGGCCCTGGTAGCCACCGGCACCGGGGACCCGCTGCCCGCTGGCCAGCATGGGCGTGCCGGCGGCGGCGGGGGCGGGGACCGCCACCGCCGGGAAGGTGGCGGCGACCACCACGGCCGCCGTGACGGCCGCCGCCATCGGGGCCAGGGCGAAACGGGGCCACCCGGCCATGTTCCACCGCCGCAGCGGGCGCTCGACCAGGTAGTAGCTGGCGGTGGCAGCGACGAGCGACGTCCCCACCCGGGCCAGGTCGAGGCCTGCGCCGGTCAGTCCGGTGCGGGCACTCGTCATGGCGACGAAGATGGGCCAGTGCCATAGGTAGATGCCGTAGGAGATGGTGCCGACCCATCGCAGCGGCCGCTGGGACAGAACCGCCGCCAGGGGTCCCCGGTGGATCTGGCGGACGTCGGCCACCACCACCGCCCCCAGACCGGCGCACAGCAGCATGCCGCCGTCGAACATCCCGCTGCGGGGCAGGCCACTGGCCGTGCCGGAGAAGATCCAGAAGAGGGCCAGCACGGCCGCCGCCGGCAGCGAGACGGCGTGCAGCACGGCGCGGGCACGACGACCCGGCTGGCGCCGTCCGGCGACGGCCACCGCCACGACGACCCCGGCCAGCATGTCGAAGATACGGGTGTCGGTGCCGAAGTACACCCGAGTGGGATCGGTGCCCGGGTGGTACAGGACCGCCATCAACGCGGCAGAACCGAGACCGGCGCCTACCACCACCGCCCCCAGGAGCGGACGCCATCCCAACCCGGGCCACCGCCGCCGCCGCCGCCAGCAGGCGAGCAACAAGATCAAGATCGGTGGCCAGGCCAGGTAGAACTGCTCTTCGATGGCGAGCGACCAGGTGTGCCGCAGCAGCGACGGGGCGGCGAACTCCCCGAAGTACGACTGGTGGGCGAAGATCGAATGCCAATTGGCCACGTAGAAGAGGGTGGCGAGCGAGTCACCCCGCAGCCCGGAAAGGTCGATGTGAGCCACCGATCCCTGAGGGCCGAGCCGGCCGAGGACGACCACGTAGACGCCGATCGCCGCCAAGAGGAGGAAGAGGGCCGGGAGGAGCCGGCGGGCCCGGCGGGCCCAGAATGCGGCGAGCCGGATGGTGCCGGTGGTGATCTGCTCTTCGAGCAGGAGCGAGGTGATGAGGAACCCCGACAGCACGAAGAAGAGGTCGACCCCGAGGTAGCCGCCGGACGCCCAGCCAAGCCGGAGGTGGTAGGCGAGCACCCCGGCCACTGCCACGGCTCGGAGGCCGTCCAGGGCCGGGAGGTGAAGGCCGGCGACGGCCGTCGGTGCACCGGGGCAGGGCTCGGCCCTCGGGTCGGTGGAACGTGCCGCACGGCGCCGGCGACCGCTGCCGGTGACGTCAGGCTCCGGGGGCTCCTCGCCCGTGACGGCGGCGGCTCGGCTCTCGGCCGACGCCGGCTCCCCGCTCACCACCGTCGGCCGACCAGGGGACCCAGTGCCGCGGCCAGCCAGGCCACCGCGCCAGCCAGCCCGCCGACCGTGGCGGGCACGCCGCCGTCGGTGCCGGCCACGGTCACCACCAACCCGTCAGCGCCAGCGTCGAGGAGCTCGGCCGCCTCGTCCGCCGCCGCCTCCAGACCGGCTCCACCCGAGCCCAGGGCTCCCCGCCACAGGAGGGCTCCCCGGTCCCCGTCGGCTCGGCCCACGGCGGCCCGGCAGGCAGCGACCATGTCGGCGCCGCCGGCGACGACGACCGCGTCAGCCATGGCGGCCAACCGGGCCACCCGCTCCGGTAGCGGCACCGACCCGAGCGGCGGGGCAGCTGCCCGCTCCCTGGCTGCCGGTGTGCCGGGGAACGGATCGCCGGCGGCGGCGGCGACGGGGACGGAGAAGCTCAGGTCGACGACGAGGGGAGGACCGCCGGGACGGACCGGCCCCGGGCGGTTGACAGCGCCGGCCACGTGGTAGTGACGGCCTTCGAACAGCGGGCTCTCCTCGGTCATCACGGCCCTGCACACCGCCACCGCCTCGGCCACCCGCTGGTCGGCCTCCCCTCCGGCAGCGCCGCCGTCAGGGGCGGGACCGGTCGGGCGGAGCAGCACGGCTGCCCGCCCCCCGGACACGACGTCGAGCGCCGTGACGTCACGCGCCAGCACGGCCGGGTGGCGGCCGGACCCGACCGCCGAGACCACTCCCAACAACCCACGTGGAACGATCTCGATCAGCCCCCCGGCCAGCGTGCAGGGGTCGCAGGTGTCTCCCGTGGCGGCGCCCGGTCCCCCGCCGACCCACACGGCGCCGAAGCAGGGTTCCCGGCCCACCACGCCGGCTGCCTCCTTCCAGGCTTCCTCTTTCCAGCGGGTCGCACCGGTGGGGCCGGTCTCGCTGACGGCCATCGGTGAGGGGAGCGCGGGCAGCTCCAAACCTATTCGCAAGGAAGCGTCCACGACGGTAAACCAGCTTACGGGGACGAACGAGCCCGCCGAGGCAGTCCGGGCGGTGCCGGTTCAGGCAAGCGCCGATCAGGCGGTGCCGGTTCAGGCAGGCGCCGGTCAGGCGGTGCCGGTTCAGGCAGGCGCCTGGTCCATCAGGCGGCGGAAGGCGGCCGCCCCCATGACCTTCACCCCGGCCGACCGCACCTGCGACACCAGCCCGGCATCGGACGTGACCACGGTGATGCCGGCCGGGTCGACCGCTCGCCCGGCGATGGCGGCGATGACGCGATCGGCCGCATCGGGACCACCGGGAGCGAAGGAGACGTCGACACCAGCGGCTCTCCCTCCGGCCACCTCGTCCGCCCGGTCATGGCCGTCGAAGACCACGGCCACACCCTCGACGTCGGGACGCCTCCCGAAGGCCGCGAGCTGGTCCACCGTCCGCCGTCGGGCACCCGCCCGGTCCCGCCACCAACCGTCAGGGCGCGACCCGATCAGGTTCATGCCATCGACGAGCCACCGCATGCCCTCCATGGTGGCCGGTCACGCCCGCTCCCACCAGCCGCCGGCCCCGTGCACCTGGCCATCCGCCCGCAGCCCTTCCAACGCGGCGGAGGCCCGGTCGAGCGAAAGCCCCGTACGGCGCAGGATCTCGTCGAGCGAGCACGGTTCCCACCCGAGTGCGTCGAGGACCGCCGACGCCGGGCCGCCGGGCGGCCGGATGGCGACGTCACCGGACCCTGAGGGCACCAGCCGACCGGCCGACGCCACCGGCAGGCTGGCGAGGGGCGCCGCGGGAGGGTCGACCGGGAGCGCGACCGGCGGGTCGATGCCGGGAGCACCCGGGGCGATCTGTGGTGGCGCCGTGCGTGCCGCGCCGGCGCCGGCCAGGCCGGCCCGAGCCAGGCCGATGGCCACCAGCACGTCGGTGGCGTCCCGGACCACGAAGCAGCCGTCGGCCAGCAGGTCGTTCGTCCCCGACGAGGCCGGGCTGCGCACCGAGCCCGGCACCGCACCGACGGCGATGCCGCGCCGGGTGGCGGCCCGCACGGTGTGCAGCGACCCGCCGGTGGCGTGGCACTCCACCACCACCACCACGTCAGCCAGCGCGGCCAGGATCCGGTTGCGCTGCGGGAACCGCCAACCGAGGTCGGCGGCGCCGACCGGCGCCTCCGAAAGGACGGTCCCCGCTGCCGCCACCCGGCGCCACAACGGCCCATGCCGGCGCGGATAGGGGCTGTCCAGCCCTCCGGCGACCACGGCAACGGGCGGAGCCGCCTTCCCCCGGCCCGACTCCCACGCCGCCACGGCTCCCTCGTGGGCGGCCCCGTCGATGCCAAGGGCCAGCCCCGATACCACCGCCACTCCCGCCACCGCCAGGTCGGAACCGAGCTGGGCAGCCAGGCCGAGCCCGTACCGGGTCGCCGTCCGGGTCCCGACGATCGCCGCCCGGGGGTACCGGTCGGGGATCTCCGGGTCGCCCAGCGCGAAGAGCACCGCCGGCGCCTCGGCGTCGCCGGCCAGGCACTCGGGGTACGGCGATCGGCCGCGCACCACGACGTCGATCCCCCTCGCCGAGTGCGCCTCCCACAGCGCCGCCACGTCGGTGCGGCACGCGTCCTGCCGCCACCGGCGGTCGAGCTGGCCGGCGACGATCGACCCCCATACGACCGAGGCCGTCGAGGCGTCCAGCCAGGTTCGAAGCTTCTTCGGGCCGACCCCGGACAGCGACGCCAGCGCCGCCGCGTAGGCCGGGTCCGGGAGGGCAGGCACGGAAACGAACGGTCGTCCGGGTCCGGCTACGTGCGACCGCCGCCCGGCGCTCCCGGCCGTCGGCCCCCCGGACCAGCCATTCGGCCGTCGGCCAGCAAACGGTTGCAGCGGGCGACTATCCTGTCGGCGGTGGAGGTTCCGGTCCGACCGGTCAGCGCTGACGGCATCGCCGGCCGGCGCCCGATGCCCGCGCTGGCGCGGGTGGGGTCGTTCGTCGCCCTGACCAAGCCCCGGATCATCGAGCTGCTGCTCGTGACCACCGTCCCGGTGATGTTCGTCGCCTCCTCCCACGTCCCCTCGGCCCGGCTGGTCGTGCTCACGGTCGCCGGCGGCACGTTCGCCGCCGGCGGGGCCAACACCTTCAACATGTGGTACGACCGCGACATCGATGCCGTCATGGACCGCACCAAGCGGCGGCCCCTGGTCTCGGGCGCGGTCAAGCCGGCGGAGGCCCTGGCGCTCGGCGTAGCGCTGGAGGTGGCGGCCTTCCTCCTGCTGTGGCAGACGGTCAACCTCTTGTCGGCCGTCCTCTCCCTGGCTGCCGCCGCCTTCTACGTCGGCGTCTACACCATGTGGCTCAAGCGCCGCTATCAGAGCAACATCGTCATCGGAGGGGCGGCCGGAGCAGTGCCCGCCCTGGTGGGGTGGAGCGCCGTCACCGGGCACCTCTCGCTGGCAGCATGGATCATGTTCGCCATCGTCTTCGCCTGGACGCCCCCGCACTTCTGGGCGCTCGCCATCCGCCACCGCGACGACTACTCACGAGCCGACGTGCCGATGCTGCCGTCGGTAGCCGAGCTGCCCCGGGTCGTCCGCCAGATGCTGGTCTACACGGCGGCCGTCAGCGGGCTGGCGATCGCCCTCGGCTTCGTGGCCCATCTCGGATGGGTCTACTTCGGGATCGCCGTCGTCCTCGATGCTGGCTTCTTCGCCTACGCGTTGCCCCTGCGCACCGATCCCAGCCCGCAGCGGGCGATGCGGCTCTTCGGCTACTCCATCACCTACCTGACGGTCCTCTTCTTCGCCATGGGGACGGTCGCCGTTGTCCAGCACCCTTGAACAGGGGAACGAAGCGGTTGGGGAGGGCTCCGGTCCCGTGCCGGGCCTGGCCAGCCGGTGATCCCCTCGGCACCGCAGTGACCCACAACGCGGCTCGGGCCCGCCCCTCGTGACCCTGGACGCCCGGGAGACCGGCGCCGGCCCTGCCGGGCCTGCCGGGCCTGCCGGCCCCCACGGCCCGGCCGACGCTCCAGATCCACCTCAGGCGACCGACGGGGGCCGAGTGCAGGGCGATCTCGATCAGGAGGCTCCGGTCCAAGCCACCGCCCCGATCGACCGGGCCCAGGCGTTCGCCGGGCGGGCTCCCGCCATGTCCCGCCGGGTCCTGTACTTGGGAATCGCCGCCATCGTGGTGGCGGGCGTGGGCGGTAGCCTCGTCGATCGAATGGTCGACAGCCCCGGACCCAGCCCCCCGCGCCGGGCGGCGGCCACCCCTCCGGCGGCCGCCCGCCCGGCTCCCCCGCCTGGCACCCAACTCCACGCGCCCCTCCGGCAATTCCTGGGCCTGACCCCGCTCAAGGGACGCAAGGCCCCGCCGCTGTCGCTGACCGATGCCGCCACCGGCGCCCCGGTGTCGCTGGCGAGCTTGCGCGGCCACGTCGTGGTGCTGACCTTCGCCAGCGCCGCCTGCAACGACATCTGCCCGGTGCTGGCCTCGGAGATCGCACAGGCGGCGGCGCTCGTCGGGACGTCCCCCTTGCCGGTGACATTCCTCACCGTCAACAGCGATCCTCTTGAGACCAAGGCCACCTCCGGCGCCGGGATCATGGCGGCGACCACGCTGCCGGCGCTCGACAACTGGCGCTTCCTGACCGGGCCTGTCCACCGGCTCGACAAGATCTGGACGTCCTACGGCATCGGCATCACGGTCAACACGACGACCCGGGCCGTCTCCCACAACAACCTCCTCTACTTCATCGGCCCGAACGGCACCATGGCGTGGAGCGCTACGCCCGTCGCCGACGAGTCGCCGACGGGTGCGTTCACCCTCCCGGCCCCTGAGTCAGCGCGGTTCGCCCACGGGGTGGCTCACTATGCTCTTACCCTGGCCAGGGCTTCGTGACGCCGTCCGACCCGTTCACGAGCCCCGGCACCGGCGGCACCGACAGGACCCTTCTCTCCGGGAGCGGGGATGGGAACGGGGCCGGCAGCCTCCTCGGTCCCCCGGGGGGCGAGACGCCGCCCGGCTCCCCCCGCCGGCCGTGGTACCGGCGCCGGTTCGTTCTGGTGTCGGTGGCGGCGGCGGTGGTGGTGGCTGCCGCCGTCGTCTCGGACCTCCCTCAACCGTCGACCCGAGCCCACCAGATATCTGTCATCTCGACAATGCTCACGTCGATCGACAACGATGTCCATCCCTGTACCTTTGCCGTGACCGAGACGTTCTCCCTCTTCCAACGGGAGACCGACGGGTCACTGACGGCGTCACAACGGGCCCAGGTGCCGGGACTGACCCGGGACGACCAGCGGGCATGCTCGTTCACCGACCAGTCGGTGGTGACACTGGGCACACTCACACTCCCCCAGACAAAGGCCGGCCGGGACCTTTCAACGGTCGTCCGTGCCACCCTCGTCTGGGAGACGTCCGACGC
>JBOGGE010000205.1:0-2175 GCA_050743865.1 Acidimicrobiales bacterium
CCGCCGGACCGTGCGGCTCGGGTCCACGGCCGCCGCTGCCGGAGCCGCCGCCGGAGCCGCCGGCATCGCCTGAGTCGGCGGGGGTGTGGCCCCACCTGCCGGACCGCCGGAGCAGGTCGGCGGCCCGCCGGGCCAGATCCTCGGGTTCGATCCCGAGGGCGTCCAGCTGGTTGGCGACCTCCGAGCGGATCATCTGGAACAGGCCGTCGGTGGCCCGCCGGCCGCGGTCGAGAAGGTCGTCCACCCATTCCTGGGCGTGCTCTCGCGGCGGCTCCCCGGCCCGGGTCAGCTCGCGGACGAGCTCCTCGGCCCGGGCCCGGGTCAGCTGGCCCAGGAACGCACCGATCTCCCGGTACCTGCGGAAGGGGTCGTCGCCAGCCATCGGACCGATCGTACCCAAGGCGCGCTTGCAGTTGCGAGCAGCCCCGAGCCGCACCTGCCCGTCCCCGCGCCGACCTTCACTGGCCACCCGCCACAAGTGATCCGAGGTCGCCGGCGACGTGGTCCGGCGGGGGGTCCGGCAACGGATCCCCCGGTGCCGTCACCCCGGACAGCACCAGGGCGAACGGCGAGCCGAGCCGCTGGGCCAGCTGCCCGTCGGTGCTGGCCCGGTCCCCGACGACCAGGGCGACGGGTCCCACCCTCGCCGTGATCAGGTCAGCCAGGGGCCGGTAGGGCTTCCCGGCCACCTCGGGGACGGCACCGGCGACGGTGGCCACCGAGACGAGCAGCGCGCCGGTTCCCGGGATGAGGCCCGCCGGCGTCGGATGGCTGGGATCGTCGTTGGTCCCGATGAGGCGGGCGCCGCCGAGCACCGCCCGGGCGGCACGGGTGAGGTGGTCGAAGTCGAAGTGGCGGGTCCAGCCGACCACGACCGCGTCCACCGGGCCGTCGTCGACCATCTGAACCTCCCGCCGGGCCAGCGCCTCGGTCACCCCTTCCTCGGCCAACGCCAGGACTTTGGCCCCGGGAGCCACCATGGTCGCCGCCGCCTCGGCCGAGCTGAGCACGTCGCCGCTCCCGGCCGGGATCCCGGCCCGTCCGAGGCGACCGACGAGATGGGCGACGGTGAGGGCCGAGTTGTTGGTGGCGAAGAGGACCCGGATCCCGGCGGCGCGAAGGCGTTCCACTGCCGCCGCCACGCCGGGGATCGGCTCACCGGCGAGCCACACCACGCCGTCGAGGTCCACCACCCAGGTCGTCCCCGCCCGCAGCGGGGGCGGTCCTGCTGGTGCCGCTGGTCTGGTCACTCTCTGCTCACTCGCTCTCTCGGGTTGGATCGTCCGGAGGCTGGCCATCGTCCGGAGGCTGGCCACCGGCCGGCGGCGACCCCTCCGGCGCCCGGCCCGCCGAACCCCGGCCCACCGAACCGGCCCACCGAACCGGCCACGGCCGCCAACGGAGCACCGGGCGGGCCGGAGATACCCGTGCGTCGTCCGCGCCGCAGGCTACCGTGGCGCCGTGGCCACGCCCGGCGCGCTCGGCGACCAGCCCCCGGCCGGGAATTTGCCCTGCCGGTCCCGGCGCTCCAGCCCCCGGGGCGTCGTCTCGAGGTCGTAGGCACCTGCCAATGGGGAGGCTGGCGTTCAGCGGGGCCACCAAGCGCTACGGCGACGTCGTGGCCGTGGACCGCCTCGACCTGGAGGTCGACGACGGCGAGCTGATGGTCCTCCTCGGCCCCTCGGGGTGCGGCAAGACCACGGCCCTCCGGATGGCGGCCGGCCTCGAGGAGATCGACGCCGGCACCGTCTCGATCGGTGGCGACGTGGTCAACGACGTCGAGCCGAAGGACCGGGACGTGGCGATGGTGTTCCAGAGCTATGCCCTGTACCCGCACCTGACCGTGGCCCGGAACATCGAGTTCCCGCTGCGCCAGCGAGGGCTGGACGGCGCCGATCGCCGGCGGCGGGTGGACGAAGCGGCGGCCACGCTCGGCTTGACCGAGCTGCTGGGCCGCAAGCCCGGGCAGCTCTCGGGGGGCCAGCGGCAGCGGGTGGCCCTGGCCCGGGCGATCGTGCGGAGCCCGCAGGCCTTCCTCATGGACGAGCCCCTCTCGAACCTCGACGCCGCCCTGCGGGTGCAGACGCGGGCCGACATCGTGGCCCTCCAGGGACGGCTGGCGTCCACCATGCTCTACGTCACCCACGACCAGGTCGAGGCCATGACCATGGGCCA
>JBOGGE010000206.1:0-4643 GCA_050743865.1 Acidimicrobiales bacterium
CCAATTTGCTAGAGGGCATCATCCAACGCCTTCGTTCTGACGCGTAGGCGGCGGTAGAGGGCACATGCGGGCTATCGAGCACCGAGCGGTAGGCGACGTGTCCCACCGAAGACACCCGAGCTCGTCAGTGGCTGAGCCCTTGGCGGCTCTGATCCTTGGCCTTCTTTTCCTGACGCTTCTCTTTGAGCGTCTTGCCCGATTTCTTGGAGGCGATTTTACGAGGTGACTTGTCGGCCATGTTGACCCCCTTCAATGACGGAGCGTACTCGCCGAAGTCGGGAGCCCGAAAGGCTTCGCCCTCTCATCCGCCGTTCTGGGCGACGTGAACCTCGCCGGAGACCCGACATTATGGGCGGTGCCGCCGAGCACCGCTTCCGATCGGCAAGTATCTACGCGGCGACAGTCACCGAGATGAGCTGCGGAGTGCCGTGCTCCTCGGGGACCGACTCGCCGTCTGCCTCGAGGCCAGCGATGTGCACCTCGATTGCCTCAACCGCGCGCTGCTGGCACTCTTCCATAGTCTCGCCGCGGGTGAAGCACCCCGGCAGGGCAGGAACCGTGACGAAGTAGGTCCCGTCAGCCTCCGGTTCGACGACGATTGAGTAGGTACGCATCGCTTTCATCGTCTCACAGTCCGGCTCGCAGTTCGTCGGCGGTCAATCCCGCCTGGCTCAGGATCGACCGGAGAAGGCCTGGTCCAAGCGTCTCTCCGGAGTGCACGGGCACCGTCACTCGGCCGCCTCGGGTCGGGTGCATGAGCTGTACGTGTGACCCACGTTGGGTGGCCACCACCCAACCAAGCTTCAAAAGTGCCCGGACGACCTGGCGGCCCGTGCACCGTGGTACCTGCGGCATGGCGCCACGGTACGCGGCACCTGTGACCGCACCGCTCCGGAGCGGTCGAGGGTTGGGCAATGGGGGTCGACCGGTCTTCCGACCGGCGGTAATGGTCAGCCTGCTCAATGGAACGACACGCCGTTCGGGGCCAGTGCTGCCTCGGCATGGAGCCGCCTGTGGCGGATCGAGTCCCGCCGAGAGAGGACGGCGCCACTCAGGTCGGAGGTCATCCTCCCGTTGGCTAATGTTCGGGAATCCAAATCTAGTACCATTAGTATCATTAGTACCATGTCTATCGGAGCCGTTGATCGGTCGGACCCCCTGCCACTTCATGAGCAGGTGGCCGCTGAGATCAGACGGGCCATCGCCGACGGCGAGGCGGGACCCGCCGACCGTCTCCCGCTCGCCAAGGACCTCGCCGCCGTCATGGGGGTGAACAAGAACACGGTGCTGCGGGCGCTCCACGTGTTGCGAGACGAAGGGCTCCTCGAGTTCCGCCGAGGACGCGGGATCACCGTGGCCGGCACCAAGGAGAAGAGCGCGCTCGTGCTCCAGGTTCGTGAGCTGATGGAAACGGCCCGGCGCTCCGGCTACCGCAAGGCCGAGCTCATCGCCATGATCGAGGCCCTGCCCCAGTGACGCTGCTCCGACCTCCGGCCGAGCGACCTCTTGAGACCGAGGCCGATCCTTCGCCCCAGGTCCTATTCAAGGAGGCCCGTCGGCGCCGCCGCCGGCGCTGGGCGATCGGCATCGCCGCAGTGGTGCTGGCGGCCTCGGGCGCATGGGTCGGCTACGGGGCCTCGGGGAACGGTGGCCAGGCCCGCCAGCCGAAGGCCACTACGTCACCACGCCAAGGTGCTGGACCAACCGGTCCCGCCACCCGTGCTCCCTCGCCCGTGCCGCCCACCTCGCCGCCTCGGCTTCAAACGATCGCCTTCTTCAACCCCACACTCGGCTACGGGCTCTTCCAACAGACACGGGGCGGCTTCTGCGAGATGGCGGTGGCCAAGACCACTGACGGTGGGTCCACCTTCGCGGTGCCGGTGCCGGTGGCGCCCTGCGACCGGTTCGAGGTCGCTTCGTCAGCCGGGCTGGCCTTCGACGATCACGGCGACGGCTTCCTTTATGGGACCGCCCTCTTCGTGACCCATGACGGCGGTACCAGCTGGCAACCCGATTCCCAATCCGGACTGGTGATCTCGGTCGAGGCGCTCGGCAGCTCGATATGGATGCTCGAGGCTAAGTGCGCCCACCCCGTGAGCCAGACACGTCTGCAGCGCTGCCCGCTCCAGGTCTACGAGTCCACAGATGGCGGCCGGACCTGGGCGCAGAGTCCAGCGCAGCCACCTTCGGCCTCGGTAACAGGCCAGATCGGACACTGGTGGGGATCGCTCGTCCGGGTCAGCACCACCGCCGCCTACGTGGTCGCCGCACCGCCGACACCCGAATCGGCTCCGAACGTCACGACGGCGGGGACAGTCCCGCTCTTGTTCACGGCCGACGGGGGGCGCTCCTGGGTGCAGCGCACGATCTCGTGCGGGTCCGACGCCCAACGGGCGATCGTCTCGGCCGCCCGAAGTGGCACGCTGTTCGCCGTCTGCGGTTGGTTCACCCAGATCGGCGGGCAGCAGCGCAAGGCTGTCCTGGTTTCGACAGATGGAGGGGCTAGCTGGACGAAGAGTGCGACATGCGCCCCCTTCGCGTGTCCGCTGTCGAGCGGGTACCTCGGCATCGTCGACACGGTCTCCTCGTCTGTCGCCTATGCCGTCGGCGCCCGAGGCCAGTTGCTCCAGACCACCGACGGAGGCGCCCAGTGGTCGACGGACGAGGTCACAGACGGGGGCGGTGGTCCGACGGACGCCGTCTTCTTCGGCCCGTCGGACGCCACCGCGCTGGCGACAAACCATCTCTGGCACACCACGAACGCCGGCCAGAGCTGGTCGAAGACAACCCCAGCCGTGCACGAGGCACCGCTACCCGGGCGCAAAGGGGGACACCTCGATGCCGAGACACTGCCCGCACCGATCAAGGCGGCGGCACGGTCGATCGAAACAAAGACGTCGGTGCCGTTCGAGGCGCCCTTCATCCTCCCGCCGTCCCTCTCCGGCACCGCGACGGTGGCCCGCAACCACTACTCGGTCTCGTTGTTCGAGTGCCCAGGCCTGCTCCCATTTGACACAGAGGCGATCGGCAATGGCGCCTGTGCGGGCGCTGCCCACCGGTTCGGGAGCTTCGGCGGCGAGCGGCAGGCGTCGGCGAGCGCCGCTCGAACTGTCGTGCGAACAGACGTCGCCAGGCCTTCTGGATGCCCCACCGGTCGCAAGCTCATTCGCCAACGCGTACTGTACGGCAATGTCGTCCAGATTGGGGTGACCAGCACCGGTTCGGTCTGTGCGTTCAGGTGGAAGTATGCCGGCTGGACGGTCGAGTTCGTGGGCGAGATCACATCCCGTGAAGTGACAGCGGCAGTGCTGATGCCGATGATCCAGCTCGCACACTCGAGCGGGCTGCCGAGCTCTGCTGGCGTTCTGATCATGGACAAGGCCGCCGATGGCGTTCACGTGCTTGCCCGGTGGAGCTTCGGATCCACCGTGTATGACGTCAGCGTGCCGACGGCCTTCACGAACCCCACACTCGCCGGGGCGCTCCCCCTCATCTCCGACATGACGCCGGTGTCGTCGAGGTGAGCGGAGCCCGGCGTTGCTCGCCTCTGCACCCACGGGCGTATGCGGGCTTCCCACGACTCCGGTGGGTCCCACGACTCCGGTGGGTTTGCAGAGGGGTGAAGGGCGCCCCCCACCGCGCCGCCTTGGCGTCCCATTACCACGCCGGATCCTTGCCCGCGAAGTGCCGTTACACGGGTGATCCGACGGCCTGGTCCACGCGTCATCCAACCAGTCGGGACGCCGCGTTGACGGAGCCAGGGTGAGCATCAGCGACCTCGGTGGCCTTCGGGACCCGAGCGCAAGGCTGGTGTCACGGATCTGCACCACGCAAAGCGTGTCCCATCGCTACGTCGCTCTGTAGCCGCTCACCGGGTGGAAGCGCACGAGCAAGAGGGCACCAGTGGCGCTGATGCGCGCCCTCATCGGCGGCGCCCTCATCGGCGGCGCCGACGTTGCCCACCACGCGAACGCTCCTGGTCGCGACCGGCTCTCCGCTCCCGGCCACGATGTCGACGACCGCCTCACCGACCACGGTGCGAGCGGGCTGGGTGTGCTCGGCATCGACCTCGACGTGCTGTACGCCCGGCGCCGGCCACTCGTCCGCTACTGCGCGGGCTGGACCGAGCAGGCCCATCTCCGCGCCGGCGCGCTCGGAGGAGCGGTCGCCACCCGGCTCTTCGAGCTCGGCTGGCTCTGCCATGCTCCCACTGCTCGAGCCGTCGGGCTCACCGAAGCCGGCCGCGACGGTCTCGGCGCCGTCTTCGCGCTCCGCTTCGACGCCGACCCGTCCGCGTCGGCGAGGGCGTCAGCCGTCTGAGCCCGAGCTGGGGCTAGCGCAGCTCGGCCGGGACCACCGCCAGTTCGAGCACCCGGTCGCCCCGCAGCACCCGCATGCTCGCCCGCCGGCCGATGGCGTCGGACACCATCAAGCGTTGGAGGTCCCCGGCGCTTTCGGTCGGTGCGCCGTCGACGTCCAAGATCACGTCGGTCGCCCGCAGCCCGGCCGCTTCGGCGGGGCTCCCGGGCGAGACCTCGATCACCCCCACGCCGCCGCCGCGGGCCAGGGCGGTGGCGTGGCGCGGGGCCAGGGGCCGGCGGCCGCCGACCACTCCCAGGTAGGCGCGCCGCACCCGGCCGTCG
>JBOGGE010000207.1:0-4129 GCA_050743865.1 Acidimicrobiales bacterium
GGCGCCGGCTGCGGGGCCTGGTGGCCGACGGCCGCCAACCGGCCCGGGCGGGGTCGGCGGTGACGGCGACCGCCCCCGGCGCAGCACCGGCCGGGCCGGTCGGGGAGGTCACGAGCGGCAACTTCTCGCCCATGCTCGAGCGCGGCATCGCCCTGGCCCTGGTGGACACGTCCGCCGGGCTGGCCGACGGCGACCGGGTGACCGTCTCGGTCCGCGGCCGGGACCTGGCGGCGACGGTCGGCCCCACCCGCTCCTGGCCACGACCGGCGGATCCGATCCCGCCCGGCGGGCCGGCCTGATGGGCGACTACCTGCCCCACACCGACGACGACCTGGCCTCCATGCTGGCCTTCCTCGGCCTGTCGTCGGTCGACGAGCTCTTCGCCGCCGTGCCCGGGGCCCTGCGCCTGGCCGGCGGCCTCGACCTCCCGGCCGGCCTGCCCGAGCCCGACGTCCTCGCCCACATGGAGGAGCTGGCCAGCGCCAACGAGGCCCGGTCCGACCGCCTCGTCTGCTTCGCCGGGGCCGGCGCCTACGACCACGAGATCCCGCCCGTGGTGCGGGCCCTGGCCGGGCGCTCCGAATTCGTCACCGCCTACACGCCTTACCAGCCCGAGGTGGCCCAGGGCATCCTCCAGGCCGTCTTCGAGTACCAGACGATGGTGGCCCGGCTGGCCGGCCTCCCGGTGGCCAACGCCTCCCTCTACGACGGGGCCAGCGCCCTGGTCGAGGCGGTCAACCTGGGGGTGGGGGCGTCCGGGCGCCCGACGGTGTGGGTGTCGTCGGGGGTCCATCCCCACTGGCGGGCCGTGCTCCGGACCTTGGCGGCGGGGACCGGCCACCGGGTGGTCGAGGTGCCGCTGCGAGGCGGCACGACCCTGTGGCCCGGGGCCGACGACGCCTCCCCGGGGGTGGTCGTCGCCGCCTACCCCAACTACCTCGGGTGCCTGGAGGACCTGGGCCAGGCCCGGCGGATCTGTGACGCCGCCGGCGCTGTCCTGGTGGTGGCGGCCGACCCGGTGGCAGCCGGCCTCCTGCGGTCCCCCGGGGAGCAGGGGGCGGACGTGGTGGTGGGGGAGGGCCAGGCCTTCGGCACCGCCCTCTCCTTCGGCGGCCCCTACCTGGGCCTGTTCGCCTGCTCGCTCGACCACGTCCGCCGCCTGCCCGGGCGCCTGGTGGGGGAGACGGTCGACGTCTCGGGCCGGCGGGCCTACGTCACCACGCTCCGGGCCCGCGAGCAGGACATCCGCCGGGAGAAGGCCACCTCCAACGTCTGCACCAACCAGACCCTCATGGCGGTGACGGCGGCGGTGCAGCTGGGCTGGCTGGGGACGACGGGGCTGGCCGAGGTGGCGCTGCGGTGCGCCCGGGGCACCCGCTATCTGCAAGAGCTCCTCGCCGGGTCGGTCGCGGTGCGGCCGCTGACCGGGGACGCCCCGGTCCTGCGCGAGGTGGCCCTGCGCACCGAGGCTCCGGCGGCCACCGTGGTCGAGCGGATGGCCGGCGAGGGGTTCCTGGCCGGGGTGGCGCTCTCCCAGCTGGTCGGGGAGGGGGGCGACGGGTCGTTGCCGGCCGGCGACGCCGCCCACGGGCTGCTGGTGGCCGTGACCGAGCGCCGGACCCGGGGCGAGGTCGACCGCTACGCCGCCGCCCTGGACAAGGCAGCCCGCCGGTGACCGCCGCCGGGGGCCGGGCGTCCAGCGCCCCGCTGGTCGGCCACGACGCCGAGCCCACGATCTTCGAGCTGTCGGCGCCCGGCCGGCGGAGCTGGCAGCTGCGGACCACCGGGATGCCGGAGTGGGAGGCGGCCGACCTGGTGCCGGCCGGGCACCTCCGCGCCGAGGCGGTGGCGCTGGCCGAGGTCTCCGAGAGAGACCTGGTCGGCCACTTCACCAGGCTGTCGCACCGCCAGTTCTCGGTCGACCTCGGGGCCTACCCGCTCGGGTCGTGCACCATGAAGTACAACCCGAAGGTGTGCGACGCCGTGGCCGGGCTCCCGGGCCTGGCCCTTGCCCACCCGGCGGCGCCGGCCTCGCTCACCCAGGGGTGGCTGGCCCTCCTGGTCGAGCTGGAGGCGGCGCTGTGCGAGGTGACCGGCATGGCGGCGGCCACCCTCCAGCCGGCGGCCGGGGCGGCCGGGGAGCTGACGGGCCTCCTCCTCATGCGGGCCTTCCACGCCGCCCGGGGCGAGGATCGCCGGCGGGTGGTCATCCCCGACTCGGCCCACGGGACCAATCCGGCATCGGTCACCCTCGGCGGCTACCAGGTGACGACCGTGCCGTCCGACGCCCGGGGGTGCGTCGACATGGCCGCCCTGGAGGCGGTGCTGGGCGACGACGTGGCCGGCATCATGCTCACCAACCCGAACACCCTGGGCCTGTTCGAGGAGGGGATCGCCGACATCGCCGCCGCCGTCCACCGGGTGGGAGGCCTCCTTTACTACGACGGTGCCAACCTGAACGCCATCCTGGGCGTGGTCCGCCCGGGGGACATGGGCTTCGACATCGTCCACATGAACCTCCACAAGACGTTCGCCACCCCCCACGGCGGAGGAGGGCCGGGGGCCGGCCCGGTGGCGGTGTCCGAGCGGCTGGCCGACTTCCTGCCCGGCCCTCGCCCGGTGCGCCTGGCCGGTGGCGCCTCCCCGGCCCCCGCCTACGGCTGGGCGGTCCCGCCCCGCTCCATCGGGCGGGTGCACTCCTGGCACGGCAACGCCCTGGTGCTGGCCCGGGCCCTCACCTACCTGGCCGTCCACGGCGGGGACGGGTTGCGCCGGGTGGCCGAGCGGGCCGTCCTCAACGCCCGCTGGCTGGGGGCCCGCCTGGCCGGCACCCTGGATGTGCCCTACGACCGCCCCTGCATGCACGAGGTGGTGCTGGCCGCCGCCACCCTGCGCCGTTCGCACGGGGTGCGGGCCCTCGACGTGGCCAAGCGGCTGCTGGAGGAGGGGTTCCACGCCCCGACCGTCTACTTCCCCCTGACCGTCGACGAGGCCCTCATGATCGAGCCGACCGAGACCGAGAGCCTCCAGACCCTCGAAGCCCTGGCCGAGGCGTTCGAGCGCATCGTGGCCGGGGCACAGGAGGAGGGCGGGGCGGCCGCCGCCGCCGCTGCCCCCCGCACCACCCCGGTCGGCCGGGTCGACGAGGCCCGGGCCGCCCGAAGCCTGGTGCCGACCTTCGACGCCCGGCGCTGACCCCGGCCCTCCGGGGCCGGGCGGGTGCGGGCCGGGGCGCCGCTCACTGCGGCCTTCGGGGTCCGGGCCTGGTCTGGGCCGCCGCTACGTCGGACGAGGCGCCTGCTCACCGGCGCCGGCCGGGCTCACGACAGCCACGTCGGTGGCGGCGAAGTCGCCGCCGGTGCAGAGCACGGGGTGGCCGGTCCGCTCGGCGAGGGCATAGGCGAAGCAGTCGCCGAAGTTCAGGCCGGCCGGGTGGGCGCCCCTTCCCGTAGCGTCGCCGGCCCGTCACGGCGCGCTCGGCCAGGTCCTTGTCGACGGGGACGACCTCGATGCGGGCGTCCCTGAGGAAGCGGTCGACGACGTCGCCGCCGGCAGGCCCCCGGCGGTCGTAGCCGACGAGCTCCTCGGCAGTCGGGCGGTCGGCGACCGGGGAGGGCGGCGACGTCGTGCGCCAGTCGGCTCAGCCGCTCCTGCATGCTGGGCCCCTGGTCCATCCGCCGGCGATCGAGCCGTTCCCGGAGCGCCACCACGACTGCCTCGGTCAGGGTCTCTCCCGTCTCGGCCACCAGCTCCCTGGCGAGCCGGTCGGCTTCGTCGTTCTTGATGCTCAATGCCATGGGAGAAGTCCAGACGGAGGCACAGATGTCTTCCTTACCTAACGGGGGGCGGGGGCCCAGGGGCATCCGCAGGACCGGCTCCACGACCTCACCCGCCCATGACGCCGGCCACGCGCCTGCCCCACTGGGTGCTCGGGTGGTCGAGGGAAAGCTCGGCCCCGGCCGGGGCACCGCCGACGAGGATGCAGGTGCCGAGCATGCCGATCGAGCCGGCGGCCTGGCAGACCACCGGGCTGGCCCCGGTGCACTCGAGGGCGACGTCCGTCGGGTCCCCGCCGATCTCGGCCACCCGGGTCACCGGGTCGCAGTTCGCCAGGTCGACGGCTTGGGTG